>JAFQFG010000050.1 GCA_017398695.1 Alistipes sp.
TAAGACCGGAGCGGCCGCTTCGATCTCTCATGCCATCATCAATCGGCTCGGCTCGCGTCATCTCTTTCTTGCCTTGGCCTTATCGACAATGTTGCTTACGGGCGTGGGTGTCTTTATAGATGTGGCGGTGATTACCGTTGCTCCGATAGCGATTGTCATAGCCGAGCGTATGGGCATTTCGAAGTTCCCGTTGCTGCTGGCGATGGTTGGTGGCGGAAAGTGTGGTAACATCATCTCGCCCAATCCCAATACGATTATCGCTGCCGAGAATTTCGATGCTCCGCTCTCGTCGGTCATGGCGGTGAATATCATTCCGGCTGTGGTGGGGCTTATCGTTACGGTCTATCTGATTGTTCCTCTGATGAATAGCCGATATAGCTCGACGGGGGTGTCGGCGGTGTCGGTGCAAGGCGAAGGCGATGAGAAGCTACCTTCGTTCTGGGCATCTATAGCGGGGCCACTCACGGTGATAGTGTTGTTGGCACTGCGCCCGATTGCAGGGGTGACCATCGATCCACTCATTGCGTTGCCGGTGGGCGGCATTGTCGGCATTATCGCAACACGTCGCTGGGAACGCACTGCAGAGAGTATCGGCTACGGGCTTGAGAAGATGTCGGTGGTGGCTGTTCTTCTTGTCAGCACGGGTGCTATTGCCGGCATTATCAAGGCTTCATCTCTGACAGATATGCTCATAGCGGCATTGGGTCAGGGCGAGGCGGCACGACTGCTGCTTGCGCCTTTGGCAGGTGTGGTGATGTCGGCGGCTACGGCATCAACAACGGCCGGTGCTACCATAGCATCCGCATCGTTTGCTCCGGCAATACTCTCCTCGGGTATCTCGGCTGTGTGGGGTGCTGCGCTGGTTAATGTCGGCTCAACGGTGCTTGACCACCTGCCTCATGGCTCATTCTTCCACGCTACGGGAGGTGCTATTGAGCTGAATATCAAAGAGAATTTGAAGATGATTCCATACGCAACGGCTGTGGGACTTACATTGACGACGCTCTCGGTCTTGACCTATGTGATTATCGGATAATCGGATGCTTAACCCCTCTAACCCTTGCCCATCCTCTAACCCCTACAATATAACTTATAAGAGCCCCTACGAACCCCTATATAAACCCCGACAAACCCTTAAATCTCTACTAATCCAAGACTCCAAATGAAACTCTATCTACGACTTGTGGGTGTTGTGCTTGCGTTGTTGGTGTCGAGTGGTCTATATGCGCAGACCACTATCGAGCGCCCGAACTTGAGCATTCCTTCGAAGATTGGGCCTGCCTATTTTGGTCCAAATGCCTTCCCTGTGCCCGATATGCTCGATGGTCGCACCTCGGCAGAGCTGCGATTGGAGCTATATGGGGATTGCTTCCTCGGCACGACTACCGGCTCGGTGGCCGATGATATCACGGGCGACGTGTTTGCCAAGTTGACCATCCCGCTCTTTACGAGCAAGGCAAATCTTGCGGTGTGGATGCCTATATTTGAGTATTTCCATACCTCGGCCGAGGTGAATGCATTGCGCAGACTGCCTCATGCCGGCTCTCTGCAGGGGTTTGACTCGGGCGATGCCTACGTGTCGGCCGATATCCGCATCTTGAGCCAGGAGCGTCACCACTGCGATATGTCGGTGCGTGCAGCACTCAAGACGGCTTCGGCCAACCGCTTTGCCGAGGGGCGATGCTACGATGCTCCGGGCTACTTTTTCGATGTGGCTGTGGGGCGAGGTATTGCTATCAACGAGGGACGTGGGGGAGAGTTGCGCGTAGCGGTGTCGACCGGATTTCTCTGTTGGCAGACCGATAATGGGCGTCAGAACGATGCGGTGATGTATGGAGCTCTGCTGAAGTGGGGCTACAAACGCTTCTGCGTGGATACCTGCCTTGGAGGTTATGTCGGCTGGGAGGGCGAGGGCGACCGCCCGATGACGCTCAAGACCAACCTTTCGTATGCTTTGGGCGATTGGTCGATTCGTCTGTCGCATCAGGTGGGCTTCATGGATTGGCCCTACCACCAACTCCGCCTCGGCGTGACCTGGCGGTTTGATATTTTGGGTCGTTAGCCCCTTTTCTGAATAGAGTACAGAGTATAGAGAACAGAGAACAGAGTACAGAGTACAGAGAATAGAAAATAGAGAATAAAAAAAGACAACCTTTTTAGGTTGTCTTTTGCGGTGTGTAGGGGACTCGAACCCCTGACCCCGTGCGTGACAGGCACGTATTCTAACCAGCTGAACTAACACACCAATTGCTGATTGCGAATGCAAAGGTAGTACAAAATTTTTAATCTCCAAATTTTTTTTTCACTTTTTGAAGAAAGAAAATTGCACACTTCCGTAACTTCTTAATTGATAGAAATTTGGATGTGAAGAAAAATTTTGCTTTGCGGAGTGCTCAAAGATGAAAATTCCGCCTTCGCGCAACAAATCCTTCTCGAAAACCGCATCTACGACCTTCTCGCTGCCCTCCAAATCGTAGGGCGCATCCGAAAAAATCAAGTCAAACTGCTTGGAAACGCTCTTCAGATAGAGAAAAACATTGGCCTTCACAACAAACATATTCTCAAATCCCAGCTCGCGAGCAGTCGAACGGATAAAGTTGAAATGGACCGGATTGATCTCCACCGATGTCACACTACGCGCTCCTCGCGATGCGAACTCGTAGCTGATGGAGCCCGTGCCGGCGAAGAGATCGAGGATGTCGCACTCCTCGAAATCGACCATATTGGTCAGTACGTTGAAGAGATTCTCCTTGGCAAAGTCAGTGGTGGGACGTGCGCGGAGGTTCTTGGGCGGATTGATTGTTCGCCCTCGGTATTTGCCGCTTATTATTCGCATTTTTGAACTTTATGGTATTGTTTGAGTAGTTTTATAACGCCATCCGTGCTCGTGCCCTCGACAAAGATTGTGGGCTTCGCAAGGCTGCATTCACGGATGATACTCTCGACCATGCACAGCATGTCATCCTCTCCGGTGAGGGATATCACCTCGCACAGGCGGAGTTTCGCCCCCTCATAGAGCTTGAAATAGGCCACATTGCCGTCACTATATATATATAGGTATGGGCCTACGCCCTCGATTTTACCGCTACCTTTCTCCTGACCTTGACTTTGAACGGTGCATTGGCGGAGGATAGGGGAGCTATACTCCACGCAAGCCCCAAAGCTCTCGTTGAGTACCTGGGCAACCTCTCGGTTTAACGCCATCACAGCAACAGCACCATCGCAAGGCCGACTCCACACCGGCAACTCCTCGTCGGAGCAGATGATGCCCGACATGCGTAGTAGCTTGGCTGCCAAGTCGGGCTCAAAACACTCTTCGGGGACCATTATGGTCTTGGCCGTCAGCAACTCAACCTCGACAATGCCCTCTTCTTTGGCATCTGCCTCGGCACCGGCCCTCGCCACGCTCTTCTCGGCTACCTCAGCGAGTAGAATGTCGCGAGAAAAAGAGTGCCCATCCAACCGAAGCTGAATGGACACTTTCTTGTCGGTCGAGGTAGAATTACTCCCAGTTACCTGCCTCATTGTTACCGCCCTCCATCGAACCGAACTTGATGCCCGGATACTTGTCAAGGTTATTCATGCAGTTGTCAACGAGGTTGATAATCTCCTGGCGATAAGCAACCGTGTCGAGGAATGCGATGTAGGGAGCCTTGCACTCAACAACAGGGATCACAACCTTCGACTCGGTCATAAGGCTACCTGCGTCGAGAAGGAACTGTGTCTGGTTGTTGGTGAAGGGGATGTAGCGCAACTCAGCCACCTGCTCGGGGGTGAGGTGCTTGAACATCGAGTCCTTAACCGAGTAGGTGAACTTCTCTACGTTCTTCTTGCGAAGCTTCTTCAGACGTGCCATACCGATTGAGTCATCCTCATCGTAGATCTTACGCTCGCCCTCAATCTGCTCATAGAGTACGAAGTTGATGAGCGTGTCGAAATCAGCAGTAAAGCGCTGATACTTGCTCTTGAACTGACGCTGAGCTGTACGAATGTCCTTCAGACGTTCGATAACTACCTTCTCGCGTGCTTTCTGCTCGTCTTCGAAGCGAATAGGGGTTGAAATCTGCAAATAGACTACAAAAATCAGTGCTGCGATTACGAGCGCCAAAAGAAATTGAATTAATTTTTTCATTTTAAGTATTTGTTATTAAGTTTGTATCAAATTTACTACGCAAAATGCTTAACACGACAATCGCGACCCAAATTTACGCAAAAATATCGTTCGAAACAACTCAAAGTCAAAAAAAAATTATCGAACAGCTCGCAGATTACATTTCAGGCGATGATTTTTCGCGTATTTTTATCCTTAACGGATATGCCGGAACGGGCAAAACTACGGTTATTGCAGCATTGGTGGCTGCGCTTAAGTCATTTGGTATCAAGTCGATACTGCTTGCACCGACGGGCCGTGCCGCAAAGGTGTTGTCGAGATATTGCAACCAGAAGGCGCAAACCATCCATAAACGCATCTATCGCCAACGAACAAACGCCTCCTATGAGTCGACCTACTCGCTGGACCTCAATCGCGAGAGCGATGCGCTATTCATCGTGGATGAGGCTTCGATGCTCTCGAATGGCTCTTCGGTGGGCGATTCGGCCTTTGGGAGCGGTTCGCTGCTCGAGGACCTTATTAAATATGTGCGCTCGGGTCGTCGTTGTCGTCTTATCCTGGTTGGTGACAATGCCCAGCTGCCACCAGTGGGTGCCGACCATAGCCCTGCGCTCGACCCTGCGGAACTGTTGCCGTATGGTGAGGTCGAGTATGCTTCGATGGATGATGTGGTGCGCCAGGAGTGCGATTCGGGCATACTCTTCAATGCTACGATGGTGCGCTGTATGCTCGAGAATGGGTTGTATGAGATTCCGCACTTCGACATGAGTTATCCCGACTTCGAGGCTGTCGAGGGTGGCGAGTTTCTCGAGAAGCTGCAAGAGTGCTACGACCGATATGGTAGGGATGAAACGATTGTCATCACTCGCTCGAACAAGCGTGCAAATCGCTATAATGAGGGCATAAGGCGCAATGTACTGTGTGCCGAGGAGGAGATTGAGGGTGGCGATATGTTGATGATAGTCAAGAATAACTACCACTTTACCGAGCGTATCGAGAACTGCCCGATGCACTTTATAGCCAATGGCGATATCGCACGGCTCAAACGTCTGCGTCGATTTGAAGAGTTGTACGGATTTCGCTTTGCAAATGCGGTGTTGTCGTTCCCGGACTATGACGATACGGAGATTGAGTGCAAAATTATGCTTGACACCATCTCTTCAGAGTCGCCATCGCTCACTCGCGAGGAGAGCAATCGCCTCTTCTACGAGGTGGAGAAGGACTATCTCGATGTGCGCAGCAAGATCAAGCGCTTTAGGGAGATACGCGAAAATCCCCACTTCAACGCATTGCAGATAAAGTTCTCGTATGCCGTGACCTGCCACAAGGCGCAGGGCGGACAGTGGAGTGCGGTATTTGTTGACAGGTGCCTGTTCGGTGACGAGCCTATGACGCGCGATATGATGCGTTGGCTCTACACAGCACTGACTCGAGCGACCGAAAAACTCTATTTGGTCAATTTTGATGAAAGATTTTTTGAATAGCCGTGAGGTTTTGTCCTTCAAATTTAGTACATTTGTGCTCTAATTAAACCTACCAATTGTGGCAAAAGAGACGAAACCGAAAAAGACCCCGCTGATGGGGCAGTATAATGAGTTTAAGGCGAAATATCCTGATGCAATTCTGCTGTTCAGGGTGGGTGATTTTTATGAAACCTTTGGGGCTGATGCCATCAAGGCGAGCTCTATTCTCGGTATCACTCTTACGCGTCGTGCCAATGGCTCGGCTGCCCATATCGAGTTGGCGGGATTCCCCCATCATGCCATTGATACCTATCTGCCCAAGTTGGTCAGAGCGGGTGAGCGTGTAGCTATATGCGAGCAGCTTGAAGATCCGAAAATGGCCAAGGGTGATGTTGTGAAACGTGGTGTGATAGAGCTTGTTACCCCTGGTGTAGTGTTGGGAGATGCCAACATGCTTGCCGTCAAGGAGAACTCTTATTTGGCTTCGGTCTACTTTGGTAAGAGCATTACGGGCGTGGCTTTTCTCGACATCTCGACGGGTGAGTTTTATGTTGCCGAGGGCGATGACAGCTATGTGGATAAGCTCCTGTCGAACCTCTCGCCCAAGGAGGTTATCTACCAGCGAGGCTACGAGGATCGCTTTAGTGAAGCGTTCGGCAATCGGCTCTACACCTACCGCCTCGAGGAGTGGGTCTTCTCGCAGGATATCAACCGAGAGAAGTTGTGCCGTCAGTTTAATACGAAGAATCTTTCCCGGGCGCACAGCCGGCATTCATGAGCGGAGCCATGTCGCCCCCATCGCACGAGACACGCCAGCCCTCCACCTCCTGCGCACGGCGCGTTGTCAGCGTGAGCTGCGAGACAGAAGCGA
>JAFQFG010000051.1 GCA_017398695.1 Alistipes sp.
AAAGCGGCTGTACCTCCGGACGGAATGGAGATATTGGCCGGCGACACAAAGGCATTGAACGATGGTAGCTGCTTATGAAGTCTTAATAGGTAGTGGTAATCTTGGCCGTGGCCTCGGTGCAGATCCTCAACCTCGATGGTCATCTCCCCGCTCTGCTGTGGCATATAGTTGAGCGTGGGGTCGGCATGGAAAGTCATCATGCCCTGAATGGGGTCTTCGGTGTCATCTACCACAGCAACGACCTCTCCCGATTTGTCTTTTAACCTCATCACGGCATCTATTCTCGAGCCGTTTCGTCTGCCGATAAGCTCCACAATCAGAGGAGTACCCTCCACAGCGTTAACGCTATACCTCTTAACCTTTGCACTCGCTGTAAGAGAGTCCGATATAACAGCCATTGCTGTCAGTTTCGTGCCCTCTTCGGGTGATTGGATGAGTTTTGTCCCCTTGGGCAGTGCGTAGAACGAAACTGCATTGGATGTTTGCCCTCCGTGAGTGTATGTCAGCTGGTTGTAACCCTCTTTTGCAACTTTGACATTCATCTTTGTCTTGCTGAGATTAACACCTTCAATACGCTGCTCAACCTTCTTGCCTACAACGCCATAAGCCGGATAGCGACCCGTAACGAAAGGAATTGTGCCGATGTGAATTCGGTAGTTGAAATCCTCGCGACCTCGATATATCGCATCGTGAATAAGCAAGGTGTAATCTCCATCTTTGGGTAGTGTCGTAATGATCACGGGGTCTACATTGTGGTGATAGTCGTCCGAATAGGCAATCTCGCGACCACGTGCATCTACGAGCTTCATGACAGGCTGAAACCATCCGGGTACAGCATCTGCAATGTATGGAACGAGTTGGCGAGCCTTCGCTATGGCAACAATCTGCTCCCCGGCACGCCCCGAGAATCGGAAATGGTCGACACCTCCGGGTGTGACATATCCGCATAATACGGCCGGAAGAGTATCAACCATATTCGGCTTGGTCCAAAACGATTTTTTCTGCTCGATAAAGTTGGGATAGGATGCAACCTCGAATGGGAGCATATTTGACACGCCGGCAGCACCTTGCAGGCGCAAATCATAAAAGCCGCATGGCACATTCGAAGCGATAGTGATGCGTATCTTAACTTTGTCGGCAAGCTGTGGGCTGCTTTGGTCATTCAACTTCCTGCGAGCCTTCTTGGCCGAAGCGCTCTCCTTGACCGGTTCGACAACGCCTTTGATGCCCGGGTGGTTGAACAAGACCTTGGTTGCTTTGTTTATATTGAGTCCGCCTGCTTCAATTTCGACTGTGGAGCCAACCTCTCCACCTGCCGGAAAGAGGTATCCCATCGTCAGTTTTTGTGCGTAGAGCGAGGTGGCCAGCAGTGTGCACAGAGTGGCCAATATTATCTTCTTGCTATTCATAAGATGGCTTTTTAATGTCGATAATTTCATATAATAGTCCTCCCTCCCGATTTTTATTGAGTAGAGAGGGCAGTATCGGCAGATTGCCTTCGGAGACATGAGGCAACGTGCCGTATGGGTCAATACCCATAAGGAGGTATACCGTGCCAATCAAGTCGCATGGTCGCACGGGGCGCTCCACAACCTTCTCGCCTGTTTTGTCGCTCTTGCCGACAACCTTGCCTCCGTGAAATCCTCCACCGGCAACCAGATAGCTGAACACTTTTCCGAAGTGTGCGCGACCTCCATTCCACGGAGCCTCCCACAGCACGGCCGGTGTTCGGCCAAATTCACCACCGCAGAGGACTATCGTGCTGTCAAGCAGACCTCGTGCATCCAAGTCTTCAATCAGTGCCGAGAGAGCTCTGTCCAGATCGGGCAACATCGTGTTCATCTTCTGGAAGTGCTTCTTATGCGTATCCCAGCCGGTTGTGCGGACATTCACAAAGGGAACTCCCGCCTCGACGAGCCTTCTTGCTGCCAAGCACGACTGCCCGAGTCGCGATTTGCCATATCTCTTTCTCACCGAGTCGGGCTCGTTGTGAAGGTTGAAAATCTCGCGACTCTCACCCCAAATAAACTCCATGTTGATATCTCTCAAGGAGTCTATCTCGCTCTTGTTTATGGGCGTGTTTTCGAACTTGTTGAGAAGCCCCATTCTTTGATCCATTCGTGTTCGGTCGATATACCTATTGGTTATGCCCTCAACTTCAAAGATCTCTGCTTCGGGCTTTCCACCCGTGTCGAACGACTTGTATTCGTTGCCCAAAAAGCCACCCTCGTTGAAGCGGCTGTTTGCACTTGTTAACGAGATGTAACGTGGCAGAATGCCTTTGTAGGACTCTTTCAGCATGTAGGATATTACCGCGCCAAATGAGGGGTACACAACCGCACCACCCGATGTGTCGCCCGTAATCATGGCGTAATGTCCCGTTTCGTGGGCATTACTGCCGTGGGTCAGACTCCTCACCAACGAGTATTTGTCGGCAATGCCGGCAAGCAAGGGCAACTTCTCGCCAAGCTCGATACCCTCGACATTTGTCTTGATAACACCTTTATAGTTGCCGTAGTAGTTTCTGCCTGCATCGGGCTTGGGGTCGAATGTGTCGGTCTGTGCCGGACCTCCGTCCAGGTAGACCAATATTACCGACTTGGCTCTTTGGGCATGTGTGCCAAAGCAGATGCTGAGCAGTAGTATGATAGTCAGATATAGTGTTCTCATAGCGTTGATTATTAGTGGTTGTAGAGAAACTCGTTGCTGTTGATGTGAGCCCACATAATGTCAAATGCCAACTCCGTCAGCGAGAGAGAGCTCTGCTGCATATACTCCTTATACATGCTCACCTCCTGCGGTGTCGCTCTGCGCGATAGGGTTCTCAGTGTTATAGCCTCGGCAAGTTGCTCAACGGTGGTGCAACTTTGGCATATCTTCTGGAGCACGGGACTTCTGCGAATACGTTGCTCGAGCACCGATGAGTTCATCAGATAGAGCAATTGGCGTGAGGTTATAGAGTTGTTGCGCTGGCTCTCCAACGAGACATCTCGCGAGACCTTGCCGAATAGCTCCAACTCCGATGATGAGACGGTTGCATCGCCCAAATGTGTGGCTCTTGTTCGAGGTGGATAGAAGGTGAAGGGTTCCGGTACGCGGCTGCTGTATGTGCTCCAATTGCCGGTAACCGAGGCGATGGCATCGACTATAACCTCGGCCGGTAGCCGTTGAGGTATGTAATCCCCATAAGGCATGGACAATGCATTGAATGCATCCGACAAGAGAATCTTCTTCATCAGTGCCTGCAGGTCAAAACCACTATTTATGAATGAGTCTGTAAGGACTTTAAGCATCTGAGGATTTGACGGTTTGTTATCCTCGCGCCAGTCGTCCGGCTCATGTACAAGACCTTTGCCGAATACCCAATACCACATTCTGTTAACCATAACCTCTGCAAAGCGGCGATTGTCCGAGGAGGTGAGCCATTCAACATACTCTTCGCGCCAATCGCTGTCTGCAGAGAGCTGCAATACTGTGCCATCGGCCAACTTTACCTGCTGCCACGGCAATCTCTTGTGGATATCGAGGTAGACAATCTCCTCTTTCCACTCTTTGGTCGATTTGAACTTAATCTGCGAGAAGCAGATGTCGCCATTGTCGGTGCAACTGCGGTTGCCGAGAAATAGCAAGTTGATATTGGCATAGAAATTCTCGGGAGTTCGTCTCTGAAATCCTCGGTAGAAATTTGCTGCCGGTGCGCGGAAGTTGCTGCCTTCGGAGAGTAGCAATCCCCGAACCATCTTGTCGTAGGGCACGTTGTTGAGAAGCTGCTCATATATCCACCGGTTGTAGGCCTGCACACCGTTGGGCCACAGGTTGCTCGGGAACTCCGATTTTATGCGCAGGATATCGCCCCAACGCATCTGCATGTACTTTAGACCAAGTTCGCTCTTGATGAGGCGGTCGACAAGTGCCTTGCGTTTGTTGGGGTCGTTGCTATTGAGAAACTTTACACACTCCTGCGAAGGGGGTAAGGCTCCCGTGACGGTGAGGTATGCTCTTCTGAAAAAGATGTCATCCCGACATCTCTCCGAAGCGGTCGCCTGTACTATCGAAAATAGTAGGCATGCAATGATCGTCAGAAAAGATTGTCTCATAATATTACGTTGTTAAAATTCCTTCAATCTCAACTAAAAGTTCCTCTCTGCAGACATCGGCCATGGAGTATACCACTGCCAGTTGCGGATAGCTCCTATCGACCACGGCTTTTACCTCAGGGTAATCCTCTGCATTCTTGATAAAGACTTGCAATTGTGCTATTCTTAGGTTGTGTGGCGCACATCCGTGTCGTGTTAAATTCTCCTGCGCCACCAAATGCTCGATATTCTCAATGGTTAGGCAGGTCTGCTGCCTTGCGGATGTGGCATCCACGCTCTGCTCACCTCTGATGGCCGCCGTTCCCGAGACGAAACAGTATACTCCGCTGTCGGTTTCGATTAGCTTTGCCCTCTCAAATTTGGGCGTGCTCTTTATGGCACCAACAGCATTGTCGATAAGCACCTGCTTCGAGTAGATGTGAGCGGCAATCTGCAACGGATTGTTGATGGGATAGATGCCTTTTGAGCCTGTTGCCGACCGCTTGAAGGCTATACCTCCGACTATAATCCCCTCGCCCTCGGTGCCGATTCCGGTTGCAGCCGGATAGCCGTTACACCACGTGCCACCATCGTAGAAGAGGCTGCGAGCATCGTTGAACTCCTGGTAATTTTGCTTGCCCTTCCTGCTCGCCACAATGCCGCCTATGTAGTTCCATTGACGCACGATATCATCAACCTGAAAGCCATGTAAAGACAAAATATTGTTGAATTTGTCAAAGACCTCACGACTCTGCTCTTGTATGCTTGCCGTGAAATCCGATGAGGGTATGCCCTCAACAAAGAGCATTGATGAGCTGTCGTTGCGGATGAGCCCATAGCAGACCCCGTCATGCTCTCCAATCTCTATTTCGGCATGATCGTCAAGAGCGTATATTTCGAGCGAAATTCCGCCATTAGGTAGTAGGTATTGGGGTATAAGTGTTATGGGAATGGGCGTGCCGAGTGTACTGTAAATTGCGGATTTTAGGTCGGAGAGTAGATCGTGATACTCTACAGAACTCTCTGTACCGCAACAGACAATGCCACATACTCGGTGGGTAGAGATGGCCTCTAACACCTTTTGAATGTGGTCTGTGTACGGTTCACCCGGATTGATAATCGAAGAGAATATTTTTAATCCCATAATCTCCGTCTATGCTTCTTACATAAGACGAAGTTATCTATAAAAAGTTAAATAGACAACAGTGATCACTCGAAAAAAACGCCCTTCCCCGAAAATAAGTAAGCAATGCCACACTCGCTAAAACGATTTCGACCGAGAGCCTTTGGCTCGTCCTCGCGAGGATACCATTAAAAGCGTAGGCTGCAAGCCGAGCCATAAACATAATTCTATCCTCGCAACCCCCACTTTAAGTAAGCAATGCCACACTCGCCCCAAGATGCAGAGCAATCGCCTGAGGCGGTTTTGTTTTTTTGTGCTGTGGCGTGGGCTTGCAACCCTCAAACTCACAACTTTTGGAGAGAGGGATTAACTTCGCTATGCTCTGCTGCCGCATCGCACCGCTCGTTTTTCCCTCCACCTCGCCGGTGGGGCCCTTGCAAAGAACTGCACTCAGCAAAAAGTTGATAAATCAACTATTTTTGTTTTTGGCTACTATGTCTGCAAATAAATTTGCGCCATACTATCCAAAAACAAAAGGTGTCGAATTCTCGACACCTTTTTGCTTCGTTTGTTCTTTGTGGGAGCTGAGGGATTCGAACCCCCGACCCTCTGCTTTTAAGGCAGATGCTCTGAACCAGCTGAGCTAAGCTCCCGAATGAGCCTGAACAAGGACTTGAACCTAGGACCCCATGATTAACAGTCATGTGCTCTAACCGACTGAGCTATTCAGGCATTTC
>JAFQFG010000052.1 GCA_017398695.1 Alistipes sp.
TCGGCCGAGTCGGCAAAACCGCATTCGGTGAAAACTTCGATAATCTCCACATCCGGAAGCAAATATTCACACTTTGCAACGCACTTTTTTCTGTTAGTTTTCATTGTTTTATGATTTAGTTTTAAGTTGTCTTTGTCTGCTGAAATCTGCTATAACGCACTACCTTTAACAAAGTTATATAATAAATTCCAAACCTCCAAACACAGCAACCGACTCCCACCATGTCTTGACAGAAGACATTTGATTGCATATCAATGCTTTATATATTTGAATTTTTTTATATTTTTTCTTCAATAGAGCTCACCGGACTGAACTTGCTTGTTGTTTTGACACTTTTTTTGACCTATTATCGAAATTTCAAGAGAAGACAAGAAAAAAAACACTACCTTTGTTGGTAGTATAATATTGAATTATGGATAATTCCGAGAAGAGTGCTGTGAGCGTACAGCAAAAATATTGCTTCATGAAGCACCGTGTCCATCGCATTCTGCTGGTTTGTTGCAGCTACGATGGTTATATCCTTGAAGAGGATGGGCATATCGAGACTCAAATCAACCAAGAGTATATCGACCTCAACATGAGTAATCCGCCCTCGCTGACAAGGGTGAGTTCGACGACCGAGGCACTCGACCTGCTGGCCAAGGATAGTCAATTTGACTTCATATTGACGATGTACAATGTGGGAGAGCCCGATGCCTTCGACTTTGCGCGTATCGTCAAGGAGCACTATCCACATATTCCTGTGGCTCTGCTCACAAGTTTCTCGAAAGATATCTACCGCCGCATCGAGGACCGCGACCGTTCGGGCATCGATTATATCTTCTGCTGGCATGGCAATCCCGACCTTATTATCGCCATTATCAAGCTGTTGGAGGATAAGCTCAATGCCGATGCCGACATTTTGGAGGGTGGAGTGCAGGCCATTCTGCTTGTCGAGGACTCGATACGTTTCTACTCGACATACCTGCCGGAGCTCTACAAGATGCTGCTGTTGCAGAATAGCGAGTTCTTGAAGGATGCCTTCAATGAACAACAACAAATCATCCGTAAGCGAGCCCGCCCGAAGGTGTTGCTGGCAACAAACTACGAGGAGGCTGTAGCCCTCTACGAGCGCTACAAGAGCAATATCTTGGGAGTGATTTCGGATGTGGGCTTTGTGCTGCACAAGGGCGACAAATCCTCGCAGGAGAAGCCCGATGCGGGTATCGACCTATGCCGTCTTATCAAAGAGGATATTCCACTGATGCCCATACTATTGCAGTCGTCGCAGTTGGAGTATCGCAAGACTGCCGAGGAGTTGGGGGTCGGCTTCCTTGCCAAGAACTCCAAGACGCTGCTCTCGGAGCTGAGCGACTTTATCACCCGCGAGTTCGGCTTTGGCGATTTCCTATTCAAGGATGTCCGCACGGGTGCCATTATCGGCAGAGCAAAAGACCTGTTGCAGATGCAGCAACAGATTGCCACGATTCCCGATGAGGTATTTATCTACCACACCTCGCAAAACCACCTCTCGAAGTGGCTCTACTCGCGAGGATTGTTCCCGTTGGCTCGCCAGATTCGCAAATTCAAGCACAACCACTTCTCCTCGATTGCCGAACATCGCGCTGCGCTGGTAAACGCCATAAAGGATTACCGCACACTGCTCGGTCAGGGTGTAGTGGCTCGATTTGATGCCGAGAGTTACAGCGATGCCATAGGCTTCGCCCGCATGGGTGACGGCTCACTCGGAGGCAAGGCCCGAGGCTTGGCCTTTATGAACAGCATGTTGGTCAAGTATCACCTCTATGACAAATACCCTGATGTGCGCATCATGATTCCGCGCACGCTGGTTATTGCCACAGACTATTTCGATGCGTTCATTCGCCAGAACGGACTGAAATATGTCATCTCGAACGAGCTGACCGACGATGAGATTCTCTCGGAGTTCGTTGGCTCGACCCTGCCGCAGGAGCTGATCGAGAGTCTGCGAGCCTATGTCCGCACGGTGCATTCGCCCCTTGCAGTACGCAGTTCGTCGAAGTTGGAAGATTCGCATTTCCAGCCATTTGCAGGCATCTACTCCACCTATATGATACCCTATGTCGAGAACGAGGACCGCATGCTTCGAATGTTGTTCAAGGCTATCAAGAGTGTCTATGCCTCGGTCTACTTTGCAGAGTCGAGGGCCTATATCCAATCGTCACAAAACCTCATCTCCGAGGAGAAGATGGCTGTTGTGGTGCAAGAGGTGTGCGGTACCGAGCAGCAGGGATGCTTTATGCCGACCTTCTCGGGTGTAGCCCGTTCGATAAACTACTACCCCATAGGTGATGAGGCTGCCGAGGATGGTGTGTGCAATGTGGCCATGGGATTGGGTAAGCTGGTGGTCGACGGTGGTCGCACGCTGCGATTCTCGCCCAAGTACCCACAAAAGGTGTTGCAGACCTCAACCACAGAGCTCGCACTGCGAGATACACAGAATGAGGTATTGGCTTTGGACCTCAACCCCGAAGCATTCCGCACATCCACGGATGATGCCGTCAACATCCGCCATTTCGACCTCGCACAGGTGGCGAAATTGCGTAACGCAAAGTATGTTACATCGACCTGGGACCGCGAGAATGAGCGCATTAGCGATAGCCCCTTTGTCGAAGGTCATAAGATTATCACCTTCAACTCGATACTCAAATACAACACATTCCCGCTGGCGGAGATCGTAAGCGACATTCTGGCCCTCGGGGCCGAGGAGATGCGTTGCCCCGTAGAGGTTGAATTTGCGGTCAACATGGATGTCCCGAGTGGTGAGAGTCGCATCTTCAACCTTCTGCAAATCAGGCCTATAATCAACAATAGCGACAACCGGGCATTCGATTGGTCGGCGGTCTCACTCGACGATGCATACATATATGCCGAGAGCGCACTCGGCATCGGCTCGATGAGCGATATACGCGACATTGTATACATCAAGCCCGAGAAGTTCTCGTCGTTGGTCACCGAACGCATAGCCGAGGAGTTGCTGGCTCTCAACTCGCGAATGCGCGATGAGGGTCGCAGTTATGTACTTGTCGGCATGGGGCGTTGGGGCTCGTCGGATCCCTTCCTCGGGGTTCCTGTAAAGTGGACGCATATCTCGGAGGCAAAGGTTATCGTAGAGTGCAACCTGCCCTCATTCAATGTCGAGCCAAGCCAAGGCACCCACTTCTTCCAGAATGTCACCTCGCTCGGCATCGGCTACATGACCATCGATCCGGTAACAGACAGCGGCTTCTTCCGCTCGGAGGCTTTAGATGCCCTCGATGCCGTATACGATGGTGAGTTCCTGCGCTGCGTGCGCTTCGAGGAGCCGCTCACGGTCTGCGTAGACGGCAAATCGAATAAGGGTGTGGTGAAACATAATAATCCGCTACTCAAGGCATAGGGCTCTGAGGACTATTATCGGCAAAAATCCCGACGTACTTATGAGGTCGGCGACCACCCCACCGTATTGCGGAGCCAAATAGTGAAAAACATCAAAAAAGGGTGTGTCCTACAAACTCTTGAGGGCACACCTTTTTTTCGTTAGTTGCAGATTTTAAGCTCTATTTTTCGACCTTCGAGAATCCTCGTGCGGCTGCAAGACGCTCCATCATCGCATACGCCTCATCGTAGTCGTTGCGAATCTCGCCATCGAGGATGGCATTTTTAATCTCCTCCTTTATCTCTCCGATGGCACTGCAGGGAGGTATGCCATAGGTCTGCATAATCAGATCACCCGTAATCGGGGGCTGGAAATTGCGGATACGGTCACGCTCCTCCAGATCGCGCATCTTGCGACGCACCAACTCGAAGTTCGCCATATATCGCTTAACCTTCGCATCAATGCCTGAAGTAATATCGGCCTCGCAGAGTGTCATCAGAGCCTCCACATCATCACCCGCCTCAAAGAGCAGACGCCTCACGGCCGAATCGGTTACCATATCCTCCGAAAGAATTATCGGGCGCAGATGCAAAAAGACCATCTTCTGCACAAACTTCATATGCTCATTCATCGGCAACTTCAACGAGCGGAATATCGCCGGCACCATCTTCGAGCCGACCATCTCGTGCGAATGGAACGTCCACCCCGTCTTCGGGTCATAAGCCTTGGTTGCCGGCTTGGCTATATCGTGCAGCACCGCGGCCCAGCGCAGCCACATATCATCACTGCGACGTGCCACATTATCGAGCACCTTGAGTGTGTGCTGGAAATTATCTTTGTGAGCGTGTCCGTTGCGACGTTCAACACCCTTCAACTTTGCCATCTCGGGGAAAATCAGTGGCAATAAGCCCGTTAAATCGAGCAGTTCAAAGCCTATCGAGGGTCGTGGCGAGCAGATAATCTTATTGAGCTCGGTCGCGATGCGCTCCTTCGATACGATGCGGATACGTTCGGCATTGCGACGTATAGCCTCGAAAGTCTCATCCTCGATATCAAATCCGAGCTGTGTGGCAAATCTCACTCCGCGCATCATACGCAGAGGGTCATCCGAGAAGGTTATATCGGGATCGCACGGGGTGCGGATAATGCAATCCTCAAGGTCGTACATCCCGTCAAACGGGTCTACCAGCTCTCCAAACGTATCGCCATTGAGCGACCACGCCATAGCGTTGATCGTAAAGTCGCGACGTCGCTGGTCGTCATCGAGCGTTCCATCCTCGACATGAGGCTTGCGCGAATCGGGAGAGTATGACTCCTTGCGAGCACCCACAAACTCCACCTCCAAGCCATCGGCACGCAACATGGCCGTACCGAAGGTCTTGAATACCGACACCTTAGTCCTGAGCTCATGTCCCAACGCTTCGGCCACGGCTATGCCACTACCGACGACAACGACGTCAATATCGGTACACGGCCGATGGAGGTAGTAATCGCGTACATACCCACCAACCACAAACGCTCTGACGCCCATAGCATCGACTATGCGCGATATGCGGCCAAAAACCGGCAACGAAAGGACTGAAACAACAGGTGATTCCAAAATTAAAAATCCAAAATTAAAAATTACTCTCCTCGGGATCTTGCCAACTCGATCTCTCGCTTATAGAGTTGGACCGTATTCTCCAATCCGTAGTAGAGGGCATCACTGATAAGGGCATGACCTATCGACACCTCATCACACCACGGTATTCGCTCCACAAAATAGCGCAGATTATCCAAGTTGAGGTCGTGACCGGCATTAAGACCCAAACCGCACTCTCGCGCAGCCTCGGCAGCTGCGACATAAGGCGCGATAGCAGCCTCACGATCAGCGTGATAACCTGCAGCATATGCCTCGGTATAGAGTTCCACTCGATCGGCTCCGCACACCTTCGCTCCACGCACCATCTCGGGGTCGGGATCCACAAATATCGAGGTGCGTATTCCAAGGGCGCGGAATTTGGCACAGATTTCGGTCAGGAAACTGCGATTGGCAATGGTATCCCAGCCCGCATTCGAGGTGATGGCATCCACCGCATCGGGCACGAGCGTAACCTGAGCCGGCAACACCTCGCAGACCAACTCCACAAACGAAGGTATCGGATTGCCTTCGATGTTGAACTCGGTTGCGAGCAGTGGTCGCAGATTGCGCACATCGGCATAGCGAATATGTCGCTCGTCGGGGCGTGGATGAACCGTGATTCCCTCACCGCCAAAGCGTTCGATATCGAGTGCCGCACGCACCACATCGGGCAGATTTCCGCCACGTGAATTGCGGATCACTGCTATCTTATTTACATTTACGCTCAACTTTGTCATAAAATCGCTATATTTGTACCCACAAAGGTAATAATTAAATTCGAGACTCCGAAGATGAAGATTATACTTTTTTCACGTCCGCAGCCACTGCGCTCTGCCGAGGAGCTGCAGAAACTCATTGATGCAATCGCCCATTACGGCTTCGACTACGCCATAAATGAGGAGTTTGCCGAGATGATC
Source organism: Alistipes sp. (assembly GCA_017398695.1). GTDB lineage: Bacteria > Bacteroidota > Bacteroidia > Bacteroidales > Rikenellaceae > Alistipes. Next base: position 5,915 of record JAFQFG010000052.1, read on the forward strand.
GAGAGCGTTCTCGGTCGTACGATACCTGCCGAAAATCGCTACGGACAGACCATAGGCAAACAGCCTGCCAAATGTATTATGGTCTGCTACGGAGGCGACGGAACCCTACTCGAGGGCATCCACCGATTGGATGGTGCTGCAGTGCCCGTTGTGGGCATAAATTCTGGGCATCTTGGTTTCCTTGCCACCGCACCCAAAGAGAATATCGACCAGATATTCAAAGATATACGAGATGAAAATCTCAAGATCGAGCAACGCACAATGCTCGCCCTCGACGGACTCGCTGACGGCAAGACCCGCTATGCGCTTAACGAGGTAGCTATACAGCGTTTGGATGCAACCATGATACACGTCAAGGCTCATATTGACGGACAGATGACTGCTGCATACTTCGGCAACGGTGTGATTCTCTCGACCCCGACAGGCTCCACTGCATACTCGCTGAGCGCCGGAGGCCCGATTGTAACCCCTGCATGTAATTGCCTGGTACTCTCGCCCCTTACGCCCCACAATCTCACGATGCGCCCGATGGTCATCCCCGACTCGTCAACTGTGCGTTTCGAGGTAGACACCCGCAAACGCTCGGCAAGCGTGTCGCTCGACAACCGCACCTACGAAATCGACAGCAACACCACACTTACGGTGCGCCGTGCAGAGAGGGTTGTTTTTTTGGCCGTTCCATGCAATATATCGTTCTACGATACGTTACGTAACAAGATGATGTGGGGTGTAGATGTGCGATAATGGCGAGATTTTGAAGAATTAACGTTTTTACACTCAAAATTTGCGGTTTATTTCCGGAAAAATACCTATATTTGTCGATTGTATGAGTACAAAGAATTCACTCCCGACACACGTCGCCATTATCATGGACGGTAACGGTCGCTGGGCGAAGCTGCGTGGCAAAGAGCGCTATGAAGGTCATATTCAGGGCGTTGAATCGGTGCGCAGGGTCGTTCGTGCAGCTGCTGATACGGGTGTGAAGTATCTAACACTCTACGCCTTTTCGACCGAGAATTGGGGTCGTCCTGCCGAGGAGGTGGAGGCGCTGATGACACTCTTCTGCAGTTGTGTAATCAACGAAACGCCGGAACTTATATCGCAGGGTGTCAAGGTGAACATTATCGGTAGTCGCGCACGCTTCTCGGATGAGGTCAATGCCCGTCTAAACGAGATTGAGGAGCGAACAGCCGGTGGCCAGGTGTTGAATCTGATATTGGCGCTCGATTACTCCTCGCGTTCGGAGATTACGAAAGCTGTACGCGACATTGCAGGCAAGGTTGCATGTGGAGAGTTGAAACCCGAAGATATCTCGGAGCAGATGATTAGCCAAGAGCTATACACAGCTGCCATTCCCGATCCCGACCTTGTAATACGCACAAGTGGCGAGTGTCGATTGAGCAACTTCCTGTTGTGGCAGGCTTCGTATGCGGAGTTCTATTTTCCACAGACGCTTTGGCCCGACTTTACGGAGGATGATTTTCGCGAGGCCTTGGAGGTGTACGCATCGCGTGAAAGACGTTACGGCATCGTATAACATTGAGATTAGAACCAGATGATGAGGTTTTTGAAGATATTTTTAACCACGATAATCGCTCTTACAGCGACCATTGTTGCGTATGCACAGCAGCAACCCGGAGCAGGCGTTGAGTCTAAGAAGCCGCAAACCATCCTCACCAATACCGAGGATAAGCCGGTCGACTTCCCGATCAATGCTCCGATTATTGATGCGGATGACAACCGTCTGTACTTCTTGCGCAAGGTCAACTTCCACGGCTCACGTAACTTTGACCCGGCTGTTTTGGAGCGTGCATCGGGACTCATACCTGGCGACTCGATTAGTCTGCAAGGTTCGTTCATACAGAATGCTATCAACCGTCTTTGGACACAGCGTTACTTTGCCGATATCCGTATCGGAGCGACCATCGAGGGTAATAGTGTTGATTTGGAGGTCTTTCTCAAGCAGCGACCGCTTGTCTCGGAGTGGACGTTTGAGGGCGTACCCAAAGGCAAGCAGAAGGACCTGCTCGAGCAGCTCAAGCTGAAGAAGGGTACCGAGTTGTCAGACTATGTTATCGACAAAAACAAGAAACTTATCAAGGCGCACTTTGCCGAGAAGGGTTTTCTCGATACGGATGTTGAGTTGCGAGTCATCAACGACACTGCCATCCGCGATGCGGTCAAGGTGGCATTTATCATCGACAAGAAGAACCGTGTAAAGATTGGCAAAATCGACTTCGAAGGCAACGATAACTTCACCGATAAGCGTCTGCGCCGCACATTCAAGAAGACTCACCAGCGCAGCATTCTCTTCTGGCAAAACACCAAGCTCAAGGATGCCGAGTATGCAGAGGATAAGGAGTTATTGCTCGACTTCTACAACTCGAGAGGTTTCCGTAATGCGACAATTCTGTCGGACTCGATTTATCGCATAGACGATCGCAGTCTTGGTATCAATATTCGCCTTGCCGAAGGTAACAAGTACTACATCCGCAACATTACGTGGGTAGGTAACTCGGTATTCCCGACCGAGCAGCTATCCGAGATGTTCAGCGTGGCGAAAGGTGATACATACGACAAGAAGTCGATGCACAAGCGTCTCGGTATTGGCAAGGAGATGAACCCCGAGGAGATGTCGGTATCGTCGCTCTACCAAAACGACGGATACCTGATGTCGCAAATCGAGCCTTCGGAGATCGTCGTCGGCAAAGACTCTATTGACCTCGAGATCAAGATTTTCGAGGGTAAACAGTTTACCATCAACAATGTCGACATCTCGGGTAACCTGCGCGTCGATGACGAGGTCATCCGTCGCGAACTCTACACACGCCCCGGAGAGTTATACAACCGAGCATTGCTTATGCAGACCATTCGAACGCTGATGTCGTTTGGTCACTTCAATGCCGAGAAGATCGTACCCGACATTAAGCCCGTATCGAACGAGCTTGTCGATATCAACTGGCCACTGGAGGAGCAGGCCTCCGACCAATTCAACATCGCCGGAGGTTGGGGTTCCGGAACATTCGTGGGCTCGGTGGGTATCACGCTCAACAACCTCTCGATGCGCAACTTCTTCAAGAAGGGAGCTTGGCGACCCTATCCGCACGGACAGAACCAGCGTTTGTCGATTTCGGGTCAGACCAACGGAACCTACTATAAGGCCCTTGCTATCAGCTTTACCGACCCATGGTTGGGAGGTCGCAAGCCCAATTCGTTCACATTCTCGGCTCATATCTCGGAGTCGAACGATGCACTCTACGCTTGGCAGAAGGCGACACAATATTTCCGTTCGATAGGTGTTGCAGCAGGATTGGGCAAGCGCTTAAATTGGCCCGACCCATACTTCACGCTTTATGCCGAGGCTTCGTACCAGCGTTATAACCTGAAGGGCTGGAGCTCGTTTGTGATGGAGAACGGAGCTGCAAACACATTGGCTCTAAAGTTTGTCTTCGGCCGTAACTCCGTAGACCAGCCGATATATCCGCGTCGTGGTTCGGACTTCTCGGTATCGTTGCAGATCACACCGCCCTTCTCGTTGTGGGATGGCAAGAACTACAGCGACCCCACCATGAGCGATCAGAGCCGCTATAAGTGGATTGAGTACCACAAGTGGAACTTCAAGGCGCAGTGGTTCTATCCGCTCACGCGCAACAACAATCTTGTCTTGATGGCCAGAGCCGAGATGGGTTTCCTCGGCCACTACAATAAAAATAAGGTATCGCCCTTCGAGCGATTTAATGTCGGAGGTGATGGTATGACCGGATATAATATCTATGGTGTGGATATCATCGCGCTGCGTGGTTATGAGGATAGTGCGCTCGACCCTGTGGGAGAGTCTTACTCGGTGGCATACAATAAATATACCCTCGAGTTGCGTTATCCTATTGTACTGAAGCCGTCATCGCAAATCTATGTGCTTGGTTTCCTCGAGGGTGGTAACGGATTCTCGTCATGGAAGGATTTCTCGCCATTCAAGATTAAGCGTTCGGCCGGTATAGGTGCACGATTGTATCTACCCATTGTCGGAATGCTCGGTATTGATTGGGGATGGGGCTTTGATCCGGCAGCAGGCAAGAGCGAGCGAAGCGGAAGTCAGTTCCACTTTGTGCTGGGACAGCAGTTCTAACAGAGTATCGTGGCAGTATATTTGAAGCGTATAGAGACGTAAAGATTTTGTTGAACACAAAAACGAAGGAGTATGAAACGATTGATTTTAACATTGGTGGCAATGGTTGCGATGGTAACCATCGGCTACGCGCAAAACTATATCGTTGTCAATAGCGAGAAGATCTTTAAGTCGATAGAGGCTTACAATACAGCCATCATCGAGCTTGACCGTCTGGCTGAAGGCTATCAGTTGCAGGTCGATGCCAAGTTCCGAGAGGTTGAGAATATGTACAATGCGTATGTGGCTCGCAAGGGGGCGATGAGCGTAAGCAGCCAAGCCACTATCGAGGGACAAATTCTCGCCAAGGAGCAGGAGGCTACAAAGTTCCAGGAGTCGATATTTGGCACTGACGGCACACTGATGAAGAAGCGTATCGAGTTGATCCAGCCTATTCAGCAGCGCGTATTCAAGGCTATCGAGGAGTATTCGCAGGCCAAAGGTTATGAGTTGGTGCTGGATGTTGCTCAGAATGCCGAAGTTCTCTACTACTCTCCCAAAGCTGACCATACGCAGGCAATAATTGATCAGTTGAAATAAATTATTCAGAAAACCAATAACACACTTAAATTAAAGATGAAAAAAGTTATTAAATTAGCCCTTGTGCTTATGTGCGCGATGTGTTCAACATCGCTCTACGCGCAGAAATTCGCCCGCATTAATCTTCAGGAGGTGATTTTCTCTATGCCCGAATTTGCAAAGATGCAGACAGACCTCGAATCATTCTCCAAGGAGCTTGGTGAGCAGTTGGAGGCTATCCAGGTTGAGTTTAACAACAAGGCTGCCGAGTTCCAGAAGAACCGTGCGACTATGAACGAGTCGGTACGCAACCTTAAGGAGCAGGAGTTGCAGCAACTTCAGCAGCGCTATATGGATTTCCAGCAGATCGCACAGCAGGATATTGACAAGAAGCAGGGAGAGCTCTTCCAGCCCATCCACTTGAAGGCTGCCGAGGCTGTGAAGAAGGTCGCTATGGCCGGTGGTTACACAGCAGTGTTCGACACTTCGGCAAATGCGCTCGCTTACTACAATGAGAGCACCGTAGTCGACATCGCACCCGCAGTGCGCACCGAGCTTGGCATCAAGGATGTCCCCGCAGCAGCACCCGCAGCACCCGCAGCGAAGTAATCTGAAACGTTAGAAGATAACAAAGCAAAGAGGCTGTCCAACAAGAGTGTTGCGACAGCCTCTCTCTGTATAGGTTTATAGGTTGCAGGCAAGGAATGATGCACAAGCGGCATTTTGGACGCCATTAACCGTAATTTTCGAGTTACACCCACTCCCTACGGAAAGAGTGAATCTTGCGACGTATACGAATCAAATAGAGCACAGCCGAACTGCCCAGACCAAATAGATAGCCGAGGAAGAGTCCGCAGGGTCCCATGCCGAAGACAAAACCGCAGAGATAACCCACCGGAATGTTGAGCACGACGTACGCCAACAGCGAAATCCAAGGGATAACCTTCACATCCTGAATACCACGCAGGATACCCACTCCGGCACACTGCAATGCATCGAACACCTGATAGAGAGCCACCATAATCAACATCTGCGATGCGAGGGATATAATCTCTTCATTAGTGGTGAATAGTTGCGGAATCTGGTAATTTAGCGCCACAAAAAGCAGTGCCGCAAACGAGTCCCACAACAGCACCAAATGTATCGAAGCCTTTGAGGTAAGGCTCATATTTTCCACATCGTGCACTCCATAGCAGTGCGACACTCGGATAGTCACAGCAGTGCCCACCGCCACAACAATCATAAAGGCGGCATTACCGAGCGTCATGGCAATCTGGTTGGCTCCAATAGCCACCGCATCGAACCACCCCATCATCACGCCCGTAATGACAAATGCCGTAGACTCGAGGAGCATCTGCGCGGCAATCGGTGTGCCCATCTTGAGTAGCGAGAAGAAGTCCGAACCGCCAAGCCTTACCGATGGAATCTGCGATGTGTAGGAGCGATAGCGACTACGCAGAACAAAGTAGCCAATACCCATAATCGGCATCAACATTCGCGATATGAGAGTTGCCAAACCGGCACCCTCGATACCCATCTCAGGAGCTCCGAGTTCGCCATAGATAAATACCCAATTCAGCACGATGTTCAGCATGTTGCAGAGCATCATTATAATCATCGGCACGGTCGTGTTGCCCACACCATCAAGGAAGTTCTTGAAAGCACTGAACAGCATCACCGGAAAGAGGCTGTATGCCATCATTCTATAATAGGGAATGGCGGCATCGACCACCTCCACAGGCTGTCCCATGCGGTAGAGCAGTGGCTCTGCCCCGATTTGAAGCAAGACGAATGCTACACCAAGCAGCGAGAAGAGCACAATGGCATGCTTGAGATATGATGCCGAGCGACGCACATCGCCCTGCGCAAAGAGTTCGCCAATCAGAGGTGTCAACCCTAACGTCAATCCCTGCCCCGTAACGAAAAAGAGGAACGACATCGACACACCGAACGACACGGCAGCCAACGGCAACGGGTCCTCACCTCCATACTGACCGACCATCACATTATCGGCAAACTGCACGAAGATATGACCGAGTTGAGAGATCACAATCGGCAGTGCCAACTTAAGCGTGGCGACGTAGTGAGGCTTATATTTTGCAAAGCTATACATCGGGGCACAAAGGTACAAAAATAGTGGCAAACACAAAAAAGTCGTTCACTACAAAAATGAAGAAACGAGCATCCACTTGAGACATAGCTCCATTTCAACACTCCTTACCTGGACATAAACTTTAATACCCCTAAGCTAACACACCATTCCCAAGTCACATGGGTATTAATTTTAACACCCGTGGGTTAATGATGGTCGCATAATGCAAGAAAAGCCACCTATCGAAATACAACTGAGGGAGCGTAAATGCCCCCTCAGCTACATATAACACCTTATAGATATCCAATGATATCGGCTTAGTACGAATTGTTTAATTGGCGATACGGCAATCTACATATATAGGCAAATGATCCGAACCCCACATACCACCAAATCCATCAATAACCAATTGCCAATAGTTAATACGTACAGCATTGGGAGTAAAGAAGATATGGTCAATATGGGTACTGTTGCCCGGCTTCGGCTCTCGATAGCCGCTACCCGAAGGATAGATGCCGTTGACAGGTTCTGCAACAGCTGTAAAGGCATCGTTCAAGAACTGCGATGCAAGAATAGTCTTGTACGGTGCGCTATGCTCATCACTATTAAAGTCACCCGTACATAATGCCGGCATACCCTTAGCCACCTCTCGGACAGCCTGCACCAGGATGTGAGCTGCGGCTACTTTCGCCTCAGGACCGAGATGGTCAAAGTGCGAATTGAAGAGGTAGAACTGCTTATCGGTCTTTTTATCGCGGAACAACGCCCACGAAAGCAGACGTGCCGAGTAGGCACCATATCCCGACTCGCCCGGCTTATCGGTAAACCAGATAGTGTCCCAATCGAGAAGTTCTAATCGCTCCTTCTTATAGAATATAGGGTTAAAGTGACGGTTTCGCGTATTATCATTACCTGTGATACAAGATCCGACCCAAGCATAGCGATCGCCTATATGCTCCATCATATCCTCAATCTGGGGCATAAATGGCTCTTGCGCACCAAACACGTCAAAATCATACTTCTCGAGAGTTTTAATCAGCGGCTCCAAACGCTCATTCCAACGTGTTGGATACTGGATATTGTAGGTCGCCACACGCAACTGCTCCTTGCCCCACGACTTGCGCGATGTCTGCAAAGCTTTCAACTCGGCATCGGCTCGAGAGGCAACCTTTCCGGCAGGAAGGATTGCAGAGATGTTGGAAGCATCGGTAATCAACTCCGCAGATGCTCCATCAATCTCGCTCACCGATGTAGTCACAAGACGAATCTCACTCTTACCAAAAATATCGGACGTGTAGGCTATATATATCTTTCCATCCTTACCTTGTGCCACACACGGATCCAACGACACATTGTCGGACGACAGACGCAATCCGCCATACCATGTCGAAGCATTATCATCAGACAGATAGACATACATCTTCTCCGGCAACCAATAGAGTGGCTGATCAAAACGGCCGTTACGGACCATCATCAGCTTGCCGTCCGACAAGGCCGTAACAACCATATTCTGGTCGGGAGCAGGCACCCACGTCCAAGCATTGGGACTCCAAGACGTACCGTTATCCGACCACGAAGCGTATGCCCACGAAGTATTTGCCGAGCGCGTAACCATCGTGATACCACCCTTCTGATTTACGTAGAGAGTCGGATTAGGATAGCGATGTTGAACATGACTCGGTGTCTTAACAGCTCCCAGATGCTCACTCCACGTCGCGCCCTCATCGCTCGATACGTAGACGCCCGAACCTCGTTTATTATCAAATTCATGGTAGGCATCAGCGTACGGAGAGTTCCACTTATGGCCCTTCTGAGCCGACATAATCCATCGACGACCCTCGTATCCGATGATATCTCTACCCCACAACGACACAGGCAAAATCCAATTGCCATTGGCGGGGTGAACTACCGGCTTACCCGAGCAGATGCCGGCACCCATGTGCACCGGATCGCTCCATGTCGGGGAGTCACTCTCGGGATTGCGGCACACAGTGGCAAAAAGTGATCCTCGGCCATCAAAATAGAACATCGACACCGTATAGAAATACCACAACTCGCCCTTAGGCGAAAGCCACAATTTCCCATGATTGGCCGAGCGGGGAGCCTTGAGTGTCGCGTCATGTGGATCAATAACCCCCACAGGCATGCGCCACGCCTTACCTCCGTTGTCGCTATAAGCCAACAACAGAAAGCCTTTCTCATTCTCACCACCACCAAGCACTGAAGCCCACAGACGACCATTATCGAGAACCTCTATATCGGTAAGTTTCGCAAAGTCGAGATTCTTGGCATCGTACACCTCACTCGGAGTCGTGTTTACCACGATTTTCTCTGCTGCCGGATCGGGACGTTCGGCTGTGCCGAAAACATTATCAGCCATAACCGCTGTCGTTGCAGTCATCAGCCATATCGAAAGTATTATCTTACAAAAACGCATAATATCCCTCCTTATTATTAATTATATCGCACCGCCAATGCTCCAAAACTTACATACGTATCTGTCATCAGCGAGGGTCGCAGCATAGCCTTATCGCTATTGCGTGTAGCCAACGTTGCAGCATTCTTTGTGATCGGTACAATTCGCACCGTAACATTCTTACAACCAAAGGCATCAGCCGGAAGTTTGACCATATGCTCCGTAAAGCCCAAACCCGCCTCTTCGGAGGTAGGATAGGTTGCTCCACCCACATTATTGACATACCACCATGGCACCGAGCGCAGTGTTATCGGATTATGCTTTATACGATAGAAGTGTTTGCCATCAATCGAGTACTCCACACCCCAATATACCGGAAAATGGAGCGACGTGATGGCACTAATCTCACCTGCTCCAAACGAGAATGCCACCATCAGATTCTCACCCGAAAGACCCTCGGTCGAAAAGTTGAGTTCTATACCCTGGCCATGCCCTTTTTCCCAATTCCACCAATTGCAAGCCTTTGTTTTGATGCGCATAGCACCCTGCTTAACCATACCACGGTCACCCTTCGAGCCAAACTCCTTGCCATCCGAGATGCGCACATTGTTGTAGTCTCGTCCGCGTATAACCTCTCCACCGACCATGGAGTGTACCGTACCGGTGCCTACATCAGCCAAAATCTTCTCGTCTGACACCATCTTTCGCTGACCCTTATCGGTGTTGAACGTAAACGAATTATTGGTCCAGTTCCACTCGGCAATGCTCTTGAAACATCTCTGTGCCGGTTCCGGCGACATCACTATATCCTCACGCACCATCGGGCGGATTGCCGCAACGCCAAAGAAGTTTTCGACACCATAGCGAGGCATCCACGTAAACACCAGCACGCCTTTGATATCGCCGGCTCCTTGTGGCACACCACTGCCATCACGACGCCAAGGCACCTTGGTGTTCATGTACATATACATCTTTGAACCATACTTATCGCACAGCAAAGATGCCCAACCATCCATCATGTTGTTACCGAACTTGTTGATTGCAGACCTCTGTGAATAGTTCTCATAGACATTCGAGAAGGAGCCATCCTTAAATACAAATTCGCAATCCTTCAACGTGACATAGGTATACATATCTGCTACCGTGAGCTCATGGATATATCGCTCCTTACGGGGAAGAGCTGCTGCATTACCTACAAATTGGCGCACGATGGCTTTGCTCGTAAGATTTTCAATCGAGAAACGATTACCGCCATAGCTAACGATAGTTGTACCGTTCAAGTTGAGCATCATACGCGCATAACGCGGAAACTTCGCGCCATCCTTGGAACTCGAGGCAAGGTAACAACGAAAGCCATACTTGCCGTCTAACGACTCGAAGTAGACGACTTTTTTGTTATTATCATTGACCGTATTAAAGAATCGCTGAGTGTTATGTTCACGATTCTCGCTCGTTGGTTCGCTGACCACAAAGCCCTCAATAAGCACATCTGTGTCAATCTTGAACGAACGAGATTTGGCAGCTATCTCTCGCAGCTCCTCAAACTTCCAGAGCTTCTGTGCACGAGCCTCGGTCGCGGCTGCGAGTGCCACAAAAAGTAGCACTGCAACCGTCAATAAGGTATTAAGTTGTCGTTTCATAATGTTGTATTTCATAATAACATACTCGAAGGTAGTTACTACGGATTAATTATTATAACGAACTGCAAAATAGTTCATCAGTGTCCACGGCAGATAGGGACTTGCGGCTTTCTGGCTGGTGATATACTCCAATGTTGAGCCAAAGCCTCCCTTTGAGTCGGGACGCAGACGGATATAGATCTCATCCTTGCCTGCCAACTGTTCAGCCGGCAACTCGATAAACACCGACTTGAAACCGGCACACTGATAGAGCTGCGATGTCGGAGTCCACTGGATACAGTCGGGCACCGAGAAGCGCTTGATGGTTGTCCACTCGACGTCGTCTCCTCGTCCCGTATTATCGGTTGTAGAGTACTCCGCAAACCAATAGCGAGGACCAAACTGGTTGCTGCTCATAGCGTTTTGCATCGACGCAACAGCATATAGTTTATCGGTTGCTGTCACGTTCTTGGTCGAAACAGTAAAGAGGAATGAGCACTCATTGCCATTCGAATCGAGGTTATACCAAATCGACCAAGCCGAGCCTACCTCCTTAGGCACCTGTCCCTTACCCTGGTGGCTTGAATTGTTGTTGATTGTCGAAAGATAGCTACTGCGATAGCCCGTATAGCCCGGAGCCATCCAATTAGTGCCATCCTCGAGTATAACGCCCAAACCATTCTCATTGCCTCGATTATTACCGAAGATATACTCCGTGCTATTGCCAACCGGGCCCAGATACGAGTAGTCGGGGTAACGCATCGTGATACAGGTTCGGTTGGTATCTCCCGAAGCATAGCGATAAGTGTGCTCCATTCTCGCACTCTTATCTATGCCATGTGTAGCAGTGCAGGGGCGCAGATATTCATCTGTAACGTAAGCCCACTCGGCAAGCGTTGTCGAGAATGCCTCATCCACATCCTGCCTCATGCCGAAGTCGGCGTACGATTGGTGACGAATCTGATAGCGACCGATATTGCCGTAGGTATCCTCATCGCCCGTATCATTATCGGCATACTCAAATCGTGTGTACAACTCGTGGACAATCACACCCGACATTGTACCTGCACCATAAGGCAGGCGCTTACCGTCACGACGATAGGGGCAAGTTGTATTCGTATAGACATAGAGAGCATCTCCGTTCTTATCGTGCACCAAAATAGGGAACTTGGCGGTACGGTTGGCTCCCGTAGCGTTAGCATAGCCCTCATTGATAGGTGTCATCGGGCCCTTACGCATTGTAATCTCGCACTCCTGAAGTTGCACATAAGTAAAGATATCCTCATCTGTAAGTTCACTGATCGACATCGCCTTCACAGGAACCGCGGCACCCGCCACATGAGATACAATCATCGAAGCCTCAATATTCTCCATCCAATAGTAATCGGGGGTTGTCTCGCCCAACATCTTAGAGAGAATCGGAGTCGAGCGGAAGAGCTTCGCGCCACGCAGCGAGAGTGACACCTTATCACCAAACGAGAAGATGTTGTCATCTTTGGTTACTGTCTTCAGCATAAATCCATACTCACCGTCAACAGACTCAAGGTAGACTGTACGCTCACACACCGAATAGTCGATTGTTGCAGGAGAGTTCTGAGTATTATCTCCGGCATTGCCCGATTCAGGATTGCTGACAACAATACCCTCAATGATGATATCCTCGTCGATCTCTACTCCGCCAACTTCGGCCATAGCTCGCACATCGGCAAAGCTCTTTACCTGACCAAGTGTATTGGCTGACGTGCGTTGTGTTACTATCACCTCATACGATTCGCGCACATTCCATCCGTTGATATACGACATCGTAATGCGAGCCTTACGCAAGTCTGTGGCACTGCCATTAGCAGCATAGCCAAACACCAACTGAACCTTACCGGCCTGCTCCTCAACGCGCAAATCGCTAATCCACTCATCTCCTTCGGAGAGATTTACGGCCGCCACTTCGATCTGGTCAAAATCGACATTGGTATCAATCTCCGTAGTCGACTCTCCTGCATCATTACCCGATACCACGATGCCCGAATTGGCCATTTTGAGGTACTGTGCGGCTAATCCTCTTTGGCGGATATAGACCGTATCGGCATGGTTATACTTATCAATCGCAAGACGCAGAATAGCCTGACGGTGCGTTTCAGTATTCTCATTATAGCTCACATCAAAGCCTTTATCGCCCGATGAGGTCGAGGGGAATGTCACCCAATCAGCATTATTCAACAACGAGATGGTATAGGTGTTGTTGGAGTAGACATCTACATGCAATGCATCGGCCACCGACTCCACCTCATATACCTTCTGCAAGGCTCCAAGTTCACTGCCCGTAAAGGGGGTGGTCTCTTCGGCCACACAAGCCGTGGCAAGGGCTGCAAACGCAGCCACACCACAGCCTAAAAATCGCTTTATATCTGACATTTTCATAATCATATCATTTTTGAGGATTACTGCATTTTAACGCAACGCACCGGAAGTGCATCCGCAACGGGTACGCAACGCGACTCAGTACCAGACTTGTACTCATAAGGATTACCCGATTGCGACATATATATTGTCGGGATGTAAACACCATCCACTCCGAAATAGGTTCGATTTGCATTCGTGGTTGCAAGTGATTTATTCACACTCCAACTCTTATCGGGAACTCCGACCTGATAGAATCTTCCACCGGTCAGCGTTGCTGCCGAATCGTATGCAAAGAAACCGCTCATATACATAGCTCCCTGCTCCGAGCGAGTCGAAGGATCGGCAACAACCGTCTCCTTCACGCCATCACCATCGACATCCTTGCTATCGGTTCTCATATAGCTGATGCGGATACCGCACGCCGGCAACCACACGAAGTTGTTATTGGTCGTTGCACTCTGGTGATAACCTCCAAAATTATCATTACCAGAGTTCTGACCCTCAAGCACACGGCCATCACCAACCAAATAGTGGCTAAACTTATAGTATGAGCTACCGGTAGCTTGGTAGTCACGATACGCATGTAAAAGTTCACTAAAACCTGCGACACGATATCCTACGGGGCAGGGGTCCTGATTGCCCTTAGTCGCTTTTGACCACAGATTCTCATCACCTCCGACATTAACCTTCATAAGATCAGCTGCCCAAGTATGGTAATAAGCCTCTACCTTACCGTGAATCATCGCCATGGGCGAAGCCGCAGCAGCCTCAATAGTCTGCGAAGCCGTATCGAAGAACTTATTCTCAAACTTATACTCCTTGTCCAGACTCGTATTAATGTAGATTTTGGCGGTATTTGCGCTGAATGCCTTCGCCTCATAACCCCATTTATTCTGGATTGAGAAGTCTTTGGTTGCATAGAATGAATCCAGGGACGCAGGACCGGGGAGCGGAGTATTACGTCCCCACTGATACATAAATCCGGCTGTTGTTGCAGCCTTCGGGCCATCCATCGCAGCCACCTCCGCGGCCGACTTGGGAGCCCACTTTGCACCGAGGTTACGGTCAAGGATGATCACATCCTTGGCTGCTCCCAGAACCTGATCTTCGGCATCGCTAACCCAAATGTGCCAGCTCCA
>JAFQFG010000053.1 GCA_017398695.1 Alistipes sp.
ACATCCACCATTTAGACTTGGTTACCCAAATCGGGTGCAAATGTAATACTCTTTTTCGCAAAGTCCAAATTTTTTCTCAAGAAAAGTATTAGAAATATCTATCTTGTTGCTGTCGGTTCTGAATGTCAGCAGGGTATATTACCATCGGCTTTGTACGGTTTTTGATGATTGGATTGTGAAATATACCGAAAAAAAGGTATATTTGCACTAAACAATCGGATTGTGTTCCTAAAAACTACTTAAGAAATGAAAAAACTACTCTCTCTATTCGCAATCTTTACATTGATTATCACAAGTTGCGGTCCAGTGGAGACCCCAAACAACAATGGCAATGATCCGGAACAGACCCCTCCATCATCAACGCCCGAACAGCCCGTAGTGCTCGAGTCGTTGATTTACACACCTACACAGGCGGGTGCAGCAGCCATTGTCCGCAATGCCGGTGATGATAGCTCGGTCTCTATTGACTTAGCGGTTACGCCCAAAGAGTGCGTCGCCTCCATCGCCAAGAGCTGGAGCTCAGCAGTTGTCTGCAAGGCGTTCTACGAGGGCGCTGCCGGAACTCCCATCCCGATGCAGCTCATCGGTTTTCGCTCCAATGCCAAGAGCGGTGTCATCACCATTACAGCCATGGCGGATAAACTCTCCGAAGATTTCTTCGCGGGCAAGCAGAGCGCCTATGCACAGGTGAGCGTTGTTGATGGCGACAAGAGTGTGACCTCGAACAATATTCCCTTAGAGGCCGGTGAGCCCGAGACGCCGGTTGATTATGGCGGATTGCAGAAGTACGCCAAGGCTGGTGAAATTAAGATTATGAGCTTCAATGTACGTCTGGATACTTCTGAGACCGATGCAACTAACAATTGGTCAAATCGAAAGAAGGCGTGCATTACCATGATTAATGATCACCGCCCCGACATCATCGGCTTCCAGGAGGCTAAATACACCTCGCAGTGGCTATACTTCAAAGAGCAACTCAAGGCCGACTATGATGGTTGGGGAGTAAACCGTGATACCGGTGCTGAGTCGGGCTCGGGCGAGGTTATGGGTATCCTCTACAATAAGTCGAAGATTGAAAAAGTCAATGGTGGTACATTCTGGCTCTCGGAGACTCCCGACAAGTGCTCGATAGGCTGGGATGCAGCGTGCAAGCGTACAGCGACTTGGGGGTTGTTTCGCCATACGGCAAGTAATCGACTCTTCCTCTACATCAACACCCACCTCGACCACAAGGGTGCCGAGGCTCAGACTAAAGGATTGGCTCTCGTGGCTGAGTATTTCAAGAAGTATCCTTCGTATGTGCATTTCCTGACGGGCGATATGAATATTGTGTCATCACATTCGGCATTCAATGCCATTACCAGCACGATGATGAATACCCGCGAAAATGCTCCGAAGGGACGTACCGATAATCACACCACTTACAATGGCTACACCTCGGGTAAGAATTCGGTTATCGACCATATCTATTGCAGTAAAGGTCTGAGCGTGGTGGAGTACCATACCGTAAACGAAAGCTACGGAGTGCTGTACATCTCGGACCACTATCCGGTCTATGCGATCATTAAGATGATGTAGGACTATTCGTGTAGTCCTGCAATGAATGGATGGGGTTGCTTGATGCAAGAGTATCTGGCGACCCTATCTTTTTGGCTGAAGCAGGCGGTAGACGATGGTTGTTCCGTTGGTCGTAATCTCAAACTCTTCGCCTAAAGATTCATTCGACACGCCCTGCCACATAGCGGCGAGATGGTTCTGTGGCGGATCGTAGCGCAGACCTCGCACCGAAATTTCGGTTTTGGGGTCGATGGTAAAGAGCGACACCTGCTGCCCTGCAAAGCTCTCAAACATGGAGGGTTCATCAATGAAATCGAAGACCCCTTGCTCTCCGACAACTCGCAAGCGGGCATCATGCAGTCGGGCTGCCAACAGCATAATATTCCCTATCGAGTGATCTTCTCGACGCCCGAAGGCTCCTAACACCGTGATGTCATGGAATCCCTGTTCTATGGCATAAGTAAGGCCTTTCCACAGATCGTTCACATCCTGCTCGGGTCGTACCACCACTCGCTCGGCAAAACGCTTGCTCAGCGATTCGGGCAGAGAGTCCATATCGCCCACGATGGCTGCAGGCTCTCCTCCGCGTGCGCAAAACGCCTCGGCTGCGCTATCGCAACAGATGACACACTCAGCCCCATCAAGCAGTGCCATAGTCAGCTCTCCGCATGGAAAATCTCCTGCGGCCAGCACCACGCACGCGGGCTTTTCGTCGATGTCAGGCAGTCTGTATCGTTCCATCTCTGTTATCGTTACTCATCATCTGCAGCCAACGCCTATATCCAAACACCGCCAGCAGGGCATACAACCCATAGAGAGCCGCTGTGGGATAGAGTCCTTTGTCGATGTAGAGCCAACAGCAAACCACATCAACCACAATCCATACCAACCACTGCTCGACATATTTGCGTGCAAGCATATAGAGTGCCACTATGCTGGCTGCCGTGGTGAAGCTATCACCGTATGGCACCGTACTGTCGGTCCAACGAAGCAAAACAAACAAAATCGCGCCCCAACTTACCACTCCGATCAGAGCCAGCGGAGCAATCGCTTTACGCGGTGTGTGGGTAATGGGCAATTCCCGTTGCTCTTTGTCCTTATGGTATCGCCACATTGCCCAGCCATAGATGCTTGCCACAAGGTAGTAGATATTGATACCCATATCGGCATAAAATCCCGATTGAGCATAGATAAAGATGTATATCGCGGGCATCACCACATTAGCTGCCCACAACCACACCGAAGCCCGATACTCAAGCCAAAGGTATATAAGTCCCACAATGGCACCTGCCACTTCAAGCCAAAACATATCGCAAAGGTAGTAACAATTCACAATTAGCAATTCACAATTCACAATTATTTTATACTTTTGTGAAAACTATTTAGACCCAAACTTATGATTCATCCGATTGCCGAACTGCGCCATTGGTGGTGGCGCAAGAGGCTACGCAATAAAGATGTAACCATCATCAGCGAGAATTGCTGGGGTGGCTTTATGTGTCAATTTACAGGCATGCGCTACAACTCTCCCTTTGTGGGATTGTTGGTGCCGGCACCCGACTATATCAAGATTCTGCGTTCGCTGCGAGAGTATGTCGAGGGGACTCTGCACGAGATAGCGTGGGAGGAGAGCCGCTACGCAGAGAATCTCAAACGCTTCAATTTCCGATTTCCGCTGGCGGTGTTGACTCCGACAAATGGTGGCGATCCGGTGGAGATACACTTCCGCCACGGCACATCATTCGAGACGGAGGCCACCAAATGGTATCGTCGCGCCAAGCGTGTAAACTACGACAATATCATCGTAAAACTTGCCGAACGCAACGAGTGCACTGCCAAGGAGATAGCCGAGTTCGACGCTCTGGATTACCCCTCGAAGGTCTGCTTTACGGTCAATAAGTACGACTACCCTTCCACGCGCCAAATCAAGGTAGCGAACTATCGCCGCCGAGGTGCAGTCTACAACGAATGGAAGTATTGCGGCTCGGTCTACAACTTTGCCGAGGAGGCAAATAAATTAATTGACAATCGGCACTAACTCAATCTTCAGCGTCTTGGATTTATTGCCGGGTACCTGCGTGTAAAAACCCACACGCAGTGAGCCCTTGTTGTCGGTATCGAAGGAGTGGCGCGGAGTGTTGGGCAGCACGAAGGGCTCAACATCCTTCGTGGGAGATATCACACGCAACAACATTCTCTTATCACCTTGCTCCAACTCGATCTCTGTGCGACTCACAACACGAGGCTTGGCCGGAGTGCACATCGTCCAACGCACACGGCACGGCTCTGCACATGCCTGCATGTTGTCCGTAACCACCAAACGACCCTCGGCATCAACCTCGATGGTACGCATAGCCTTCTCCAGATCGAAATAGAGTGACGACAGGTCGAATGTAACCCCACTGCGATTGGGGTCAGTGAAGTTCTCCACCATCTTGCCATTGCCCTTAACATTGAGGCGTTTACCATTGACCATAAGCGTATTGTGCGAATCGAGCGACAGTCGGAAAACATCCCATCGTTGCGACTCCTGGCGCATATTCCACAAATCGACTCCCACCTTCTCCAGCGAATGATAGCCCTGTGATCCGAGCTCCACGGCCCAACGCTTTCCACCCCACTCGTAGACGAACGAACCTCCGTCCATGTGGGCATGAGGCAGGCTCGGAGAGCCTCCCTTGGCTCCAAGATAGAAATCTTTGTCGCGACAGATAAATATAGGCTGTGCGCCATTGCCTACCCAGCAACGATTCTCGCTCGGAGCAACCTTCGCAAGGTCGCAACGCGACATAAAAATCATCGCTAACGGCAATAGGCGTCGACTGCCTAAGCGCAGACGCTTGACCGAGGCAGTTATGCGTCTTTCGTTCCATAGAAGCGACATATCGCCCGACTCGGATGCAAACCAATATAACAGCGGGTTGCTCATGTCGTATGCTACACCATCATCCGAGAAGTTGTAGACACGATTGCCGAACGACTGCATATAGTCCATAAAACGGGCAGATTCGATAAATCCGGGGTAGCGTTCCAAACCTTCGGTATCGAGCCCTGACGAGCGCAGTGACTCGATCATCAACACCTGAAACCATGTGCCGTAATCCCAATATCCATATCCTTCGGGATAGACTCCGGCAGGACCATACGAGGACATCGCCAAGTGGTTGCTCCTGATTGATTTCGCGATATGTTTCTTCGACAGTTCGGGATAGATGTCAGCCACGGCTATTGCCCCCATCGTAAGTCCCGCATTGCAGACCGAATTCCAATTGTTAACACTCTTATAGAACCAGTGATTTTTGATTTCGGCAGCCTTTAATCCCTTTTCGGCTATCGCCTTGGCGATGGTTGCTCGGCTCGATTCAGGCAGTATATCGTAGAGCCAATCGTACCCCAAAGCGAGTGCTGCGGTCATCTCGCCCACATCGAGAAAGTGCGAAGGATTCCAATCGCTAAAATTGGCTGCTGCCAGCATCTCCTGCTCTGCACGCTCGGCATACTGCACCTCGCCCGTGTAGAGATACATATAGGAGAGCATCGTCACCCTCTCCAACACATTGCGAGAGATGGTCAGCAGTCGTTTACCGGTCTTGATACGCTCGCTCACGGGTTGGCGCATTATCCAAGCGGTGTGGTTTACGATAAAGTCGTGCAGGCGCAGAGCTATCGAATCTTGCGACACAAGAGTGCGCACTGTCGCGATGTCGCCATCTTTGATAATCAAGCGCGGATGAGCCTTCTGGGCAGGTGTGAAGTTGCCGGCATAGATAATCCCTGCAGCAAGGCAGGCAATAGTAAAAAGTAAAATTCGTTTCATGGTATGGTGTGTGGTAACAAATTTAGATATTTCTGCCAAAATGGCAAAATTTTATGACATAGTCATTGTCGTTTGGCAGAGATTTTCTAATTTCGGCCTTTGGCATACAGATTGCTCAAACCAGAGCCAAACAGAAAAACGATAATTAACTAAAATAAAACAGTAAAGATTATGAACGTAAAACCACTTTCGGACCGCGTATTGGTAAAACCCAATCCGGCAGAAGAGACGACCGCAGCAGGTCTGATTATCCCCGACACAGCTAAAGAGAAACCCCTTGCAGGCAAGGTTGTTGCCGCAGGCCCCGGCACTGCCGAGGTGAAGATGGAGGTAAAGGTTGGCGATGAGGTGCTCTATGGCAAGTATGCCGGCACCGAACTCCACATCGACGGTGAGGACTACCTCATTATGAAGCAGCAGGATATTCTGGCTGTGGTAGAGAAGTAATAAACCCCGAAACAAAGAACAAAGATTATGGCAAAAGAGATTAAATATAACGTAGAGGCGCGTGACCTGCTCAAAGAGGGTGTCGATGCGCTGGCAAATGCAGTGAAGGTAACACTCGGCCCCAAGGGTCGCAATGTGATTATCGACAAGAAGTTCGGTGCTCCGCAGGTGACAAAGGATGGCGTTTCCGTAGCCAAAGAGGTCGAGTTGGAAGATCCCTTTGCAAATATGGGTGCACAGATGGTCAAGGAGGTTGCAGCCAAGACCAATGACGATGCGGGTGACGGTACGACGACCGCAACCGTGCTGGCTCAGTCGCTCATCAGCGTGGGTCTGAAGAATGTAACTGCCGGTGCAAACCCGATGGATCTCAAGCGCGGTATGGATAAGGCGGTGGCTGCGGTTGTCGCTTCGTTGCGTGAGCAGAGTCAGGTTGTCGGTAACGATTTTTCGAAAATCGAGCAGGTGGCAACCATCTCGGCTAACAACGACACAAACATCGGTAAACTGATTGCCGAGGCTATGGCGAAGGTCAATAACGAGGGTGTAATCACCGTCGAGGAGGCCAAAGGCACCGAGACCCACGTGGAGGTGGTCGAGGGTATGCAGTTCGACCGCGGTTATATCTCGGCTTACTTTATGACCGACACCGAGAAGATGGAGGCACAGCTCGAGAATCCCTATATCCTCATCACCGACAAGAAGGTTTCGACCATGAAGGAGTTGATGGGCGTATTGGAGCCCGTAGCAAAGAGCGGACGTTCGTTGCTTATCATCGCAGAGGATGTCGATGGCGAGGCTCTCTCGGCATTGGTTGTGAACAAACTGCGCGGTACGCTCAAAATCGCAGCCTGCAAGGCTCCGGGATTTGGTGACCGTCGCAAGGAGATGTTGGAGGATATCGCAGTGCTCACAGGTGCTACCGTCATATCGACCGACAAGGGCATGAAGATGGAGGATGCATCTCTCGAAGTGCTCGGAACGGCCGAGAAGGTTACCCTGACCAAGGAGAACACAACCATCGTTGATGGTGCAGGCGACAAGGAGGCTATCAAGGCCCGCGTGGCACAGATTCGTGCCTCGATCGAGATTTCGAAGTCGGATTACGACCGTGAGAAGTTGCAGGAGCGTCTGGCGAAGTTGGCAGGCGGTGTAGCGGTACTCTACGTTGGTGCGGCTACCGAGGTCGAGATGAAGGAGAAGAAGGATCGCGTGGATGATGCTCTGGCAGCAACACGTGCCGCTGTCGAGGAGGGCATCGTGCCGGGTGGCGGTGTGGCATATATCCGTGCCGTTGAGTCGCTCGAAAACCTTAAGGGTGACAACGAGGATCAGACCACCGGAATTCAGATTGTGAAGCGTGCTATCGAGGAGCCGCTACGCCAGATTGTGGCAAATGCAGGTGGCGAAGGCTCGGTAGTTGTCAATAAGGTGAAGGAGGGAACTGGCACCTTCGGATACAACGCTCGCGATGACCGCTACGAGGATATGCACGAGGCGGGAATCATCGACCCGACCAAGGTTGCGCGTGTAGCTCTGGAGAATGCGGCCTCTATCG
>JAFQFG010000054.1 GCA_017398695.1 Alistipes sp.
CCGAGGTAGTGTCCCGCCTCGCCCGAGGTAATCTGTGCCGTACCGGTCTTGGCCGCTACACGCAGGCGTGTCGTATCGCGGAAGAAAGGGGCTGCCGTACCCGTTTTGGCCACCTCCTCCAGGCAGTCGCGGACAATAGCCAAGGTCTGTTCCGAGCAGATGCGTTCCCGCAACGTGTGGGTCTTGAAGCGAGCAACCACCTCCCCCTCACGGCGCAACTCACGCACCAGCACGGGGGCAATCTTATGCCCTCCGTTGGCAATGGCGTTGTAGAGGGTCAGCATCTGCAGCGGGGTCAGCTGCACACGATAGCCATAGGCCATCTTCACGAGCATCACCCCCGGGTCGGGGACCTTCCAGTCGCGGGTTACCTGTGGCGACCGTTCGCCCAGCGAATCGAGCCCCACGGTTTCGCCCAACCCTAACTTCTCGTGCAGGTAGTTACTCAATTGTTGCTTGCGTCCCGTCTGCCAATAATACTCCCAAAAGGCCTTGGCAAAGTAGACATTCGACGAACCCGCCACGGCTCGTTTCAGGGCTATCTCGTGGTCGCCACGATGCGAGTCACGAATGTTTTTAGCATGTCCCACCGTCACCGGCTCGCCATCGTGCGTCTCATACACCTTGTCGGGCGACATCCCTGCATCATCCAACAGGGCCAACACCGTAGCCAACTTAAAGGTCGAGCCCGGCTCCATCGAGCGGCTCAAAGCATAATTCTCACGCTCGGAGAGGGTGCCATCAGCCGCACGCCCCAAGTTGGCCATGGCCAACATCTCGCCCGTCTCTACCTCCATGACAAGCGTCGTACCCCACTGGGCATTTTGCGCCTCCAGCTGCTGGCGCAAGGCTTTGTCGGCCACATCCTGCAGATTCAGGTCGAGGGTCGTAACGACATCCATGCCATCACGAGCGGCCTTGTGTTCGGCATCCCCCACACGGGTCGAGAAGCCTCGGGCGATACGCTGGCGCAACGAAAAGCCATCCTCGCCGGCCAAGGCATCGGCATAGAGCATCTCCAGGCCATAGTCGTGGCCATGCGACGTTACCCGACCAATGGTGCGGCGTGCCAAATCCCCCTGCGGATAGATGCGTCGGTCATACTCGGCCAACGTATAGGTCATACCCATGTTGTAGTTCAAAATCGGGTAGCGACGCAGCACCTCCCACTCGCCATAGTCCACCTCACGCGGAAAAAGCACCGTAGGACGGTGGTTGCGAATCGTATCGCGCACCCGCTCGGTTACTTGGGCACGACCCATCAGGAGGTCGATCAGCAGCGGCACGAGTCCCTCATCTCGATAGTAGGTCGTATCGTACTCGGGGCCCAAGCGATAGGTGTCGCGGGCCTTGCGCTGCTTCTCACGCAGCACGCGCTGATACTCCCGTGTCGAACGATCTCCGAAGTAGGCCGAGAGGAGTTGTGCCAGCGAATCGCTCTGCTTCAGATAGCTCTCCGTATCCTGAAAGCCCTCCGAATCGAAGTCGAAAAGGGGTTGATAGCGAAATATCGAAATGGCCAGCGGCTCCCCGTCACGAGCAAGAATATTGCCCCGACGCGCATAGAGCGTATCGGGCAGAAAGATGCGTGATGAGAGGCGTTTGGCGTTGAGGCGTGTCTCGCCACTGAAGAACTGCACATAGACCAGGCGCACCAAAATCACCGCTACCAACACCATGAAGAAGAGGTAGAGGGCTCGCACACGCAACAAAATGTCGCTCTTGATTTTCGAGGGTTCCTGCTGCATGGGTTATTCGATGATTTCGACCGGTTTCTGCGGGTCATAGAGTTCAATGCCACGACGAGCCAACTCGGCCGCCACAGCCG
>JAFQFG010000055.1 GCA_017398695.1 Alistipes sp.
CGAAATTTCTTTGCCATAATATTCTCTTTGGTTTTACACTACGGCTATCAGTTTTTACCTTTAGCCGGCAGCTTTAGTTAGTTAATTATTTAGTTTTTATAAGTTTTTTCTGTTTCCGTTGGCAAATATAATAATTTATCGCAGAAACAGCACAAAAAAGCCCATTATATTTTCCGATAGGACTATAAGTTTTGCTTATACATAGGCGGGAACAGAGATTATTTATGTTATATAGGAGAGGGAGGCAGGAGTGTGAAACCTCCTATTACAAGCAAAAATCAGCCCGACCTGTCGTTGGTCGGGCTGACTATTTGCGTATCAAATGTGATTACTCTGCGGGAGCAGCCTCTGCGGGAGCAGCCTCGCCCTCGGGAAGAGTGAAGGGCTTAACGTCGATAAGCTCAACCTCAAACTGGAGAGCCTGGTTCGGGCCGATGCTACGACCTGCACCACGGGGGCCATAAGCCAAATCCGAAGGCAACCAAAGCATAATCTTACCACCCTTACCAACGAGCTTCATACCCTCAGTCCAACCGGCAATAACGTGGTTGAGGGGGAACTCTGCGGGCTCGCCACGATCGTAAGACGAATCGAATACGGTACCGTCATCGGTAGTACCCTTGTAGTGAACAACAACCACATCGCGGTCGTCGGTAGCCTTAACGCTATCGTCACCGGCCTTAACGACCTTATAGAGCAAGCCACTCTCGGTCTTCTTCACACCGCTCTTCTTCTCGATCTTTGCCAACCAAGCAGCCGAACGCTCAGCAATCTGCTGCGGACGAACAACAGTGAAGTAGTTCTGGAGGAACTCGTTGATCTGATCCTCGCTCAACTTTGCGTTATTATCATGGATGTTAGCCATACCCTCATTGAGCCAATAGAGCTGGATCGGCATACCGCTACCCTTCACATTGGTACCGATGTCGATACCGAAAGCATACGAAAGCTCCTCACGCTCCTCTTCGCTCTCGAACATGTCGGGATCAGCTGCAACACGTGCTACCTTAGTAGTGTCGCCCGAAGCCATACGGATGCTGTCCTCACGTGCATACTTCTCGGCTACAGCCTGAGCACGAGTTCCGCGAGTAGTCATAAAGTACTCACGAAGAAGATTAACAGCATCCTCCTGAGTCATCTCTGCCTTATCCAAAGCAGCCTCATTGATACCCTTAGCTATGGCCTTGAAGTCGAACGGAATATCGCTCATCTCATACTTCATACCATAACCAATGTTTGCACCAAGTGCATACGAGAGGGTGTCGAGTTCCGAAGAGTCACCCTTCGTGATAAGTCCGTTGCCACCGCACGATGCCAACATAACCACGGAGCCAACAGCTGCCGCAATCATCATAATTGATTTTTTCATCTCTTTCTAATTTATTTAATCAGTTAAATTTGTTCGTTTACAAGCGACAAATATACAAATAATAGTCAATCCTGCAAAATTGCAAAAATTTATTCTCGTTTTTTCTATCTTCGTCTGCGATAGGGGATAACATCCAAGACCTCGACCTCGTAGCACAACGTGGTATTAGGCCCCACGCCCAACTCCTCGTTACCTCCCGTGCCATAGGCGAGCAACGACGGAATCCACGTCGTCAGGCGGCCCCCCTTCCCAACCATCTTCAGGTTCTCCTGCAGGCCGACAACAAGTTTCGACAGAGCTACACGAGTCGTGTCGTTACGCTCATACGAAGAGTAGACCGTCGTACCGTCCTGGCGGGTAATCTTATAACGGATAACCACCGTATCACGATGATACGCAGGGAGATTTTGCTGATCGCCCAACTCTGCAATCTTATAGGTTATACCCGATTTTGTGCGAGCGTATGCACGGTCACTCTTGGCCAAGTCTGCCAGAAAACGCTCCTCATAGAGCTTAAAACGCTCATATTTAGTATAGTTCATCTGGCGCAGATAGTAGACCTTTGCCTCCTCGAAGGTCATCTTCTCCTTGCCATTAAAGGCATCCTGAATGGCAGTACAAACCACATCCACATTGAGCGTAGAGTCCATCTGCAACAGGCTTTTACCCACATTCATACCGATTACGTAGGCCAACGAATCGGTCTCGGCACCGAGCTTCACACCACTCTTGCAACACGATGCGAACATCGCCACAAGTGCCAATATCAGCAACAATCTCTTCATATCCGGTTATTTACGGGTTTTGAGTGCAATACCGCACATCTTATACAACATTCGTGCGCCGACCGATGCATCAATCTTATTGTCGAGCGTCGGCACTACCTCGACCATATCAAATCCGACTATACGTCGACCCGAGCGGGCTACACAATCCATCAGGCACACTGCCTCATTGAACGACAAACCGCCAACCACAGGCGTACCCGTATTGGGGCAA
>JAFQFG010000056.1 GCA_017398695.1 Alistipes sp.
CTATGAGGGTATGCCCGAGCCTACAAAGTATAAGGTTAACGGAAAGGATATTACTGTAAATATCAAGGGTAAAGAGGAGTATGATCTGGATTGGGGCGGTAAGCTGCAGTTCTACAACTCGATTGTCGGCGGAGCTATTGATGCACGCTTCATGCCTGCGATTTTGAAGGGTATTATGGAGAAGATGGACGAGGGTCCGCTTACAGGTTCGTACGCTCGCGATATCCGCGTTGTGATCTACGATGGTACGATGCACCCGGTAGATTCGAATGAGATCTCGTTCAAGTTGGCAGCTCGCAACGCATTTAAGGATGCCTTCCGTAATGCCGGCCCGAAGATTATGGAGCCTATCTACAATGTTGAGGTTCTGACCCCGAGCGAGTATATGGGTTCTGTGATGAGCGACCTGCAGAATCGCCGTGCCATGATTATGGGTATGGAGTCTGATAAGGGCTTCGATCGCCTGAATGCACGTGTGCCTCTGGCAGAGTTGTATCGTTACTCGACCTCGTTGTCGTCACTCACATCGGGTGCTGCAACCTATACGATGCAGTTTGCATCTTATGAGCAGGTTCCGTCGGATGTTCAGGATAAGCTCCTCAAGGCTTACACCGACACCGACGAAGAGTAAGACCATTCCTAAAGCTAAGCATATTTTGTGCAGCCGGCTGCCCGTGAGGGTCGCCGGCTGTCTTTTGTCTGTTTCAGTGAAGTGGCGCTAAAAAAGGGGTGGAGCCGGGGTCGTGTACGTATCGCTACGTACATCAGTGTGCAAACAGAAAATAAACAGAAAGATGTGTGTAAAACATATCAAAGATAAAAGAATTAGTTACCTTATCCGGCTCTACCCGCATCCAAACAGAACAAATCTTGTGCCGAATGGGGTATAAGACGATTTTTTACAAAATAGTTGTAGATGCAATATCTTTTTTGTACTTTGCGGCAACTTACTACATACGTTATTCTTTGATTGTAATACTAATTGGGAAGATTCTCCTAAAATATACGGAGGAGAACCTAATTATAGAAATGCAGGCAATAGGCTTTGGATACAAAGTTCGCTTTCTGATGGTTCTACTATCTTAATAAAAGTTTTCCAATTGATCCAGAGCCGTTTTTTGCACAAAATTTGGCAAAAATGGGAAACCTATAGAATAGTTAGATTATGAAACGTATTATTATTTTATTGGCAGTGTGCCTGCTTGGTACAATTGCTTATACCCAAAACGACAATGTCGAAGACCCCGTTGAAATAATCTCTATCAACGGTTTGGAATTGGGTGGTAAATACACCCGCGAAGAGATATTTGCTGCACTCGGTGGCGAGCCGGATAGAATTGTACAAAGCGAGGAAGATCCGGGATTCTTCGAATACCATTATGATAAAGATGTATTCTTCCAAATGGATGATGAGTTTTATGGCGGCAGTATTATCACTTCAAGGTTTTATATCTCAAAAGAGATTAAAATTGGTGATAGCATAGAAAAAATTAACAATTTGAAAGGAATATGTGCTGCAGGTGGATACGACGAATCCATTTATGCGGGAGGTGTGAGATGGAAACCGATAAATCAAACAACATGGGATTGGCAGTCGGTCAACTTCTACTACGATTCTCAAGGTAAAATTGCAGAAATGTATATTTACGTTTACTACTATTAAATAGCTCAATGTTCAAGGGCTGTCTAACAAGTCTTAAAAAAATAATAAACACCCCGGCCTGAAGTACTAAGAGAAAAGGGGTGGAGCCGGGGTCGTGTACGTATCGCTACGTGCATCAGTGTGCAAACAGAAAATAAACAGAAAGATGTGTGTAAAACATATCAAAGATAAAAGAATTAGTTACCTTATCCGGCTCTACCCGCATCCAAACAGAACAAATCTTGTGCCGAATGGGGTATAGGTGACGGTGTGGTATGATTTTTTTCGAAATGGTTGCACAAGTAATATCTTTTCTGTACACAATTTGGCGAAAATGGGAAACCTATAGAATAGTTAGATTATGAAACGTATTATTATTGTTTTATTGGCAGTGTGCCTGCTTGGTACAATTGCTTATACCCAAAACAACAATGTCGAAGACCCTGTTGAAATAATCTCTATCAACGGTTTGGAATTGGGTGGTAAATACACCCGTGAAGAGATATTTGCTGCACTCGGTGGACAACCTGACGAAATTTATCACGATGAGGAGTTTCCTGATTTTTACAGTTACACCTACGGGCAAGATGTTTTCACCCAAAGAGGCAATCAGTTTTATGGCGGAGAAATATCCTCTTCAAGATTCTATATTTCGAAGGGTATACGGGTCGGCGATAGTATTGAAAGCATAAATAAACTTAATGGAATATGTACTCCCGGTGAATACGATAAATCTACTTATGCGGGAGGCGTAAGGTGGATGACAAGGAACAAGGAATCGTGGGATTGGCAAAAAGTGATATTCTATTATAATTCTCAAGGCAAGATCGCGGGAATAAATATCTATGTTTTTTATCAATAGCATTTTTAATGGTTAGAATCCGACCTTTCGTGTCGGATTTTTTGTTTGTGTTGGGGACTCTATGTTTAACTTAATATTCCTTACTAACTCACGGTTTGATATCGGGCACGATTTTTTTTCGCAACTCGCGAAAAAAAGAGTATCTTTGCACGATGAGTGTGTATATACACACTAAAAGTGTTATGACCGACTACAAGAAGATAAATATCCGCAATAAGCGAGCAACATTCGACTACGAGATTCTCGAGGAGTTCCTCGCAGGTATCGTATTGGTCGGCACCGAGATTAAATCTCTGCGATTGGGCAAGGCCTCGATGGTCGATACCTACTGCTACTTCGACCGCGGAGAGCTGTGGTTGCGTGGTCTGAATATTGCCGAGTATGGCTGGGGTACATGCAACAATCACACCCCCAAGCGCGACCGTAAACTGTTGCTCAACCGCAAGGAACTCGATAAGTTGCAACGCTCGTTGCAGGATCGGGGCTTGACGGTGGTTGGCCTGCGCATATTCTTGAACGACAGAGGCTTGGCGAAGGTGGCAATAGGCTTGGCGCGAGGTCGCAAGTCGTACGATAAACGTGAATACCTCAAGGCGAATGATGCTCGTCGCGAGATGGATAAGGCAATGAAAAATTATAGATAGAAAGATGGCTACGATTCTCTGTATTGAAACCGGAACCGATATCTGCTCGGTGGGCATTGCTCGCGATGGCGAGATTGTGTCGATGCTCGAGAGCGACGAAGGGCGCGACCACGCACGCAAGGTGGGAGTCTTTGTTGACGAACTGCTGCGTTCGACCGGTATCGCTCCCGAAGAGATTGATGCTGTGGCGGTTGGCAAGGGCCCCGGCTCGTATACGGGTCTGCGCATAGGTGTGTCGTTTGCCAAGGGACTCTGTTACGGATTGCAGAAGCCGCTTATAGCCATTGGCTCGCTTGATGCCCTGACGGCTGTGGCTCGCGAGGATTATGAGGCGGGCATTGTGGCTGTTGAGGAGTGGGAGAAGGCTCGCTTATGTCCGATGGTCGATGCTCGTCGCATGGAGGTGTATGCCGAGGTGTTCGACAGCGAGGGCACAGCCCTGACCGATGTGTCGGCAGAGGTGGTTACCGAGGAGAGCTTTGCAGCATGGCGCGGAGAGGGCGCAGATGGGGCATTCGTAATCTTTGGAAATGGCGCAGCAAAGTGTACGGAGGTGCTGAGTGATGCGGTACTGATTGACGTGACTCCTTCGGTGCGCGGTATTGCACCGCTGGCACAGAGAGCTTTCGATGAGGGCCGTTTTGAGGATATTGCCTACTTTGAGCCCTTCTATCTGAAAGATTTTGTCGTGACAACATCAAAGAAAAAGCTTTTTTAGAGAATGGTGCCCGGCAGAGGCAGAGGGTTGTTGCCGGGGTGAAAATTGAAGATAACAATGATTGGATTGGAGATTATAATACTGCTTTTACGAGGCTTTGCTGTGGGACTTGCAGCCTCGATTACGGTGGGACCGGTAGCGGTGCTGTGCATACAGCGAACATTGAGCAAGAGTCGCCGTTCGGGTTTGATTTCGGGCTTGGGTGTGGCGTGTGCCGATACGCTGATGGCGATCATAGCCTTCTTCTTCTACTCGATGTTGCAGGCTCAAATCGAGCAGTACACCTCGCTGTTGAGCGTTGTTGGCGGCATCTTTGTGGTGATTGTCGGTGTCTACATCTTCTTCCAGAACCCCGTGCCTCAGATTCGTAAAAATCGGGCAGGCAAGAGCTCTTTGTGGCAGGATTTTGCTTCGATTTTCGGCTTCACGATTGCCAACTTTGTGGTTGTAATTCCCTATATTCTGGCATTCTTTGCCGTATTTAATATCGGCACGGCCGAGAGTGCTGCTGCAGATGTGGCTATGGTGCTGCGCAGTGTGCTGATTATTGTCGGATTCTTCGGTGGAGCAGCTACGTGGTGGTTTGTGCTCACCTCGATAATCAACCTCTTCCGCAAGAAATTTCGTCCGCGTCACATGCTTACGATAAATCACGTAGCCGGCATCGTTATAGCCGTGCTCGGAATATATACCATTCTCTCTTCATTTATTGATATAATGCCCAATGGAGTGTAATAAGAAACATAAGATTATCATCGCCGTCGACGGCTTCTCGTCGTGCGGTAAGAGCACATTTGCAAAGGCGATTGCAGCGAAGCTCGGCTATATTTTCATCGATACGGGTGCAATGTATCGTGCGGTAACCCTCTATGCTCTCGAGCACGGAGCTATCCGTTCGGGTGTGGTCGACGAGGATGCTGTGGTGGCACTGCTCAAGGATATAGCCATCGACTTCCGCTTCAACCCCGAGCGCGGAGCCAGCGATATCTATGTGAATGGAGATTTGGTTGAGGGCAAGATTCGTACTATCGAGGTCAGCAACTGCGTAAGCCCGGTAAGTTCAATTCGCGAGGTGCGCGAGAAGTTGGTGGCCATGCAGCAGCAGATGGGTCGCAAGAGGGGTGTGGTGATGGATGGCCGCGATATCGGTACGGTGGTATTCCCCGATGCCGAACTCAAGATTTTCATGACGGCCGATCCGCATATACGCGCACTGCGTCGCTATGACGAGTTGCGTGCCAAGGGCGATAGTGTGTCACTTGACGAGATTGAGCAGAATGTGCGTTCGCGCGATGAGGCAGATATGTCGCGTGCAATCTCACCGCTACGCCAGGCCGACGATGCCATTGTCCTCGACAATAGTTTTATGACCATTCCCGAGCAGATGGAGTGGTTTATGGCGCGTTATCGCGAGGTTACACAACAGTAAGATTATGCGTATCGAGATCGACGATAATTCGGGCTTCTGCTTCGGTGTGGTGAGAGCCATCGGCGAGGCGGAGAGTGCTTTGCAGTGTGGCGAGGTCTATTCGCTCGGAGATATCGTCCACAACCGCATTGAGGTGCAGCGTCTGGAGCAGCTCGGTCTGCATACGGTGTCGCATGAGGAGTTGCCTTCGCTCTCCGGCCGTCGGTTGCTTGTGAGGGCGCATGGTGAGCCACCATCGACATTCGAGCTGGCGCGTGAGTTGGGTATCGAGGTTATTGATGCCACCTGTCCTGTGGTTGCCAAGTTGCAGGAGAGGGTTGTGAAGGCTCACACGAAGATGCGTGAGGTTGGAGGTCAGGTGGTCATTCTCGGTAAGCGAGGTCATGCCGAGGTTGTGGGACTTACGGGTCAGGTCGCTGAGCCGACAATCGTTGTTGAAAGAGAGGAGGATTTGGAGCAGATAGATTTCACTCGTCCGATATTCTTTCTATCGCAGACTACGCAGAGCGTTGAGCTCTTTGAGCGATTGCGTGAGCAGATGCTCGCACGTTTGGCTTCGCCCGAGATGCTTACGGCTCACGATACGATATGTCGCCAGGTCTCATCGCGCGAAAAACACCTCGACGAGTTTGCCCGCAGACACGATGTGGTGATATTCGTATGTGGGCGCAAGTCAAGCAATGGCAAGGTGCTGGCCGAGGTGTGTCGAGCAGCCAATCCCCGAACATATAATATCGAGGAGGCGCAGGAGTTGCAAGCGGAGTGGTTCGAGGGTGCCGAATCGGTTGGAATATGTGGAGCAACCTCGACCCCGAAATGGTTGATGCAGGAGATTGCGGAGGCGATTAAGAGTCCACAATTGATGGTATAGACATTTAGATCATTATCGACCAATCGAACAAACAAACCTTTAATTCTCAATTCTCAATTGTCAATTATCAATTATATGAAATATATCATTCGTTCCGTAAAATTTTTGGTAGCGCTAATCGTTCTTTATGTAGCGGCTGTGTGGATTATGTCGGCAGTGGGCGCATCGATGCTCTCGGCTCGTGACACGATTTTTGTGATGTTCCAGACACTGCGCGGTCAACTGCTTGTGGCGGCAATTGTTGTGTGGGTGGCTATCTACCCCAAGGTGGGGTATGTAAAGCGAGAGTGTAGTGCCGATCTTGATGCCGATAAAGAGCAGATTATGACAGCCTTTGTGGTGTCGGGATATGAGCTGATGAATCAGACCGAGAATGAGATGCGTTTTCGCGCTTCGAACTTCTTCCGTCGTCTGCGCCTGCTCTTCGAAGATGAGGTTGTGGTGCGTCGCAGCGAGAACGGAGGGGTTGAGATTGAGGGTGTACGTCGCACGGTGGCATTGGCAATGATGCGCCTGAATGGCTATTTAGCACATAAGAGAGATGAGTAGATTAAAGAAGACCATAAAGTATATCTCCGTGGCAGTTGTGATGGTTGCTGCGGCGGGAGTGTTTACATTTGCCGTTCGTGACGATTTCGGATTGGGACGGAATATGGAGTTGCTCGTCAATATGATGCGCGAGCTATCGACACACTATGTCGATCGTCTTGATCCCGATAAGATGATGCGCGATGCGGCGGATGGAATGGTCGGTAACCTCGATCCCTACACCACCTACCTCTCGGAGGAGGATATGAAGGAGTTTGAGATGGCCACGACAGGTAAGTATGGAGGCATCGGAGCGCTGATTCGCAAGCGTGGCGACTATATAGTCATTGCCGAGCCCTACAAGGGTTCACCGGCCGACCGTGCGGGGTTGAAGGTTGGCGATAAGATTGTAGCCATCGGCAAGGAGGATGCAAAGGGATTTACCACCGAGCAGGTCAGCTCGCGCCTGAAGGGCGACCCCAATACCAATGTGAAGGTGACTATCGAGAATTTGGTCGATGGTAAACGTCGCACGCTCAACATTAAGCGTGAGCGTATCGCCATTCCGGGTATCGCTTTTTCGGGAATGTTGAACGACAGCATCGGCTATGTTCGCCATGCCGACTTTACGGATGGATGTTATGACGATATGCGAAGCGCCATAGAGAGGCTGCGTGCCGGAGGCAAGCTGAAGGGACTGGTTCTCGACTATCGTAACAACGGTGGCGGTATTTTGCAGGAGGCTGTGAAGATTGTGTCGCTCTTTACCCCGAAAGGTACAGAGGTGGTTAGCACCAAAGGGCGTGTAGAGAGTGAGAATAAGTGTTTCCGTACCGAACTCGAGCCGCTATTGCCCGAGATGCCTATTGTGGTGCTTGTGAATGGCCATACCGCATCATCATCGGAGATTGTGGCGGGTGCACTGCAGGATATGGATCGCGCAGTGGTGATGGGACAGAAGAGTTTTGGTAAGGGCTTGGTGCAGAGCTCACTCCCGATAGGGTATGATGCTTATGTCAAGTTGACTACGGCAAAATACTACATCCCCTCGGGCCGTTGCATTCAGAATATCGACTACTCGGAGCACGGCTCTGAGGCGCGTGTGGTTGCCGACTCGCTGATTAGAGAGTTTAAGACCCGCAATGGCCGTAAGGTCTACGATGGAGGTGGCATTATGCCCGATGTGCCACTCGAGGCGCAATATATCAGCCGCTTTGCGATGATGCTCTATGCGATGGGTATTATGGATGAGTTTGGCGATGAGTATATGAAACGCCACCATGCAGAACCTATTGATGTGCGCAACTTCTCGATAAGCGACGAGGAGTATGAGCGTTTTGTGGAGTTTGTGAAGGGGCGTGATGTGGCCTATACCTCTGAGACTCGTCGTGCACTCGGTCAGCTCAAGAAGGCACTTGAAGCCGATCGCTTTGAGGGAGCATTGGCGGCACGTATTGCCGATATCGAGGGTGAGTTGAAGGATGATACCGAGAGCAATCTGCGAACCTATCGCGATGAGATTGTCGAGAGCCTGAATAGCAATATCGTCATGCGTTATCACTACTCCGAGGGAGCTATAGAACACTCGTTATCAAATGATAAGGAGGTGGCGGCGGCCATAAAGTTGCTTGCCAACCCCGCAGAGTATGCCGAGATTCTCTCATCGCGAGATACACGTAGAAAGTAGTGCCATTACCCCAATAAACCCGACCCGAACAGACGATGAAACGTATACGTAGAATACTCTCGTTCCGCAATCGCGTGGTGGCGATAGTTATAGGCGCTGCCATTGTGGCTGTATCGTTGATATTTACGAACGATATGGCTCGCCGTCTGCGCGAAAAGGAGCAGCACGATGTGGAGCTGTGGGCGCGAGCTATGGAGAGGGTCAATCGTGATGCTATGGGTGACTATATGGGCGACCCGCTGATTGGCAATATAGTCAATAATCGTAATAATATCCCATTTATCATTACGGATGAGAATCTCAATGTCATATCGTCACATCTGATTCCCGACCATCTGATTGACACTCCGCAGCGGCTGCGCCGAGTGCTCGATCGCTTTGCGAGTGAGAATACCCCGATCGTTATTCGTTTTTGGTGGACCAACGACCATAACCATATAATCTTCTATGGTCAGTCGCGACTTCTAAAGTCGTTGTACTACTTCCCATATATTCAGATTTTGGTCATCATCATCTTCGGTGTGATGATTTTCATCACCTTCCGGTCGACCAAGCAGGATGAGCAGAACCGCGTGTGGATAGGCCTTGCCAAGGAGACGGCCCACCAGCTCGGCACACCGACTTCGTCACTCTTGGGCTGGATTGAGTATCTGCGTGCGCAGGGAGTCGATCCCGATGCGGTGAATGAGATGCAGAAGGATCTGACCCACCTGATGAAGATTGTCGACCGATTCTCGAAGATTGGCTCCGAAACCACGCTGACTGCGGCTAATGTGAATGAGGTGGTCGGTGAGTCGGTAATGTACTTCCGCAAACGTATACCGCGCAACGTAACACTCGACTATAATGGTCTGGCAATAGCTCCCGTGCAGGCAAATCTCAATGTGGCACTCTTCGAATGGGTAGTCGAAAATCTGATGAAGAATGCGCTCGATGCACTGCAGGGACATGGAAGCATCGATGTCTGCATCAATTCGGATGAGAAGAGGGTGTGGATTGATGTGAAGGATACGGGTAAGGGTATCGCCAAAAACAATTGGAAACGCATATTCGAGCCCGGATTTACCACCAAGACCCGCGGTTGGGGCTTGGGACTATCGCTCTCGCGTCGTATAATCGAGGAGTATCATGGAGGCCGTATCGCTGTGACCGAATCGGAGATCGGAAAGGGCACTACTATTCGCATAACACTCAAGCGCGTCTATGAATCAAACGGTAATGCATAACGTGGAAGGGGTCGATCTGTCCGGAGCGGTGTCTGGGTGTGATACGACGGCAATCTCGAGTGTGGCAGATGTTGTTGCGGCACGAGAGGTGTCGGCCGAGGAGATGTTCGGTGCGCAGTCACGCATTGTCGAGGTTGTCGACCGAGCCGAGCCGATGCAGACCCTTGTTGGCGATTGGCTGTTTCAATTGTTGTCGGTGGTGCTGCTGTTTGCCGTAGTGCTCTTTATTGCTCGTCATCGTCGAAGAGTATCCAACATGTTGGTCAGATTGTTGAAGGGTCACCTGCCCGATGATTATGCGTCGGGGCGTCGCGATGAGGTGCTGACCCGTACATTCCTGCATACTTCATCGTTCATAGGCATTATGCTCCTGACCCTCTTCTGTGTGAAGTATGCTCCGATGTGGATGCCCGAGTCGTTGATTCCGTCCGAAGGGTGGATGTCGACGGTGGCGGCTCTATATGTTTTGGTTGGAGTTGCGGCTATTGCATTGTTTGAGTATGCTTTGCTGTGGGTTGTTGGTAAGGTGACCCGCGGGGAGGAGGTTGTTGGTGCGATACTCTACATGAAACGTTCGGGATTTTCATTGGCCGCCATTGCGTTATCGCCGATTTTTTTGATGGGAGTCTTATCGTCCGAAAATCTTACGGGGAGTTGGAATATTGTGCTTTTTGTGGAGTGTTCTATCTTGGTACTTCTGTTTATAAAAGAGACACTTGCTCTCTTTATTGAGAAAAAAATTCCGATTTTTCATTGGATTTTGTACCTTTGCACCGTCGAAGCGTTCCCATTGTCGCTGATATGGGCGCTGATTGTAAGGAGTTAATAACGTTTATAAATAGATAGAGAGTTGAAGATTAACAAGATTTTAATTTCACAGCCCCGTCCCGCAGTAGTAGAGAAATCACCATTTTACGCATTGTCGCAAAAACATAAGCTTCAAGTCGATTATGTGCCACTTATCAAGGTTGTTGGCGTGTCATCGAAGGAGTTTCGTAGTCAGAGAGTCGATATCCTGTCACACACGGCAGTGATATTTACCTCGCGTACTACCATCGATAGCTTCTTCCGCTTGTGCGAAGAGTCGCGTGTGACTGTGCCCGAGACGATGAAATATATCTGTACTACCGAGGCTATTGCCCTCTACCTGCAGAAATATATAGTCTATCGCAAGCGCAAGATTTCGTTTGCCGATGGCTCGTTCAAGGGCCTTATTGAGCTTATCGTCAAGCATAAGGACGAGAAGTTTATGTTGGCTTTGAGTGAACCACATAAGCCTGAGCTTCCGGAGACGTTGAGCACTCTGAAGATTAACTTCACTCCTGCAATTTTGGCCCGTACCGTGGCGGCAGATGTCGATGGGGTCGACATCAAGTCGTACGACATGTTGCTGCTCTACTCTCCGTGGGATATTATGACTATTGTCGAAAAGTTCGGCACTGAGTCATTGCCCGTGATTGCCACCTTTGGTGAGGGCACTCTGCGTAAAGCCATTGAGAGTGGTATTGAGGTTCGAGCCAATGCTCCGACACCTGAGGCCCCCTCGCTTGCCAAGGCTGTCGACATCTTCTGTGCTAAGGTTGCCAAGGGTGAGGATGTACCTCCCGTGCAGATCGAAGAGGATAGCACCAAAGAGGAGTTTATCCGCAATCAGCAGAGCAAACTTGCCAAGAAGAGCCGCTCGCGAGCAAAAGCCGTATAATTACAAATATGCCCGATTTCAGACTTCCGCATGATGAGCGTTTGCGCTCGTTTGGGGCTGTCCGCCGATTGTTTCAGGATGGCCACGGAGGGTTTGTATATCCGTTTCGCTATGTGCTGTATGCCGAGTGTGACGACCGACTGTCGGTTGAGGTGATGTTCTCGGTCCCCAAGAAAAATCACAAAAGAGCCAATGTGCGCAATCTGCTGCGCAGACGAACAAAGGAGGCTTATCGCTTGAATAAGAGCTTGTTGCACGATTGTGGCAAGTTGGCATCGGTGGATATGGCGCTGATATATTCGTCTAAGGAGGTTGTCGATTATAAAACCATCGCAAATGCAGTTCGTAAAATTTTGTCAACTATTGCTGAAGATTTGTAGGCGTATAGTTGCCTTTCCGTTTATACTCCTTATCCGCTTCTACCAGACCTGCATATCGCCTCTGACCCCACCGTCGTGTCGATACACTCCGACCTGCTCGCAGTATGGCCTGGAGGCTCTGCGTAAATATGGCATCTTCAAGGGTGGATGGCTCACGCTGAAGCGTATCTTAAGGTGTCATCCATGGGGTGGTAGCGGTTATGATCCGGTGCCATAGCACATGGCGTCTGCGACAACCTTTTAACCAGTCGTTTGTGGAGCGGAGGCTCCTATTATCCTTTGATTATAACACAGCCCGGAATGCACTTGATGTGTAGCGGGAATGAAGGCCCCGGCTCCCCGTCGGTGTCGGTGGCTATGTTGGTGATGGGAGAGCTGATTTGAAACTCTCGACCCCTAAGATGCTTCACTGACGAAGGCGTGCCGCCACATAGGTAGCGTAGCGCGTCAAAAATGAGTATGGGTAGTGGCCGTCGGAGTAGGAAGAGAAAGTCCAACATCCCGTCATCGACTTTGGCTTCGCGAGCCAACGGCAGGCGACCGGCCGTGCGTCCATTAAAGATAAGTGCGGTGGCAACCTCGACATCGACATCGGCTCCATCGGTGTTGATGGTCAATGGCAAAGCTCTGAAAGAGCGAAGTTCGCGTAACCCCTCAATAATGTACGCTAAGCGCCCAAATCGGCGTTTGTGAACACTGGAAGTGTGCTGCGAGGTGGTTGTGAAGAGCCCGAAACTGAAGATGTTTATGAAGTGTCGGCCATTGACCCATCCGCAATCTATCGTGCGAGTGGCACTGCGCAGAATATGTCGAGCCGCCTCGCGTGGAGAGTGAGGTATGCCGAGCATTGTGGCGAAGTCGTTAGCCGTGCCGGCCGGAATAATGCCTAATGGTAGATGGATGCCGTGGTGCAACATCTTGTCGACGACGTAGCCAACCGAGCCGTCACCACCGGCTACGACCACATAGTCGATCTCCTCAATATCCTCGAAGGGGTTGCTCTCGAAGTCGATGCTGCGAATGCGTACCACCTCACCGGCCTGCTCGAAAACAGCCGATACGGCATCAATGGTGTGTTCTGATTGCTGCCGTCCCGACTGACGATTGTAAAGAAGCAGGATGTTGGACATTGCTACTATTGCAAGGTGTTGAAAATGTCGTATTTATCCCCCTCCTTGTCAATTATGAAGTAGA
Organism: Alistipes sp.; assembly: GCA_017398695.1. GTDB lineage: Bacteria > Bacteroidota > Bacteroidia > Bacteroidales > Rikenellaceae > Alistipes. The sequence continues at coordinate 12,884 of JAFQFG010000056.1, forward strand.
CCTTTACGCTGTCGCGCATGCGCTCTGCAAGCTCGATGGCTCGCTCCTCACCCACAGCCATGAAGAGGGTTGCCAGCGCATCGGCCGTAGCGCAGTTGTCGGTGACCACCGTAGCCGATAGAAGGCGCGAAGTTGCCCCACGACCACTCTGCGGGTTGATGGTGTGAACCACCTTGCGACCCGATGGGTCGATATAGAATCGACGATAGTTGCCCGAAGTGGCAAGAGCCTTGCCGTGTAACTCCACGGCCGCTGCGAGGTTTGCTCCGGGGGACATGTTGCCATCCTCGGGAGAGTCGATACCTACGCGCCACACATTGCCCTTGGCATTGACTCCGCGACAACGAATCTCACCACCAACCTCGACAATGTAGTTCTGTGCTCCGTGTGCTTCGAGCATCTCGGCAACCAGATCAACCGTGTAGCCTTTGGCTATTGAGTTGAGGTCGAACTGCACGCGCGGATCGTGACGCACTACACGGTTGCCGTCGAGAGCCCACTTGTCGTAGCCGATAAATTGCAGTAAAGAGTCGATGTTTGGCTCCTTTGTTACCCCTTTTGCGGCGAAGCCCCAGGCCTCGGTCAAAGGTTTGATCGTCACGTCATAATGAGTGTCGTACTTCTCGCCTAAAGTTCGTGCAAGCGACAGATTGTACACAAGGTGGCGATCCAAAGAGTCGGTCTCGCCCCGGTTAATACGGCTCAGCAGTGACTCGGGGTTGAAGATCGAGAGTGACGATTTTGCCTCGTTGTCGATACGCATCATCTCGTTGTATAATTCTGCGGATGAGAGGTTTGGGACATCTGTGCAAACGTGGAATGTCGTGCCGAGCATCGCCCCGTCGGAGGTTATATATCCATGCGGAGCAGAGCATCCGCATGCCAATGTTGTAAGCAGTGCCACAATGGCAGATACGCAGGTCTGTTTCATCGTCAAAGAGTGTTGATTAACCGCTACAAAGATAAGATTTTTTTGTTGGAGAGTGCAACATGCGGGCAAAATGCGATGTAAAAGAGCTTAAATTGAAGAAAATTAACCGCTTTTCGCTTGTTGATTCGATTAATATTACTACCTTTGCGCCACGCTCTGGCGTGATTCGGTAAGGAGAATACGTCGTAGAGTGGAACTAAATAAACTTTTAATACAATGGCTTATTTATCAGCAGAGAAAAAGCAAGAGCTTTTTGGTCAGTACGGCAAGTCTAACACCGATACAGGTTCTCCCGAGAGCCAGATCGCGTTGTTTTCGTACCGTATCAGCCACCTTACAGAGCACCTCAAGCGCAACAAGCACGACTTCGGCACGCAGCGTTCGTTGCTGCGCCTCGTAGGTAAGCGTCGCCAGTTGCTGGAGTACTTGAAGGAGATTGACATTGAGCGTTACCGCGCAATTATCAAGACTCTTAACCTCCGTAAGTAAGAGGTCGAAGATGAAGAGGGGTGTGGACAGGCAGCAATGCCGAGTTACACCCTCTTCTTCTTTTTGAGAGGCCATGGTTGATGTGCTGAGCGCATTTTGGCAGATGGCTTCAAGGATGAAGGAAGAGGAAATTTTTTAATTTTTTTTGGACGAAAATATGATGGAAGAAAACAAATTGTACCACCCGGTACGCAAGACGTTCTCTCTGGCAGACGGCCGAGAGATTATGATTGAAACAGGAAAACTCGCAAAACAGGCCGACGGCTCGGTCGTAGTTAAGCAGGGCGACACCATGTTGCTCGCTACGGTTGTTGCCGCTAAAGATGCGAAGGAAGGAACCGATTTTATGCCCCTGCAGGTAGAGTACAAAGAGAAGTACGCTGCTTGTGGTCGCTATCCCGGCGGCTTTATGAAGCGTGAGGGTAAGGCTAACGACAGCGAAATCCTCGTTGCCCGCCTTATCGACCGCGCACTGCGCCCCTTGTTCCCCTCGGATTACCACGCTGAGGTCTATGTAACCGTAACGCTCATTTCGGCCGATAAGGATATTCAGCCCGATGCTTTGGCAGGTCTTGCCGCTTCGGCTGCTCTTGCCGTTTCGGATATTCCGTTCGGTGGCCCCATCTCGGAGGTGCGCGTAGCTCGCATCAACGGTGAGTATGTGATCAACCCCACATTCTCGCAGATGAAGGATGTAGACCTCGATATTATGGTCGGTGGTACTATCGACAACATCTTGATGGTCGAGGGTGAGATGAAGGAGGTATCGGAGGATGTAATGCTCGGTGCCATCAAGTTCGCTCACGAGGAGATTAAGAAGCACTGTGCTGTTCAGATTGAGCTCTCGAAGGAGCTGGGTAAGGATGTTAAGCGTACCTACTGCCACGAGAATAACGATGAGGAGTTGCGCCAGACTATCATCGCCGAGCTCTATGACAAGGCTTATGCAATCGCTACGAGCGGCACGATGAAGCACGAGCGTTCGGAGGCTTTCGATGCTTTGGAGGCAGAGTTTGCATCGCGCTATACCGAGGAGGAGTTGGTTGAGAAGGCTCCCCTTATCCACAAATATTTCCATGACGATGTGCAGAAGAAGGCCATGCGTAATATGATCCTCGATGAGGGTAAGCGCCTTGATGGCCGTCGTACAGACGAGATACGTCCTATCTGCTGTGAGGTAGATTACCTGCCTGCAGCTCATGGCTCGGCTCTCTTCACCCGTGGTGAGACACAGTCGCTGACGACTGTTACACTCGGTACGAAGATGGACGAGAAGATTAAGGATGAGGTTTTGGTTCAGGGTAGTGAGCAGTTTGTTCTTCACTACAACTTCCCTCCCTTCTCGACAGGTGAGGCTAAGGCATCGCGTGGCTTGAGCCGTCGTGAGATTGGTCACGGCCACCTCGCATGGCGCGCGCTGAAGCCGATGGTTCCCGTAGGCGAGGAGAACCCCTATGCAGTTCGCGTAGTGTCGGATATCCTCGAGTCGAATGGTTCGTCATCGATGGCAACGGTGTGTGCAGGTACGCTCGCGTTGATGGATGCAGGTGTGAAGCTCAAGAAACCCGTATCGGGTATCGCGATGGGTCTTATCACCGACTCGCAGTCGGGTAAGTGGGCCGTTTTGTCGGACATCTTGGGCGATGAGGACCACTTGGGCGATATGGACTTCAAGGTTACGGGTACTCGTGACGGTATCACTGCTACACAGATGGATATCAAGGTTGATGGTCTGTCGTATGAGGTGTTGGCAGCAGCTTTGGAGCAGGCTCGCAAGGGTCGTATGCACATCTTGGATAAGATTGAGGAGTGCATCTCGGCTCCGCGTGAGGATTACAAGCCGTTTGTTCCCCGTATCGTGCAGATAACCATTCCGCAGGATATGATTGGTGCGGTTATCGGCCCGGGCGGAAAGGTTATCCAGGATATTCAGAAGACTACCGGCACGACCATCACCATCACTGAGGTTGATGAGAAGGGTATCGTAGATATCTTCGGAAACGATAAGGAGGCTCTGGATGGAGCATTGGCACGCATTAAGGGTATCGTAGCAATTCCGGAGGTTGGCGAGGAGTACCACGGTAAGATTACCTCGATTGTATCGTTCGGTGCATTCGTGGAGATTCTGCCGGGCAAGGAGGCTCTGCTCCACATCTCGGAGATTGACTATAAGCGTTTTGAGACTATGGAGGAGACCGGCCTGAAGGAGGGCGATATGATTGATGTGAAGCTTATCGGCGTTGATCCTAAGACCAACAAGTATAAGTTGTCGCACCGAGTGCTGTTGCCGAAGCCTGAGGGATGGGTTGAGCGCGAGCGTAAGCCCCGAGAGGGCGGACGAGGCGACCGCGGTGACCGTAAGGGCCCCCGCCACTCGGACAAGAAGCACGAGTAGTGGATGCGAGAGCTGAAGTTCTCGGTAACATATTAGTAAGCAGGGGCTGCCAACCGGAGAGTTTGGCAGCCTTTGTTTTGAGTTTGTGTGTAGTATAATATTTTGATAATCGAGAGGTGTCGGGAGTGAGTGATACCACGCCAAGTTGCAGATGCGCAACAATAAAAATCAAAACGAGCTCTAAAAGTTTGTGTGATTGGGAATTTTGTATTACTTTTGCTCGATTTTACGATGGTTCCGTAGCTCAGTTGGATAGAGCAACAGCCTTCTAAGCTGTGGGTCGTGGGTTCGAATCCCGCCGGAATCACTAAAACACTGAAAATCAGTCAGTTAGCTTATTAAAAATAGCAAACTGGCTGATTTTTTTATGCTGTTACTCTATCCAACTGGGCTACTGATGCAAACACATCTGCAAACAGTTCGGGTGTGGCAAAAATGTTTGCAAACCATTTGTAAACCGTTAAAAGCCAAACCGTTATGTTAAGCGTCAGTTTCACCTGCCTGAAAAGCCGTCAAAACAAGTCAGGACAAAGCCCAATCCAACTATGGGTAAATGTAGATGGAAAGCGTGCAACCACCATTCTGAGCCTCCGTGCAGCGCCACAAGAATTCCAAAAAGCGATGAAAAGCAAGCAGAATAATCCTATTCTGTTGTACTGCAATAATGTTAGAGAGCGTATTACAGAGTTCTTCGCTAATTCATCCTATATGGGCATAGTACCCACTCCTCAACAAATCATCGACTTTGTTAAGAGTGGTTTTGCCATTAAGCAATATATGCTCTACGAGCTATTTGATGACTTCTTAAGAATTGAGAAGAGTAAAATCGGGCACGAAATCCAAGACAGTACATATTACAAGTATTGTTTGGTTGTGGAGAGGTTCAAACAAGCTGTTCCAAATAAACCTATCAATCAGGTATCTCATACCGATGTTCTTGATTTCAAATACCATCTGTTGAATGTCTCCAAACTTTGCACTGGTACATTGTCGGGCTATCTAACAAAGGCTAAGACGATATTTGCTTATGCAATAGATAACGACTTGATACAGCGCAACCCATTTCGTCAACTGAAAATACAGAAGGAGGAGGTTGAGATTAACCCTCTTACCAAAGAGGAGCTATCACGAATTATCCAGAAGGATTTTAGGATAAAGCGTCTTAATCAAGTAAGAGATTGTTTTGTGTTTGCTTGCTATACAGCATTGGCATATTCCGATTTAGCAAGTATCAGTATAGATGATATCAAGGTGCAGAACGGAGTACACTTCATCCAGAAGAATAGAATCAAGACTGGCGTTCAATATACCATACCTCTAAATGACATTGCAATGGAAATATTGCAGAGGTATAATTACCAACTGCCTGTGCTCACCAACCAACGATATAATAGCTACCTGAAGGAAATCGCAGATATATGTGGTATAGATAAGAAACTAACTTCTCATTTAGCGAGACATACTGCTGCGACCTTGATGTTAAATAGTGGCATTAGCATTGATATTGTTGCAAAGATTCTGGGACATAGAAATACAGCAATGACCGCACACTACGCCAAGATGCTTGACAAGACGATTATTCTTACCAAGATTGACTTCTAAACAAAAAAATCAGTTAGGGGATAACCTCTAACTGATTTTCATTTTACGAATACTAAATTGCCTCTTTTTTTAAGTTCTAATCCATCGAGAATTCGAACTAAAGTTTATAAACACTATAATTTCAATCACTTATATAATTATAATATACAGATGTTTGCATATTTGTCAATTTTTGATTGCTTTTACACAAAATCGTAAGCATTTATCAACTTTTGTAGTTCGGTCTTAATATCTGTCTGCAGCCTCATAAATGACTTACTCTCTATCCTAACTCCGAGTGCTTTCTCTGCTTGTCGAAGGCTATCGTATATAAGTCTATTGCGCTGCAGCATTTCAATACAATTCTCTATTGTGAGTTTATTTTCATCCTTGTTATTTAAGAATACTCGCACTTGATATTTTGCTGATGTTTCAATCGCACTAACGGAACTCGTATCCCAAGTAAATGATTGGAGGTACTCTTGAAGGACTTTTATTAGATGTTGAATTTTGGTTATAATAGTCTCCTGTGTCTCCTTAATCTTATCCTGTGCTTTCACTTGTTTAACCTTATTGGCTTCGGCTGTTAAATCCTCAATGAACTTGTTAGCCAACGATGGGAAAGCATAAGCATATAGATACTTTCTTATCACGCCTCTGGTGTTGTATAGTGCTATTCTAAGTTCGCAAAAGTCTGTTTTGACCTCAATATCGGTAATACC
>JAFQFG010000057.1 GCA_017398695.1 Alistipes sp.
CCTCTCACAGCGCAATTTTGTGTTGGATACGATGCTCGAATGCCGCAATCCGAAGGATGTGGCCGAACTATTCAGCGTGGGAGCCTCGGATTATTGGACTAACCATTTTCTGCCGGCTCACGATTCGAAGGAGCATATAAAACGCATCGGATTCTTCAAGTCAAATATCCTTGGAATTAACGTAGTGGCACAACTGCAATATGCTTATGGCTGCTATATGAACCGTGAGCAGTTGCGCGATCGTGCCATTACTCTGCTGGAGAGTATACCTGCAGAATCGAACTCCAAGGTCAACCGCTGGACAGCTTACGGAGTACGTCCGAAAAATGCCTTTGAAACGCAGGTTCTTATCCAATTGGGTGATTGTTACTGCAAGCATGAGAGGTGCGAGGAGTGTCCGATTGGGCGAAGAATAATAAAAAGCGTCCAAAGTCGCTTGTAAAACCGAATAAAATAACTACCTTTGGAAGATTATAAATCAGCAAAAATCAGACAACTATGGATATACTGACAAGTCTAATCAAACTAATCTTCGGCTCGAAGGCCGATAAAGACCGTAAGCAGATTGAGCCTTACGTCAATAAAATCAAGGAGATATACCCTAAAATCTCGGCTCTGTCGAACGATGAGTTGCGTGCTCATAGTGCCAATCTGATGAAGCAGATTGCCGACTTTATCGCAGCAGATGAGGCGCATATCGTTGAGCAAAAGGCTAAATTGGAGCTCGATACCACATCGCTCGACGACAAAGAGAAGATCTCGAAAGATATCGACCAGACGGTCAAGCGTATTGATGACAAGATTGAGCAGAAACTTGATGAGATTCTGCCCGAGGCATTTGCCATCATGAAGGATACGGCTCGTCGTTTTGCCGAGAATGAGACTGTGGTGGTGACAGCCAACGATTTCGACCGCAACCTGGCAGCCGAGAAGGATTTTGTCACCATCGAGGGCGACAAAGCCATCTATGCGACACATTGGACAGCAGGAGGTAATGACGTAAAGTGGGATATGGTTCACTACGACGTTCAGCTCTTTGGTGGTGTCGTTCTGCACAAGGGTAAGATTGCCGAGATGGCAACGGGTGAGGGTAAGACTCTCGTGGCTACGTTGCCCGTGTTCCTTAACGCCTTGGCACGCAAGGGTGTACACATGGTGACGGTTAATGACTATCTGGCCCGTCGTGACTCGGAGTGGATGGGTCCGATGTATGAGTTCCATGGTCTGTCGGTAGATTGTATCGACAAGCACCAGCCCAACTCGGAGGCGCGTCGCAAGGCCTATATGGCAGACATCACGTTCGGTACGAACAATGAGTATGGTTTCGACTACTTGCGCGACAATATGGCATCATCACCTTCGGACTTGGTGCAGCGCAAGCACCATTTTGCCATTGTCGATGAGGTCGACTCGGTGTTGATTGATGATGCGCGTACTCCGCTTATCATCTCGGGACCGGTGCCTAAGGGCGAGGATCAGATGTTTGAGCAGTACCGTCCCGCCATCGAGAATCTCTATAGCTTGCAGAAGAACTTTGTTACCAATCTGCTTGCCGAGGCTCGTAAACTTATTGCCGATGGTCAGAGTGAGCAGGGCGGAATCCTCCTGTTGCGTGCACATAAGGGTCTTCCCAAGTATAAACCGTTGATCAAATTCCTCTCGGAGCAGGGTGTGAAGACTCTGTTGCAGAAGACCGAGAATGTCTATATGCAGGACAACAACCGCCGTATGCATGAGATTACGGATGAGTTGTTCTTTGTGATTGACGAGAAGCTCAATTCGGTGGAGCTCACCGATAAGGGTCATGAGGTGCTCTCGAAGCACTTTAACGAGGACGGATTCTTCGTGTTGCCCGACATCGGCTCGGAGGTTGCCGAGATTGAGAAGGCCGGCCTTAGTCCCGAGGAGCAGGCGCAGAAGCGTGATGCTGTGATTAACGACTATGCAATCAAGTCGGAGCGCGTGCACACGGTAAATCAGTTGCTCAAGGCTTACGCGATGTTCGAGAAGGATGTCGAGTATGTGGTTATGGACAACAAGGTGAAGATTGTCGATGAGCAGACGGGACGTATTCTTGATGGTCGTCGCTACTCGGATGGTCTGCACCAGGCTATCGAGGCGAAGGAGCGTGTGAAGGTCGAGGCAGCAACGCAGACCTTTGCAACAATCACTCTGCAGAACTATTTCCGTATGTACCACAAGTTGGGCGGTATGACCGGTACTGCTGAGACCGAGGCATCGGAGTTTTGGAACATCTATAAGTTGGATGTAGTCGTTATCCCGACCAATCGTCCGGTGATTCGTGACGACCGCGAGGATTTGCTCTACAAGACCAAGCGCGAGAAATATAACGCCGTGATTGCCGAGGTGAGCCGTCTGGTTGCCGAGGGTCGTCCGGTGCTCGTGGGTACTACGTCAGTCGAGATTTCGGAGACCTTGAGCCGTATGCTTAAGCTCCGCGGTATCAAACATAATGTCCTCAATGCTAAGCAGCACCAGCTGGAGGCTCAAATCGTTGCCGAGGCGGGTCGTGCCGGTCAGGTGACCATCGCGACCAACATGGCAGGTCGTGGTACCGACATCAAACTCTCGCCCGAGGTTAAGGAGGCCGGAGGTCTTGCAATCATCGGTACCGAGCGTCACGAGAGCCGCCGTGTCGATCGTCAGTTGCGTGGTCGTGCGGGACGTCAGGGTGACCCGGGTTCGTCGCAGTTCTTCGTGTCGTTGGAGGATGACTTGTTGCGTCTGTTTGGTTCGGAGCGTATCGCTGCGATGATGGATCGCATGGGCATCGAAGAGGGCGAGGTTATACAGGCAAAGATGATGAGCAACGCCATCGAGCGTGCACAGAAGAAGGTCGAGGAGAACAACTTCGGAATCCGTAAGCGTCTGCTCGAGTATGACGATGTGATGAACTCTCAGCGTGAGGTTATCTACACCCGTCGTCGTCGAGCACTCTATGGTGAGCGTATCGAAATCGACCTCAACAACATCATGTACGACTATGCTGAGGCATTCCTCAATGCCCACGAGGATTGGGACTATGAGGATGTTCGCATGGAACTTATCCGTGAGGTGGCACTGCAACCCTCGTTTGATGAGGCTGCATACAAGAAGGCCAATCGTCGCGATCTGCTCGAAATGATTGTCAGCGACCTGCGTGAGGCTTACTCACGTCGCGCCAAGGCGGTGGCAGACACCGTGCGCCCCGTGATGCAGCGCGTGTATGAGGAGCGTAAGGATCAACTCGACTCGACAATGTACTTCCCCCTCACAAATGGCTATCTCGGCTATAACGTGCCGGTAAATCTGCAGAAATGCAAGGATTCGGATGGTGCCGAAATATTCAAGATGTTCAGCAAGGTGGTGATGTTTACTACCATTGACGACACATGGCGCGAGCACCTGCGTGAGATGGATGACCTCCGCCAGTCGGTGCAGAATGCTACATACGAGCAGAAAGACCCTCTCTTGATTTACAAGTTTGAGTCGTTTGGCCTCTTTGCAAAAATGCTCGAGAAGGTCAATCGTGAGGTGCTCTCGATCCTCAACAAGGCGTATGTCCCCGTGCGTGAGAATAATCCCGACTCTATGCAGCGCAACCAGGCATCACGCGCCAAGGTCGATGTCAATAAGTTGCAGGCATCGCGTATGGCAGCTGCAGCTCAGGCAGGCCAGGGCGATAAGAGTAAACCCGCACCTATAAAGGTTGAAAAGAGAGTGGGCCGTAATGACCCCTGCCCTTGTGGCTCAGGTAAAAAATATAAGCAGTGCCACGGCAAAGGCCTGTAAACTAACTAAGAGTGCTTCGGCACTCTTTTTTTATCATACCCCAACCCCCACTCTTCTTCGCACCTTTTCGAAAAAAGCAGGGCGTGCAAAACCTCTCTTTTCGCACCTTTTAGAAAAAAGGTGCCCAAAACCTTTCAACCGAAACTCCGTTTCGGGGAGTTTGACAGTATCGAGATTTTGTTCTTGTTGCGGGTTTGATTTGTCGCGAGGTTTTATTGCGAGGTTTTATTGCGTTTTATTGCGAGGGTTTGGTTGTCTGCGACAATAACACAAAACGAAAATAGTGACCTTTTGTAAGTAAACTTCCAAGGTCACTATTTCCATTTTGCA
>JAFQFG010000058.1 GCA_017398695.1 Alistipes sp.
GCTTTCCGGCGGACAGCGGCAGCGCATCAGCATTGCCCGCGTTTTCCTGAAGGACCCGCCCATCGTCATCTTTGACGAAGCGACCAGCGCCCTCGATGCGGAAAGTGAGCTCGCCGTGCATCACGCGCTCACCTCTTTGGCGCAGAGTCGCACCACGTTCGTCATCGCGCACCGACTCTCTACGGTTCGCGGCGCAGACCGCACCGTGGTTCTGGAGGAAGGACGCATCGTGCAGATGGGCAAGCACGCGGATCTGATCCGGACGGAAGGCGTGTACAAGACGCTCTGTTCGCTGCAGATCGAGTGACCTGAAACGAAAGACAAGGAGTCGGTCCCCGTGGGGTTGACCGGCTCCTTTTTGTGTGCTATACTGGGTTTGTTTCAAACGCAACTATTCAATTTGTGGGAGTGAGTGTTTTGAAGTTATTCAATGCAGAGCGTGTTCTGAAGAAGGAGCCGGTCGCCGGGCCGATCCCGTCCGGGAAGGAGCTTTTCCGAAATACGATCAACATGGCGTGGCCTTCCGTGGTGGAGTCCTTTCTGGTGGCATTGGTCGGCTTTGTGGATACGATCATGGTCAGTTCCCTCGGTTCCTATGCGATCGCTGCGGTCGGTTTGACCACGCAGCCGAAATTCATCGGTCTATGCCTGTTCATGTCGATGAGTACGGCCATCTCTGCGCTGGTGGCCCCGGCCGTGGTTCGGCTGCAGGCTCGGCTGTGGCATACTGCTTGGGAATTACGCAGATTGACCCTATAAAGTATGATCTGCTGTTCGAGCGATTCCTCAATCCCGACCGTATCTCATTGCCCGATATCGACATCGACTTCGATGATGAGGGTCGAGGCCGAGTGCTCAATTGGGTGACCAATAAGTATGGCAAGGAGAAGGTTGCACATATCATCACCTATGGTACGATGGCTACCAAGATGGTGCTCAAGGATGTGGCGCGAGTGCAGAAACTGCCACTTGCCGAATCGGATAGATTGTGTAAGCTTATTCCGGCACGTATCCCCGATCCGAAGGATAAGGAGAAGCAGCTCAAAATTAATTTGAAGAACTCTATCGCGGCTGTGCAGGAGTTGCAGGATGCGGAGAACTCGGAGGATCCGATTATGCGCGATACGATAAAGTATGCGCGTAAGTTGGAGGGTAATGTGCGAGGTACGGGCGTACACGCCTGCGGTACGATTATTTGTCGTGACGATATCACCGACTGGGTGCCGGTTTCAACGGCTGACGATAAGGAGACGGGCGAAAAGATGCTCGTTACTCAATATGAGGGTTCGGTTATCGAGGATACGGGTCTTATCAAGATGGACTTCCTTGGTCTGAAGAACCTGACAATTATGAAGGATGCAGTCGAGAATATCCGCCGCATTAAGGGTGTGGAGGTCGATATCGACCACATCCCGATTGATGATCCTGCAACATACAAACTCTACTGCGAGGGCCGCACGATAGGTACATTCCAATTTGAGTCGGCCGGTATGCAAAAGTATCTGCGAGAGCTGAAACCTTCGGTGTTCGAAGATCTTATCGCGATGAATGCGCTATATCGACCGGGCCCGATGGATTATATCCCCGACTTTATTGATCGTAAACATGGCCGTAAGCCTATCGAGTATGATATTCCGATTATGGAGAAGTACTTGAAGGATACCTATGGCATTACGGTCTATCAGGAGCAGGTCATGTTGCTTTCGCGTCTGCTCGGAGGCTTTACACGAGGCGAGTCCGACACTCTGCGAAAGGCTATGGGTAAGAAGATTAAATCCAAGCTGGATGAACTGAAACCGAAGTTTATCGCTGGAGGTCAGGCAAATGGGCACAATGCCGACGTGCTCGAGAAGATATGGAAAGATTGGGAGAAGTTTGCATCCTATGCCTTCAATAAGTCGCATGCAACCTGCTATTCGTGGGTGGCATACCAGACTGCTTACCTCAAGGCCAACTTCCCATCGGAGTATATGGCGGCTCTATTGAGTAGTAATATCAACGATATCACCTCGCTGACGGAGTATATGAGCGAGTGCAAGTCGATGGGTATCAATGTGCTTAATCCCGATGTGAATGAGTCGATGCAGCGATTCTCTTCGAACGAGAAGGGTGATATACGTTTTGGTTTGGCCGCAATTAAGGGCGTTGGCGAGGCTGCCGCTATGTCGATTATCGATGAGCGCAACCGCAATGGCCGCTATAAGGATATCTACGACTTTGTGGAGCGCGTAAACTACTCGGTGGTCAATCGTAAGAGTATGGAGAATATTGCCTATGCAGGCGGTTTTGACTCGTTGTGCGACTTTTCGCGTAGTAAGTTCTTCGCGGAGGATGCCTCCGGAGTGACTTTCCTCGAACAGTTGATGCGTTATGGCCAGCGCTTTAATGCCGAGAAACAGAATGCCCAGCAGAGCTTGTTTGGAGGCGATACCGGTACTGTCGACCTGCAACGCCCGCTTCTGCCGGTGTGTGAGGATTGGAATATCCTCGAGGGACTCAAGAAGGAGAAGGAGGTCATTGGACTCTACCTCTCGTCGCATCCGCTGGATGATTATCGCATAATTATTGATAATATCTGCAACGTAGAGTTGCCCGATCTGGATAACCTTGCTCCGCTGGAGGGCCGCGAGGTTGCCGTGGCGGGTATTGTTACGGGTATTGATATGCGAACAACAAAGGATGGCCGCCCATGGGGACGTGTGAAGTTGGAGGGATATGCCGGAACGCACGAGTTTACACTCTTCTCGAAGGATTTTGAGAAGTTCCGTCAATACATCTTCCCCGACTACTACCTTTGTATTCGAGGCAAGGTGCAGAAGCGTCCGTACGGCAAGGATCCCAACGAGTTGGAGTTCCGTATCAACTCGATAACCCGGCTGGCAGATATGCGTGATACTATTAAGGAGATAACCATCACTCTGCCACTCTCGGCCATAGATGCCGACCTTGTGGAGTCGTTGCATGCCGCAATCAAGAAATCTAAGGGTAAGGCTACATTGCGCGTTACGGTTGTAGATGAGACGGAGGGCGTGACACTGCGCCACTTCTCGCGCAAGATACAGGTAGGCATAACAAATGAGTTGATAGATTACCTAAACCATAACCAATTGAAATACACGATATCATAAATATTAACTAAACAAAAACTTAAAATTATGGCATTACAGATTACAAATGAGAACTACGCTTCGGTTCTCGCATCGGGTCAACCGGTGGTTATTGATTTTTGGGCAGAGTGGTGTGGTCCCTGCCGTATGGTATCTCCGATTATCGAGGAACTTGCAGCCGAGTACGAAGGTAAGGTTGTGATTGGCAAGTGCGACGTTGACGACAACGATGATATCGTTGCGGAGTACAAGGTGCGCAACATTCCGACCATCGTATTTATCAAGGGTGGCGAGGTTGTAGACAAGCATGTAGGTGCAATTAGCAAGGATGCGTTGAAGGTTAAGATTGACGCCCTTCTGTAAAACGCGCCTAAAAAGGTAATTTTGGTGTTATACGAGCCTGTGCGGAACAGGGAAATACGCCAAGTATTCCCCTGCTCCGCCCAATCTCGCAAGCCTAAAAATTCCTCTTTTTATACACGTTTTATTCTGCGCTCATGTAATTTAGTTTTGAATAAAACAATACACCCCGAAGTTTTAGGACTTCGGGGTGTATTTGTTGCAGTACTACCCTGCCACTATCTCTTCTCGCTCTCGATAAGTGAAATCGAGCGTTGGATAAAGTCTGTGAGGTTTTTGCCTTTGAGCAGACCGTTCGAGAGCAAGGCGAGGTCGATAATTTGACGTACCAAGGCGTTGTCATGGCCAATCTCGCGCAGACGCTCATTGCGCTCATCGCGCAGCGTTACGACCTTCTTCGACAGCTCCTCGCGCATCGTCTTCTCCTCGGAGGTCAAATCCTCCTCCTTCTTCTCCTTGACAACCTCCTCGAAGCGACGCTCCTCAGCTACGGCTGCATCAATCTTCTTGGTTATGCTCTTGAGCTTGTCACCATAGGCGCGCTCGACATCTCCCAGGATGTCGATAACTATCGGGTGGTTACCATTCACAGCAATCGTGAAGTTGTCGGGCATCTGGCCATAGAATTGGCTCATTCCGCCACCGCTCATCTGTGACATCTCCTTCATGCGACGCATAAACTCATTCTGCGTGATAACAATCGGAGCCTCGTCAGGTGACATTGCCTCGAACGAGATGTTGTATGTAATCTTCTCGTCTTGCGGCATCTGACTCTCGAATACGGGGCGCATCAGCTCCTGCTGCGACTCGCTGAGCGACATCTTTATCGAATCCTCCTTGCGGATAAGTTTCTCGATGACATCGCTATCCACGCGCACAAAGCGGGTCTGCTGATTCTTCGACTCGTACCAATTGATGTAGTGGTTGTCGAGTTGTCCGTCCAGCACAAGTACATCATAACCCTTGCTCTTGGCCGCCTCGAGGAACGAGTGCTTCGACACGGGGTCATCGACATAGAGGAAGATAAGATTACCCTCTTTGTCGGTCTGGTTGCCCTTTACAAGGTCGGTGTACTCCTTGGCTGTGAAGTATTTGCCGTCGGTGTTCTTCCAGAGCATAAACTCCTGTGCCTTCTCCGAGAACTTCTCGTCGGTAAGGATACCGTATTGAATAAATACCTTCAGATTGTCCCACTTCTCCTCGTATTCGGGTCGGAGTGTTGTAAAGAGTTCGTTCAGACGGTCTGCAACCTTGCGGGTGATGTAGCTCGAGATCTTCTTGACATTCGAGTCGCTCTGCAAGTAGCTACGCGATACGTTAAGAGGGATGTCGGGCGAGTCGATAACACCATGCAGCAGTGTCAGGTACTCCGGTACGATGCCATCGACCTGGTCGGTGACGTATACTTGGTTGGAGTAGAGTTGGATCTTGTTCTTCTGAATCTCGAAGTTGTTGTGGATGCGCGGGAAGTAGAGAATACCCGTCAGGTTAAATGGGTAGTCGATATTCAGGTGGATATAGAACAGCGGCTCGTCGCTGAGCGGATAGAGTTCGTGGTAGAACTCTTTGTACTGCTCCTCCGAGATATCGTTGGGCTTGCGTGTCCAGAGCGGATTGGTATCGTTGATGATGTTCTCCTTGTCGGTGTCGACATACTTGCCATCCTTCCACTCCTTGACCTTGCCAAAGGCAATCTCTACGGGCAGGAATCGACAATACTTTTTGAGCAGTTCCTCGACTTTTGTCGGCTCGGCATACTCGAGGCAGTCCTCTGCAATGTGAAGAACGATGGTTGTTCCGCGGTCGCGGCTCTCCTCCAACTCCTCCATCTCAAACTCGGGCGAGCCGTTGCAGCTCCAATGGACAGCCTTAGCTCCCTCCTTCCACGATTGAGTGAAGATCTCGACCTTGTCGGCGACCATAAACGACGAGTAGAAACCCAAACCGAAGTGTCCGATGATAGTCTGATTCTTATACTTATCGAGGAACTCCTCGGCACTCGAGAATGCAATTTGGTTGATGTATTTGTCGACCTCCTCGGCGGTCATTCCGATACCGCGGTCGGTGATGGTCAGCGTCTTGGCATCTTTGTCGGCAGCAACATGAATTGTAAGGCTGCCGAGTTCGCCCTTCATGACTCCCGATGAGGAGAGTGTGCGGAGCTTCTGCGTAGCATCGACAGCATACGATACCAACTCACGCAGGAAGATTTCTTTGTCCGAATAGAGGAACTTCTTGATTACGGGGAAGA
>JAFQFG010000059.1 GCA_017398695.1 Alistipes sp.
CTCGATAATATAGTCGGCATTAGCCAAGCGATACTCCTCGAAATCCTCTCCAAGATTGATAGCAAATGTGGGTGCGTTGAAAGCATGGCGCTGAAACTTTTCACCCACTACACCCTTCTTATCGCAGCCAACGGTAAGCACTGAAACCATGGCCAACATCAATACAAATAATACTTTTTTCATAATAACTACATATAAATATTTCACATTATAACAACCCTATTTGCCACCATAAAAGGGGCCACTATCCGATATAAAAAATCACTCCTTATAGAAAAACTTCCAATGGAAAATCAACATGTAGACCACCGCAACCGTAATGTACGAGTCTGCAAGATTGAATATTGCACCAAAGAAATAGTTATCGCCATCCACCAAAAATCGCAGGAAATTGGGCACGCTATTCCATTGGAATAGTGGGAAATAGAACATGTCGACAACCTTGCCCATCATGAAGCCTGCATAGTGTCCGCCAAAGTGCGCAACCGTCATCGGAGTCGAAGCCGAAAAGATATGACCATAAACGGCACTGTCAATAATATTACCTATAGCTCCCGCCAAAATCAACGATAATCCAACGATAACACCCTTCGGAGTCTCCTTCTTGGCGTTGAGTTGGCGTATCAGGAAACACAGAGCCACAACCATCACCACTCGAAACAGACTCAATGCCAACTTTCCCCAATCCAGTCCGCCTCCCGATGCGATATGCATACCGAATGCGGCTCCATTATTCTCGATAAATCGCAACTGGAACCAGTCGGGGAAGATGGTTATCGCCTCTCCAAGGCACATATTGGTCTTGACCCAAATCTTGAGAATCTGGTCTGCCAGGAGTAGTAACACTACAAGTATAGAGATATTTCTCGCCTTCATCATTTGCGTATTTTCGGCAAAGATAACAATAATTCATAATTCGCAATTATCAGAACAAAAAAAACTGCAATCTTTTCCCAACTAACGGATAATCTTATCAAGTAAACATTACTCTATGCTCGCTATATTCCACTCCTGCCTGAGCGATAATCCAATTACCTCATTATTTTCTTGCGCTCCCCTAAAATACAAAACACTCTGATTATCAACATTTTGCAAGGGGGGGGGGGGTGATTCGCAAAAAAGTCGTCCTTTTTTTTGTTCTTTTAGTTATTATTTATTACTTTTGTAGAAATTTAGACGTTTTGTATATGCATCAACTCTATGATTAGATGTGATGCAGGCGTCTTTACGGGATTTAACGAGCTTAAATGCTTGGTGCACAGACTATTATATGCGCACCAAGGAGCCAGGGATATATATTTACATTAACAACTGCTATACACCTGAACGATGCCAACACTCAAGAAACAGACCGACACAGGGCTCATGTGGTTTGCAATGAGTGCCCCCTATTGCAACGAGATGAAGGCAAAATCGCTATTGGAGAGTAAAAATATCGAATGTTTTGTGCCGATGTGCTACAAGATAGTCGAGAGCCGTTTGGGTGTTAAGAGCCGCAAGCTGTCGCCTGCAATTCACAACTTGATATTTGCGCACACAACCAAAAAGCGCATTCAGGAGGTGAAGAGCGGAATTCACTACTTGCAGTATCGGGTAAGGCCGGAGAATGGCAAGAATGTCCCGATAATAGTTCCGGAGGATCAGATGGCACAATTTATGGCTGTCTGCGCGAACGACAATGAGAATTTACGCTACTTGCTGCCGAGCGAGGTCAATCTTGAACGCGGCACAAAAATTCGCGTAGTCGGAGGTTGTTTCGATGGTGTGGAGGGTACATTTGTGAAGGTTAAGGGCATACGCAGCAAACGTGTAGTCGTTTCGCTCGACGGTCTGGCCTCAGTCGCCCTCACCGAAATCACCGACGGCTTGATTGAAGTGATAAAACAAGAAGACAACAAAAAATAGATAAGAAACCTAATAATAACCCAAACAAAACTTCCCTTTATTATGGTTTTATTGAAAATTTTACTATCTGCACTGATAGCATTCGTTGGCACAAGTTGGATACATCCCTACATCCTGAAAATTGCCAAGAACAAAAACATTGTTGACAACCCCGACGCGCGTAAACTTCAAAGAGTCCCGGTTCCGGTATTGGGCGGCATATCGGTTGTGTTCGGTATTCTTGTAGGATCTGTCTGTTTTTATCTTTATGGCGACCTGAATGGATTGCTGCCCATATTAGTCGCGATGACCGTCATCATGGTAGTGGGAATGATTGATGATATCATATCGCTCTCCCCGAGAATTAGATTTGTCACCGAGATTTTACTCGTGTTGGCTTTGATTTACACGGCCAATACTCAGATTAACGACTTCAACGGTTTGTGGGGACTAACAATCATCCCTCGCTGGATTTCAATACCGTTAACAATCTTTGCATGTGTGGGCATTATCAATGCCATCAATCTCATAGACGGAGTGGATGGATACTCATCAGGATATTGTGTAGTCGCTTGCACGCTTTTCGGTGTGATGTTCTACAAAATAGGATATGCGGATATGACAGCGTTGGCTGCAATGGTCACAGGTGCCCTGATTCCATTCTTTCTGCATAACGTCTTTGGAAGCCGATCAAAGATGTTCATCGGGGACTCCGGAACACTCGCCTTGGGTGTAGTACTCTCTTCTTTTGTAGCTACCCTATTATCGGCCGAAACCAACACCTCAGAACTCAATCCAAATCTCGGCTTGATCCCTTTCACACTCGCCGTGTTGTGTGTTCCGGTTTTTGACACTCTACGAGTAATGAGTTTAAGAATCGTACGAAAACAATCTCCATTCCATCCCGACAAGACGCATCTCCACCATCTGTTTATCGATTTGGGATTTTCTCATATTGGCACCACAATTTCGATTATCAGCATAAATCTGCTTGTTGTAGCGTTGTGGTTCGTGTCGTATAAATTGGGTGCATCCATAGATCTTCAGCTCTATATCGTAATTGCGCTGGGTCTCTTGATTACATTTGTGTTCTATTGGCTGATGCGACGACTGATTAGAAA
>JAFQFG010000060.1 GCA_017398695.1 Alistipes sp.
CATTTGTAGTCCTAATAAAGTGTAAAATCGAAAAATATGAAAAGAACTGTTACTATCATCGGCTCGGGAATGATGGGCTCGGCGCTCGCATATCCTGCTTTTGAAAACGGACATGAGGTTCGCTTGGTCGGAACCCCGCTCGATCGTGAAATTATAGATGAGTGCCGTCGCTCGAATAAGCATCCCAAGTTCGAAATTGCTTTTCCCGAGGGTGTTAAATATTACCAATTCGAGGAGTGGCGTGAGGCTGTCGAGGGTGCCGATTTCGTTATCGGTGGCGTTTCGTCGTTCGGTGTGGATTGGTTCCTCGAGGAGGTCCTGGCACATCTCGACCCGAAGATGCCCGTTTTGTCGGTGACAAAAGGTCTTATCAACCTGCCTGACGGAACGCTTATCTCCTACCCGGCATATTGGCAAACGGAGTTGCAGAAGAGGGGTATCGAACGCGAAGTTTGCGCCATAGGCGGCCCTTGCACCTCGTATGAGTTGGTCTATCACGACCAAACCGAGGTGGCATTCTGCGGTAAGGATACCGCGACACTCAAGATGATGAAGGAGACGATGTCGACATCGTACTACCATATCTCGCTCACGAATGATGTTATCGGCTTGGAGAGTGCTGTGGCCTTGAAGAATGCCTACGCTCTCGGTGTGGCGATGACCATCGGTCTGGTCAATCGCGAGAATGGTGAGAATGCAGGTTTGCACTACAACTCGCAAGCCGGAGCCTTCTATCAGGCAACCAAGGAGATGAGCCGACTGCTCAAGATTCAGGGCGCGAGTGAAGATAGCACCTACATCGGCATCGGTGACCTCTACGTTACGGTCTATGGCGGTCGTACACGCAAAATCGGCATCTTGCTCGGTGAGGGCAAGAGCTACGAGGAGGCAATGGATATCTTGGCAGGCGTAACACTCGAATCGCTTGTGGTGGCTCGTCGTGTGGCGAAGGCTATCTATCGTAAGGCCGAGCTCGGAATGCTCGACTTGGCAGACTTCCCGCTGATGGTTCACGCCAACGATGTGCTCGACAACGGCAAGGATGCTCAGCTGCCGTGGGAAGCGTTCACATTCGATAATACGAAATAAGATAATAAAACCTAAATTTACTTAAAATGAATACTGAAATCCAGAAACAATACCGCAAGTGGGAGTGGCGTACCATTCTTATCTTGATGGTAGGTTACGCGCTCTATTACTTTGTGCGCAAGAACTTTAGCATCGCAATCCCCGCGATTGAGCAAGAGTTGGGTATTACCAAATCTCAACTCGGTATCTTCCTGACCCTGAATGGTATTATCTACGGATTTTCGCGCTTTGTGAATGGACTGCTCGTAGACCGATTTAGCAAGAAAAACATCATGGCGTTGGGATTGGTGCTCTCGGCTGCAGTTAATCTTGCAATTTGCTTCAGTCCCAAGATGAATGGCGTGATGAATCTGCTTGATGGTGAGGGCAAGGCTACGCTCTTGCTGGTTTATCTGATTGGCTCATTGTGGGTTGTTAATGGATATATCCAGGGCATGGGCGTGCCTCCGTGTGTCAGTCTGTTGGCAAATTGGGTACGACCCTCGGAGTTGGCAACCAAGCAGTCGTTTTGGAACGCTTCGCACTCGATTGGTGCCGGTGTGGTAGTATGGTTGTGCGGTATGCTGTTGCAGAAGTATGGCTATTCGGCTTGGAACTTGTGCTTTGCGGTTCCGGCAGCTATTTCGTTGATTGGTGCACCTATGATCTATTTCGGTCTGAAGGATAGTCCTTCGCAGGTTGGCTTACCACAGGTTGAGGAGCTGGATAATGCGGATAAGAAGGATGTCGTGGCGGAGCAATCGACCGAGGAGAAGATCGATAGCGCAATCTTTAAGAAGGTCATCAATAAGATGGTCTTTGCTAATCCCTATATCTGGATTATCTCCATATCGAACTTCTGTATCTACATCATCCGTTTCATGATTCTCGACTGGGGTTCGTCGTTCCTGACTCAGGAGAAGGGTATGGACATCTCGACAGCGGCGAATGTTGTGGCATCGTCAGAGCTGATTGGCGGAATTCTCGGTATGCTCCTTGCGGGCTGGGTTACAGACCGATTCTTCAAGAATAAGGCTCATCGCACCTGCTTCTTCTGTACCGTATTTGCAACCATATCGTTCTTTATTTTCTGGAAGATTCCATCGGCAAATTGGTCGCTGGTATTCTTGGTGTTGTCGGCATTCTTTATCTATGGCCCTCAGGCTCTCTATGGAACATGCGCATCGCAGCAGGCGACAAAGCATGCGGCAGGTACGGGTAACGGAATCCTCGGCATCTTTGGCTATGCAAGTACCGCAGTGTCGGGTATCGTATTCGGTATTTTGGCTGATAATTATGGTTGGGATTCGGTATTTATTCTGTCGATTGTGTTCGGTGCGCTTGGTGCGCTTGTCATCGCGTTGATGTGGAATGCTCCGGCTGATGGCTACGCGAAGTTCAATAAACTCGTCGAGGAGGAGAAGAAGAAGGCTCAAAATCTGTAAAAATCTCAATTATTGCCGATAATATGAAAAATAATGTAGAGATTATTCAAATTAATATTTCGGGCGAGGATAAGCCTGGCCTGACTTCGTCTTTGACCACCATTTTGGCTCATTACGATGCATTTATTCTTGATATCGGTCAGGCAAATATCCATTCGTCGCTAACGATGGGTATTCTGATTAAGACCACTGCCGACAAGTCG
>JAFQFG010000002.1 GCA_017398695.1 Alistipes sp.
AGCCAATCCCATCTTCCACCCTTAAATGTAAAGGCAAGTGACCGAGTTTCGGTCACTTGTTTTGTTGTATAGGTGTCCGTGAGCAAGCTCCCGCCACCTACACAACAACCCTCGTCAGCTTGGCTGATTTGAGATCTAAAGCGGCATCTTTTTGTTTATCGGTCAAAATAGTGGCTTTTGGGGGCTTATGGGTCAAAACAGATAATATATTTATCGGTCGGTTTGCAATTTGCCCTAACCATAAAAAAACGGTCAGCCTGACAGCCGACCGTTCAACTCGTTGATGAGTTATTTTGTCTTAGAAGTTAATCACTACTCCTCGTCACGATACATGTGCTCAACGTAGATAGCGTGCTGCATACGCTCGCGCTTCTCGATCGAAGGCTTTGTGAAATACTGGCGACGACGCAACTCCTTAAGAACGCCGGTGCGCTCGTACTTACGCTTAAACTTCTTGAGGGCTCTTTCGATGTTCTCTCCCTCCTTAACAGGCATGATAATCATAATATTCGTGTTTTTAATTTGTTTCTAAAATAAGTTAATTGAAAAAGTGTTTTGTGCTAAAAAAAGTTATAACTTACTCTCTGTTGCGTGTAAATCGAAGATACGGGCGCAGCTTTTCAGCTTCGTCACGAGTGAATATTTTGTCTTCAATCATCTCTTCGATTCTACTCCAACCTCCTTTCAATTGTCTTGTTTTAAGTAATTTGCGCAGGGCTCGGTCACTTATATAGGGGTGAGCCGCCAACCTTTGCGAGCGTGCAAAGTTAATATCAATTTTTGAAATATTGCAACTATCGCAATAAATTTGTTGCAAAATTTTCTCAAAATTGCTCTCTGTGACCGATTTTACCTCTGCCAACTGCTCTACACAGACAAATCCGCCCAACTTTTTACGGTACTCCATAATCTCGACCACACTCTTGGGACCGATCCCGTAGATGCTGCGCAGTGTTGCCGAGTCAGCTCCATTAAGCTCGATTTTCTGTTCGGTGGTGGCTGCCGTTGCACCTTCGGGGAAGATGATGTAGCGTGCAAGAGTGTCGCACTCGGCAGAGGGAATTACATAACACTCGCGCACCTCCTCGATATTGCGCAGACCGCCACGCATGTCGCGATAGCGCAGAAAAGCTGTTGCTCTGCGGTGAGAGAAGCCTATCGTCTGCAAGTAGGACACCGTAGCGGTGTCGATGCGAAACCTCTCATAGTGTATTGCTGAATCGCGCTCTTCGCGGTCTGAATGCGACTTAAAGGGCTTGGGCTCATATTCGGGTGCAATCGCGATGTAGGGTTTCAGTGCGCGGTATGCCGAATCGGTGACTCCGTAGCAGGCTGCAAACTCTTCGGGTATAGAGAATACCTTTCCTCGACGACGATACTTGATGATGGATGCAGCGGTCGATTTCGACAGACCGAGAGCCACAAACTCTTCAAATGTGGCTGTGTTGGGGTCAAATCGAAATGGAGTGACACAATCGTGTATGGAGTCTGCGACTGAGACGGTAGCCATGGAGGGTGCAGCTTCAGTGGTTTTGCTCTCTGCCGTTTGCTTGTTCTTCGGGCTAGCGAGTGCTGCCAGCAACACAATTATGGCTAATAGCGGTAGCAAAAAGACCAATCCTTGGCGGTTACTCTTTGTGAACAGTTCCATCTCAATCTGCGTTTAGCCGGGTTATGCGTATCGAATGTATTGCTGGTCTTACTCCCACTGCTCGCTCTCCGAGAGCAACAATCGGCGATAGCGACGTGACGGAGATGGTAAGAACTCACCGCAATTGTACTCTTCCCAGCGCGAATCGACAAGCTCAATGGTCGTCTGAGATGCAGTTACGACATTTGGGAAGCGCGAGGGGTTGCCCTCTGCTCCGGGACGTTTGCTGCGAGCATCCACAATGAGTGTTCTGCCTAAGGTGCGCACATCTCGACGTGGATCGCTGTTGGCAGCACCGAGCCATACAAGGTCACCGGCAGGCAATTCTGCAGCCTGCGCATCGAATATGGCGATGTAGTTGACCCTCTCCAGGCCATTCTTGCGGATGAATGAGTCGATGTCGGCACCCTCTTCTGCAAAGATTGCAACCACGCCCCAGCTCTCGGCAAAATCTGTCAAAGTTGCTGTGATGCCATCTGAAGGCTCGATCTCCTTGGGTAGGTCGTAAGGCTTGACGGCTGATTGAGGGTCGATGTCGGTAGTGTCGATGGCGAGTTTGCCACCATAGCCATTTGTGGCTGTTGCATGGTCGAGCACGTCGTAAATGCCCTCACTGCGGATAATGTTTCGTGTGGTGTCGACCCTGCGTAGTAGTGCTGCCAGCGTGGCGTTGTCGCGGACATCAGCTCCCCGTGGCACGGCAAGCATATATTTGTTGAACATCATCTGTCCGGCACCCCACAACGACTGCACAACCTTTGCGACCTGACCTGTATAGCGCTTGCGTAACGATATAACGACAATGTTGTGAGCCGTGCCCTCGAAAGGCATTGTCATGTCTTCAATCTCGGGCTGTATGGCCAGGCGTATCGGAGCTAAAAAGATCTTCTCGCTGGCCTTGCCGATGTAGGCATCCTCTTGAGGCGGGATGCCAACCAGAGTGGCGGGGTATACCGCATCTTGACGATGGGTGATGGCCGTAATGTGGAAGCGGGGGTAGAGATCTGTGAGCGAGTAAAATCCCGTGTGATCACCAAATGGCCCCTCCACAAATTTCTCCTCTGCCGGATCGACATACCCCTCGATAACAAAATCGCAATCTTCGGGTATCCATATATCGTTAGTCAATGATTTCACAAGCCTTACAGGGCTTTTGCGTAGAAATCCGGCAAGCAGATACTCATCCATGTTGTCGGGCATCGGTGCCGTTGCGCTGAACGTGTAGGCGGGGTCGCCACCGAGCGTTACGGTCACAGGCATACGTCGGCCTTGAGCCTTGTAGCCTTCGTAGTGACGTGCTCCGGTTTTGTGGATATGCCAATGCATGCCGGTTGTCTCTCCGTCGATGATCTGCATGCGATACATGCCGACATTGCGCACACCCGTTTCTGGGTCGAGCGTATTGACCATTGGCAGTGTGACAAATCGCCCGCCATCCGAGGGCCAGCACTTCAATACGGGCAATCGCTCGATATCGGCATTCTCGCCCATGAGAACGACCTGTTGACACGCTCCGCGTCCATTTATTCTCTTTGGGAACCACTTGGCGACATCTGCGAGCATCGGCAACATTCGCATCTTCTCGAGTAGCGAGCCCTTGGGCGAGAGCGCCTCCTTGAGCAGCGTGTCGATGCGAGAGGGTAGCTCGTCAAGTGACTCTACACCGAGCGCGAGTGCTATTCGTCGCTCCGAACCCATCATATTGGTCAGCACCGGAAAACCACTCTCGGTATGCTCAAAGAGCAATGCCTTG
>JAFQFG010000061.1 GCA_017398695.1 Alistipes sp.
ATTGTGAACCGACGCTGCGGAGCGAGAGCAGAGGCTGCTTGCAGACTATGCCGAGCCGCGAGGAGGAAAAGCCTCCGAAGGAGGATTAATTGTGAACCGACGAACGAAGCAATGGGGAGAGGCTGCTTGCAGACTATGCCGAGCCGCGAGGAGGAAAAGCCTCCGAAGGAGGATTAATTGTGAATTGAGAGAAAGGAGGCTCGAAAGAGTCGGAACATTTATATTAACTCGCGGCTTGTCCGCACAAAACAACACTACTATGAACGTAAACATTCAAACAGTAAAATTCGATGCCGACAAGAGGTTGGTCGAATTCGTCGAGCACAAATTGGGAAAGATGGACCGTTTTGCAGAGCGCTCGACAGGAGCAGATGTTGTTCTCAAACTTGACAAAGATTTCGACAAAGGAAATAAAGTGGCAACAATCACACTGCACATGCCCGGCAGCGACCTGATTTCGGAGCAGAGAGCAAAGACATTCGAGGAGGCTATCGACCTGGCAATTGATGCTCTGAAGCGCCAGAATGAGAAGTTGAAGGCGCAATACGCAAAGTAAACTCAAAATTCAAATAATTTTCACAATGGAGGTGACTAAAAACTAATTAGTCACCTCCTTATTATTATTCAGCCTCATTTTTTATTCATTCACACCACACCTCTCTTTTACACATTTCGAGAGTATAAACCGCTGAAAAACAAATATTTACACCCCGATTTACCCCCCCCCCGAAAAATCCCGCATATTTCCAATCCAAAAACTGTTGTATTTTTTTGGCAAACCGGTTTTTTATTCGTAAATTTGCGAGTATACTATATATAAATAACTATTAAAATCTAACCTAAATGGCTGGAATTCTACACTTAACAACTCTTTTCTCTCATAAACTGAGGGGGGGGGAAATCCTGCTGTCGCTATGTCTGCTTCTCGCATTTAGCCCTTTGTCGGGCTTTGCGCAAAGCTCATCGACCCAGGGAATAACGATTAACGGTGTTGTCAAAGACACCGACGGTAATGCTCTTATCGGAGCCACGGTAGCAACGCCCGATGGAAAGAAGGGTGTTTCGACCGATATTAACGGAGCATACCAAATCACTCTCAGCCCAACGCAGGGCGTTCTCGAATTTTCATACCTCGGCTACAAGACGCAGTCGCTGGTTGTGGGCAATCGCACCATCCTCAACGTTACCATGGCTCAAGACGAAAGCCTTGCCATCAACGAGGTGGTCGTAATCGGTTATGGTGAGGTCAAGAAGAGTGACCTTACCGGTTCGGTTGCTAATGTCAAGATGAACGACATCAAAGATGCTCCGGTGACCTCTATCGACCAGGCTTTGCAGGGCCGTGTCGCAGGTGTGGACATCATGTCAACCTCGGGTGACCCCAGCGCCACCACCTCAATCCGTATTCGTGGTACACGTTCAATCACCGCATCGAATGAGCCGCTTATCGTTGTCGATGGCGTTATCGACGCAGTGCAGGATCTGACCGACATCAACTCGGCGGATATCGAGTCTATCTCGATTTTGAAGGATGCATCTTCGACTGCAATCTATGGTTCGCGAGGTTCGAACGGTGTCGTAATTGTCACCACCAAAAAGGGTAGCGGTGCAATGTCAAAGCCGACTGTAACCCTCAAGATGGATTTCGGTACAGCCCATATCGCTCGCACACTCGACCTGATGAACGCTGTGGAGCTTACAGAGTATGTTAATGACCGCTCGTTCTTCAACTCCGGAGCATTTAGCTCGGGAACCAACAACTATGTTCCCGTCCAAGACCCTTCGCAGTATGGTGTAGGTACAAACTGGCTCAAGGAGATCACCCGCACAACCTTTACCCAGAACTACAACTTGTCTGTAAACGGTCGTTCGAAGAGCACCAACTACTACGCCAACTTCGGCTACAACGACACTCCGGGTATCATCAAGGATAGTGGTTTCAGCCGTATCACCGGACGTTTCAACATCAGCCACAAATTCGCAAAGTGGCTCGAGGTTGGCTATCAGGGCAGCTACACATTCCGTCGCGTAGACCGCAATAAGGCTGCTATCGGTGGTACGAATATCTGGGGAGGAGCTATCTACCTCTCGCCTATCATCAAGCCGGGCGACTACTACAACCCGATGTATGAGAATGCAGCCCGCTTCAACAGCCCCTGGGCAACAATCCACTTCAACACCGACTACCAGGAGCAGATGACCAATACAAATGTGGTCGTATTCACCATTACCCCGATGAAGGGTATGCGCATCAAGAGCCAGAACTCTTACATGGTCTACCAGCGTCACGACTACCGTTTCTACCCGAGTACCCTGCCGCGTAAGACCGAGAATGAGGGTGCTGATGCATTCCGCTATGAGGGTGATGCACGCCGTTTGACCTCGGAGAATACCATCACCTACGACAAGAAACTCAAGTCGGGTCACAACTTCAACGTGATGGCAGGTTTCACTGCAAAGCACGAGATCGTAAACCGTTTCCAGCTCAATGCAAAGGGTCTGATCTCGGATAACATGAAGTGGAACAACATGAACGCTATCGCCAGCAAGGAGAACTACACCGCCTCGACCGCCTTTGAGAAGGTTGTCAGCGAGTCGGTGCTTGCACGTTTCAACTATAACTACCGTTCGCGCTACTACTTGACTTTGACAGCTCGTGCCGATGCATCGTCGAACTTCGCTGCCAACAACAAGTGGGGTTTCTTCCCCTCGGGTGCATTCCGTTGGAATCTGAAGAACGAGCGCTGGCTCAAAAATCAGCGCTGGCTCAGTGAGTTGGCTCTGCGCTTGAGTGCCGGTCGTACGGGTAACAACGCAATTTCGGTATACCGTTCGCTTGAGGCATATAGCACCAGCACCAGCGGAGCCATATTTGATGGTGCGCAGTCTATCACGGTGTATCCGTCACGCCTGGAGAACCCCGACCTTACTTGGGAAAAGACCACGCTCTACAATGCTGCAATTGACTTCGCTGCATTTGACGACCGTCTGAGCATCTCACTCGAGGGTTACCACTCTAAGACCACCGATCTGTTGCTCACACTGCAGACTGCACACGTTACCGGTTTCACCAGCCGTTATACCAACATCGGTAGCACATCGAATACAGGTGTCGAGCTGACCATCGAAAGCCGCAACATCGCTCGTCCGAAGTTCCAGTGGAACACCACTCTTACCGTTTCGCACAATAAGCAGATGGTTAACGACATCGGCCATGAGGAGTATATCTCGGCACTTAATAGTGGTGGTAACTCTCCGTTCATGATGTACGGCTACAAGTCGGGCTATCCTCTCAACTCGCTCTGGGGCTTCAAATACGCAGGTGTATGGAAGACCGCCGATGAGTTTGAGCGTAACAAATTGACTCACACCTACGTTTCATCGACCAGCGGTACCAGCGGTATGGCAATGCGCGGTTACCCGAAGTATGTCGATACCAACAACGACGGACAGTTGTCGGAGGCCGACCTCGTCTATATGGGTAATTCGGATCCGTTCCTCTACGGAGGTTTGCAGAATACGTTCCATATCGGTCGCTTGAAGTTGGGTATCTACTTCACCTACTCGTTGGGTGGTAAGATCTACAACTACTCGGAGTTGGCCATGGCCGGAGGTAGCTCATCTAACCAGTATCGCTACATGATTGACCGTTGGCACCCCGTTCGTAATCCGAATTCTGACCTTCCGCGTGCCGGTACGGACGATATCCTCGTGCCGAGTGATTTGCAGATCCACGACGCATCGTACGTTCGTCTGCAGAACGTAAACCTCTCATACACATTCGATTTGCGCAAAAAGACCAAGGCGTTGCGCGACATAACACTCTCGGTGGTTGGAAACAACCTCTACCTGTGGGCCGATTACAACGGATTCGACCCCGACGTTTCGACCGAAAGCGATGGTTCGACTCTCCGCCGTGTCGATATGGGTGCATACCCACGCTCGAGAACGATTGTGTTTAGCGTTCAACTCCGTTACTAATGTCGAACCTGAAAAACGAAAACAGTTATGAAAGCAATTAAGTATACATTGTTATCGCTGGCGGCATTGGTATTCTCCGCCTGCAACCTCCAAGAGGAGCCGGATTCGTTCGTTGACCACGAAACATTCTACGAGAATGTGATGCAGTGTCGTGCAGCGGTGAATTCGTGCTACAACTCAATGAAGCCGATCTTTACGGCAAACTATATGATGGCAGTCGAGGGTTGTACCGACCTTTGGTACTGTACATCTTCTACCGTGGATGCAATCCTTGACGTATCGCCTGCAAAGCCTCAGATAGGTAAGAACGTATGGCAGTACGGCTATCAGGGTGTTATGCGTTGCAACGAGTGTATCGACTGTATCCTCAACTCGAAAGTAGAGGATGAGAAGAAGATGCCTCTGGTTGCCGAGGCTGTTGTGCTTCGCGCATTCTACTACTACATCCTCACCTCGTTCTTTGGCGATGTCCCCTTCTACACCGAGCGTGTGGCAGATATCGCCACACTCGAGAAGGTTCGTCGTCTGCCCCGTATGGATGCAAACGCGACTCGTCAGGCTCTCTACGACGACATCAATAACTACATGCAGTATCTGCCGCAACAGCGCACTTGCGAGGATAAAGAGGCTCGTGCCGGTGCAGCTTTGGGTTATATGCTGATGGCTAAGTTTATGATGTGGAACCAGCAGTGGGATGATGCTATTGTTCCTCTGCTCAAGCTCGAGGAGCTGTATGGTGACTTGCAGCAATATCCTCTCCACGAGATTATGTGGCGCTACAAGAATGTCCCCGAGGGCATCTTCGAGTTGCAACTCCACTACGCACCCGATGGCGTTCAGTACTATGGAAACGTGGCATGTATCATGATGCCGCCGCACCAGGGTAATGCCGTATTTAATGGTGTGAAGCTGACCGGCTATGGTGACACAATGGTGGCTTGGGCTTCATTGCGTGCCAACAACTACCTCGGAATCTTCCGCCCCGCTTATGCCAAGACTCCTGAGGCTGTCCAGAAGACTCAGCAGAGCGGCTACGATACCGGTGGTATTTACAATCCGCTGCCGTTGACATACGACGACCACGCTGTCGATGAAGATAAGAACGGTATCAACGATAACGTATTCTTCACCAGCGATCAATATCGCTATTATGTGATGCTCGACAAAGA
>JAFQFG010000062.1 GCA_017398695.1 Alistipes sp.
ATTACGCAACCAATTCTGCACATCTCCGGCATAAGCCACCGAATACTCAACGTGGAATCCATAGAGTGCGGGAGTGAAGTTAGGCTGCAACTCCACTGCAAGCGGTGTAATACCGTTAGGATCGGCCGCAACATTTGACGGTATTGCGCCAAAGGATGCCGGTGTCGCATTCTGCGTGACAACCACCATTGCCGTAATCGGAGTATCCCACTCTGCCACAGGGAACGTAATGGTCACTATCGCCTGGCGAATCTGACCCGTAGAATTCTCCGAAACATCGAAGGTCACCTTCTCTGCGGTGATATTGATATTCTGAATCCACTCATCTCCCTCGTTCACGTAGTTCACACTACCGACTGCAATATCCATATTAGCTGCAGGCACATTCGATACAGCGGCAAGCTCTACCGAGAAGGGCTCCTTGAGCAGTGTCAATGCCTGATGCTCGAGGCTATAACTGATATCGCCCGAGATACCCGCATTTTGACTCAGGTAGACCTTCTTAGTCAGATTGCCCGAACGAATGATGATATTGACTCCACGCGACAAATCGCTATTTTCATCGTACGAAACATTAACTTGAGTTTGGTTGCCACCGCTCGTACGCGAGAGTTGAGCCCACGTCACCGGAGTCTCAAATTCGGCCGTCCACTTATCCTGCGAATAGACGATAAAGAAGATCTGGCCGGCCTCTCTCTTAACCGTAAACTTCGCACGGCTTACCGCCAACGGCAAGTCCATCTCGTAAGGTTTTTGGCACGAACCCACAGGCAATGCCAAAACCGCCACGATAGCGAGTTTGATGATATTATATAATGCTCTTTTCATAATTTCCTCACTATTTTAAGATTACATACCGTACTTATTGTACTCCTTATTGTCGAGAGCATAGCCCGAATAAACCACCTGTTTATCGGGGATGGGCAAATACTCATGACAAGGACGAATGTTGAGTTGAACCTCATCGTAATCATTAAACTCCGAAGCTCGCTGATACCATATTCCCCAACGCACGAGGTCAAACTTGCGCTGGAACTCTCCAAAGAGCTCGCGTGCACGCTCATCCTGAATCTCACCCAATGCCTTTTCCCAATTTCGGAAGGTGTATTCACCCAAACCGGCACGCTGACGAGTCATATTCAAATACTTTAGGAAGTTCGCCTGATCCTGCTTTGCGCAATAGCACTCGGCCATCATCAGCACAGCATCTGCATAGCGGAAAATCTTGTAGTTGTTCGAGTCGTTTGTCGTGTACATATTGGGGCACCAAAACTTCGGACCCAGCCATGGACGAGTATTTACCGACTTAAACTCCTTACCCTCATCGTTTGCAGGGTAACGCCAAGCCATATTGATCTCAGCACGCTGGTCCGGACCCTTATAGAGTTGCAGACCTGCACTGAAATAGACATTCGGACGAGCCGGAGTCCATGTGGTCGCATCAACACCAAGTTCGGGAATGGTCAAACCATCATAGGTCGCAACCGTACAACGGCCATCCTCATCCTTCTCAACCACAGTCTTGTAGGGTGTACATACCGATGCAAGATTCGACACATAGGTCAAAGCTCCGGAGGTGTAGGTGTGTTGGATCTCAAAGATCGACTCGGGGGTGTTCTTATAGCGGAACATCACATTCTGCAACGGGTACTGCGACAATGAACCATAGATACCCTCCAACTCCTTTAATGCCGTCAGAGCAATATCATACCAGTAGTCGGGCTCATGTTCGGTATCCTTAGCTGCATTCCACATCGCCATCTTCGCCACAAGCATCAACGCCATAGGTGCACCGGCACGGTTGCCCTCAAGTTCAGAGGTGCGCACATAGAACTTCTTCTCAGAGATCTCTGACAAGTCAGCATCTTTCATTTGTGCAAGATAGCCATTGAGCTCATCAATAAGATAGGTGCGGGTCGCTACGGCCGACATGCGCGGATAACGAGCGATACGGTCCATATCTTCCTGAGTTGCAACCTCATTAGTATAGAAAGGCACATCCCCAAAATGGCTTGTAAGCAGATAGTAATAGAATGCACGCATCGTGGCTGTCTCCTGCATAAAGTTCAAGCGATCCCACTCCTCAATGGGTGCGGTCGGGAGATGTGCAAGAATGCCGTTAGCCCACATGATAGATTTGTAGCTATATTGCCAAATATCCTCGGCAAAGCCCGGCTGTGCAGGCGAGAGTTCAAGGCCCGCCATCGGCACCGTGGGAGCCGGCTCATAGATAAGGTCTGTATGCGCCTCCGTGATGGTAAAGTGTCGGAAGGCATAGAGCGTTTTCAGATAGTGATAGGTACTATTTACGGCAATGCGACATTGTGACACAGTGTCGTAGTACTGATCCGGCCCGACAAAGTATTCCGACTCCTCCTTCAACGAGCAGGACGAAATGGTAAGTCCGAGTACCGGAGCAACAAGCAGTGCTAATATATATTTTTTCATCTTCATATCGGTTTTCTCGTTTAGTATTTAATCTGGAGGCTAAAGATGATCGTTCTCGCACGTGGATATGCTCCCATATCGACACGACGAAGAGTCGAATCGCCACTCGATGTCGAAACATCGGGGTCAAATCCATTATACTTCGACCATAACCATACATTCTCAGCATTCACACCAACGGTGATCTCGCGCAACCAATTGACCTTCTTGCGCAGATCGAACGTATAGCCCACACTGACATTCTTCAAACGCAGATAGGTAGCATCGTGCACCTGCAACGAGCTGGGTACATGCACCTGTACCGAACCTGCAGCCGGATAGTTCGACTCAGGATTTCGGTCGGGATGCCAAGCGTTCATCATATAACGATATTGGTTGGTCATATACGAACCAGACATGTAGAACTCCGAGTAGTTATACAGACGACCGCCAAGCGAGTAGTTGAAATAAATACCGACACGCAGGCGACCGATATTAAACGTATTCTGCAAGCCTCCGTAGACAATC
>JAFQFG010000063.1 GCA_017398695.1 Alistipes sp.
AGATGGCAGAGTGGTCGATTGCGGCGGTCTTGAAAACCGTTGAACTGAGAGGTTCCGGGGGTTCGAATCCCTCTCTCTCCGCAAAGAACAAACGAAGCAAAAAGGTGTCGAATTTTCGACACCTTTTGTTTTTGGATAGTATGGCGCAAATTTATTTGCAGACATAGTAGCCAAAAACAAAAAAGAGTTGATTTATCAACTTTTTGCGCAGTGCAGTTCTTTGTAAGGGCCCCCGCGGCGAGCGGTAGGGAAAAACGAGCGGTGCGATGCGGCAGCAGAGCTTAGCGAAGTTAATCCCTCTCTCCAAAAGCTGTGAGTTTGAGGGCTGCAAGCAAAAAATAGTTGATTTATCAACTTTTTGCTGAGTACAGTTCTTTGTAAGGGTCCCCGCGGCGAGCGGTAGGGAACTGACGACAAGCCGAGGGCAGAGGTCGCTGGCGAACTATGCCGAGGCGCGAAGGAAGAAAAGGAACTTAAAAACGAGCGGTGCGATGCGGTAGCAGAGCATAGCGAAGTTAATCCCTCCCACCAAAAGTTGTGAGTTTGAGGGTTGCAAGCCCACGCCACAGCACAAAAAACAAAACCGCCTCAGGCGATTGCTCTGCATCTTGGGGCGAGCGTGGCATTGCTTACTTAATTGGGGGGGGGTTGCGAGGATAGAATTATGTTTATGGCTCGGCTTGCAGCCTATTCCTACGTCTATTCCTGCTCCTACTACTCCTACTACTCCTACTTCAGCAGCAGAAAACCCATATAGCAAGCTACAATGCAGACCGCGCAGAGCGAACGCACGATCCAGCCCTTACACTTGAGCATCGGCACGGTAAAGAGCGTTGCCACAGCTCCGAAGAATAGCAACTTAACAACATTGAAATCGCTGTAATCATAGACATCTCCACGGCTAAACAGATCGGCCGTACACAGCACCAAAAAGTTAAAAAGATTACTACCCACGATATTACCCACAGCGATATCGTAATTACGCATGCGCACCAAAGCGATGGTGGATGCCACCTCGGGAAGCGATGTTGCCACACCTAAGAATATAGCTCCGGCCAAACCAACTCCAAGATTATACTGCGTAGCTATGTCGTCGGTTATATAAGTCAGGATGACGCTCATCACCACAATAATCACGGCTGAAGCAACAAATCGCAACATAATCTGTCGCAGGGTCAGCGTCACAGGCTCCTCATCCTCGCAAGCGCCTCCCTCGCAACTCTCGCCTGCAAGATGGCGGACTGCCAGGGCATAGATACCGACAAAAATAAAGGTTATGATATTGAGTGTAGCAAATTCAATATCGAGAATACCGAAATAGTCAAGCATCATCACTCCATATATCAGTATCATATAGAGCGACACCACGATATTACCACGCCCGATCTCTGCACTACGGAATGAACGCATAGCCAACAAGATAAGCACCGACAACATCGCGATATTGAAGAGGTCGCTACCGAGAATGTTTCCGATACACAATGCCGGCTTATCGAGAAATATCGTTGCCGACAAGCTGGTAAAAAACTCCGGCAATGAGGTTATTGCCGATAAGAGAACACCCCCAAGAAATGCTCCCGAGAGCTTTGTCGTGCGGTCGATAAGGTCGATATAGTGCGATGCCTTTATTGCAGCCATGACCACAATCGTCGCCACAACCGCATACTCCAACAGAAGAATCATACGTCAGACTACTTATTCGACTTGGCGGCAATCACGCCATCAATATATGCACGGATTTTCGGTGCGGGATCCTCCCAGCCTTCGGGCTTGATAACCTTTCCATCCTTGGGATTGTAGTGAGGCTTGCCATCAGGCCACAACTTGGCCATATTGGCCTTCTGTACGATATCGAAGAGTTCGTCAGCCTCAAGGCCCATCTCCACCAGCGTTCCCAATGCAAAGTACATCAGGTCAATCATCGCATCGGCCTGCTCGTAAATCGAATCGGCAATAAGGAATTCGGCCACCTCCTCATTCATCCACTTACCACGGCTCAAAGCGCGTTTACGGTCAATCATCTTCGGCTCCGCAGCTACGGGATGGCCAAATTTTTCGTGAAACTCACGAACATCATTCCACTCTTTTTTCATCTTGACAAAGTTTTGAATGGGGCAAATATAACTCTTTTAGTCGAAAAACTATTCTTTTTTTTCGCAAGAATGTATTACATTTGTCAATTGAAGTTTTACAAACAGCTTACAACTATACTAAAGCATCCACTCAAACACTATG
>JAFQFG010000064.1 GCA_017398695.1 Alistipes sp.
TATTCATTTGTGAGATGCAGGTAATAGCGGGCTATTTTCAAATTTTGAAAATGGATAGATGCCGAAAAGAGCCACAAAGAGACCGAAACTAATTCTCGCAGCGACAAACTAACTCATTTAATAAAATTCAAAACAGATTCTAAATTTCAAAAGAAATTTATACCTTTGTCGCTGTTATGAAGAGATTTTTAGTAGCCTTTTGTATCGTATGTGCTGGCATCGGTTGCGGTGGCAACTCTAATGCACAACGACACACCGCCTCTTCGACCTCTATCGAGCCGAAGCACTATACTTACGAAGTTATAGCATCATACCCCCACCTTACAACGAGTTACACGCAAGGTCTGCAGTATGCGGATGGTGTAATGTGGGAAGGCACAGGACAATATGGCGAGTCACGCCTGCAGCGCATTGACCTTGTCACGGGTAAGGCAGATGTAGTTGCCGAGCTTCCCGAAAACGACTTTGGCGAGGGCATAACACTGCTTGGAGATCACATCTACCAACTCACATGGACCAACAACCGAGCCTACGTCTACGACAGCAAGATTGGGCGACGAGTGAAGATATTTCACTACACGGGTGAGGGTTGGGGGCTCACCACTGATGGAGAGAATCTCTACATGACCGATGGCTCGGCACGACTTTCGAGAGTTGACCCCAAGAGTTTCAAGCGTATCTCATCCGTAACGGTTACTTACAAAGGCAACCCCGTACAGCTCTTGAATGAGCTGGAGTGGATCGAGGGTAAGATATGGGCCAATGTCTACACCACCGACAAAATAGTAATCATCGACCCTGCAACGGGCTTTGTCGAAGGCGTAATCGACCTCGAGGGGTTGCTCCCCGAGAGCGAACGCACACCTTCGACCGATGTGCTCAACGGCATAGCCTACGATAGCGCAAACAAGCGTATATTTGTTACCGGCAAGAATTGGAGCCGTCTATTCGAAATAAAACTTATCGAACAGTGACAAACAACACAAAACATAACATAGAGGAGTTGCTCCGCGAGCGGATTCTGTTGCTTGATGGAGGTTTGGGTACAATGATTCAGGGCTACGGCCTCACGGAGGATGATTTTCGAAGTGAACGCTTTGCCTCATGGGAGCACACTCTGCGTGGTTGCAACGATGTTCTCGTGCTGACACGACCCGACATCATAGCCGACATTCATCAAAAATATCTCTCTGCAGGAGCCGATATCATCTCGACTAATTCATTCAATGCCAACGCCATATCGCTGGCGGAGTATGGCCTTGCGGAGTGTGCCGGAGAGATTGCTAAACGGGCTGCGGAGGTAGCTCGCACGGTCGCAGAGCAATTCACAGCCCGCAATCCCCACAAGCCACGTTTCGTGGCAGGCTCGGTAGGTCCTACAAGCAAGAGCTCATCCATCGCCACCAATGTCGAGCATCCCGAGCTGCGCGAAGTCACATTCGAGCAGTTGGTCGATGCCTATAGAGTCCAAATCGAGGGTTTGGTTGATGGAGGTGCCGACCTCATCCTTATCGAAACCATATTCGACACACTTAACGCCAAGGCCGCATTGTACGCTCTGCACGAGGTTTCGCATGCGCGCGAACGCGAGATACCGGTAATGCTCTCCGGAACGCTTGCCGACACAAGCGGTCGCATGCTTTCAGGACAGACCGTAGAGGCTTTTTATACCTCTGTGGCACACGCTCGACCACTCTCAATCGGCTTTAACTGTGCCTATGGCGCCAAGCAGTTGATGCCGTTCCTTGAGCGACTTGCCACTGTAAGCGACTACCCCATCTCGGCACATCCTAATGCAGGTCTGCCAAATATCGAAGGTGGCTACGACCAAACTCCCGAAGAGTTTGCCTGCGAGGTTGAGGAGTATATGCGTCACGGGTTAGTCAACATCGTAGGCGGATGCTGTGGCACTACCCCCGAGCATATTATGCGGCTCTCGCAACGCTTGGGCAAATACACCCCTCGCCCGATACCTACAAAGAGCCACACTACCCGATTGAGTGGTCTTGAAGAGGTCGTCGTCGCTCCCGAGCGCAACTTTATAAACATCGGAGAGCGCACCAATGTAGCCGGTTCGGCTAAGTTTGCCCGACTTATCCGCGAGGGCAACTATGAGGAGGCTCTGCAGATAGCACGTGCACAGGTCGAAGCGGGTGCGCAGATTATTGACATCTGCATGGATGACGGCTTGATTGATGGCGTCGAGGCCATGGGTCGTTTTCTGCGCTTGGTCGGAGCCGAGCCCGAGATTTCGCGCGTGCCGATCATGGTCGACTCCTCTTCGTGGGAGGTTTTGGAGGCCGGCATGCAACTCACACAAGGCAAGTGCATCGTCAATTCGCTCTCTCTCAAGGAGGGTGAGGAGGTTCTGCTCGAGCGTGCCCGCAAGGTGCACCAATACGGAGCTGCGATGGTTATAATGCTCTTTGACGAGCGCGGTCAGGCCGACACCTACGAACGCAAAATCGAGGTTGCCGAACGAGCATACACTCTTCTGGTCAATGACGGTTTTCCGCCCGAGGATATCATCTTCGATCCCAAT
Source organism: Alistipes sp. (assembly GCA_017398695.1). GTDB lineage: Bacteria > Bacteroidota > Bacteroidia > Bacteroidales > Rikenellaceae > Alistipes. The sequence goes on from JAFQFG010000064.1 coordinate 2,543, forward strand.
ATTCTCTCGGTAGCGACGGGCATAGAGATACATAACAGCTATGGCAAAGCATTTATCGATGCCACACGTTATATCAAGACCCATCTGCCCCACGCGAAAGTATCGGGTGGAGTGAGCAACCTTTCGTTTGCATTCCGTGGCAACAACCGCGTAAGGGAGGCTATGCACTCGGCATTCCTCTACCACGCTATCGAAGCGGGAATGGATATGGGAATTGTCAATGCTCAGATGTTGCAGGTCTATAGCGACATTGAGCCTGAGCTGTTGGAGCGCATCGAGGATCTTCTGTTGTGTCGCAGAGATGATGCAGCCGAGCGACTCACGGAATATGCCTTGCAGATTGCCGGTGCAGCAACCGCCGGGCAATCCTCCGCCATCGAATCGTGGCGCAACACTTCCCTGCAGGAGCGTATGACTCACGCTCTGCAACGAGGCGTTACCGACCATATCGAGAAGGATACCGAGGAGGCTCTGGAAGCCCTCGGTTCACCCATAAAGGTCATCGAAGAGTTGTTGATGCCCGCCATGGAGCATGTAGGCAAGCTCTTTGGCGAGGGAAAGATGTTCTTGCCGCAGGTTGTTAAGAGTGCTCGTGTAATGAAGCGTGCCGTGGCAGTGCTCAAGCCCCACATGAATAGCGACTACGCTTATCGAGGCATCGGAAAGATTGTGCTGGCAACGGTAAAGGGAGATGTGCACGACATTGGTAAAAATATCGTTTCGCTCGTACTTGCTTGCAATGGTTATCAGGTCATCGACCTCGGTGTAATGGTCGAAGCAGAGAAGATTATCGACACCGCCATAACCGAGGGAGCCGCAGCCATCTGCCTGAGCGGACTTATAACCCCTTCGCTCGAGGAGATGAGGCGTGTGGTTACATTGGCCGAGGAGCACGGATTGCGAATTCCGATAATTGTGGGTGGAGCGACCACCTCGGAGATGCACACAGCCGTTAAAATTGCACCACTGTACTCGGGTCTGGTCATCCACTCCCGCAATGCGAGCGACAATGTCAAATTGCTCTCGCAGTTGCAAGGTTTGGAGGCTATTCAGACCGAATTTGAAGTCCGCCAGATGCAGCAGGCTCTGCGCGAGGAGTTCGAACTCGATAATAAACGCCTTATCCCGATTGTCGAGTGTCGCAAAGCTCGCCGACGTAAAAAGGTCGAGGATATTGTTGTTCCGGCACACGTCGGCCGTTTAGTATTTCCCGAGATTGACATCGAACAAGTTGAGCCACTCATCGACTGGAACTTCTTCTTCACATCGTGGGGATTGAAGGGGCGCTACCCCGAGATTTTCGATCATCCGCAATATGGAGCCGAGGCGCAAGAGATATACAACGATGCACAGAAGCTATTGGCACAGATCCGCAAAGAGAAATCTCTGACGCTGCAAGGCGTGGTCGGCATCTTCCCGGCCGTGAGCCACAAGGAGGATATCATCGTAACCGACACCAAGGGTCGTCGCCATACATTGCCGATGCTACGCAATCAGACCGAGGGCGAAGCCAATCTCTCGCTCGCCGACTTCATAGTTGACGAACGCGCGGGCAAGAGCGACTACCTCGGATGCTTTGCCGTAACGGGCGGAGTGGGTCTTAAGGAGTTGCAAATACGCCTTCTCGACGAGTGCGAGGACGAGTATCAATCCATCATGGCAAAACTCCTTGCCGACCGACTGACCGAAGCCTTTGCCGAGGCCATGCACTCGTTTGTAAGACGACAAATGTGGGGCTACGAGCAGGGTGCGCAGCTCTCTCCCGAGCAGATTATCCGCGAAGAGTACCGTGGCAGGCGCATGGCATTCGGCTACCCCGCCTCGCCCGACCACTCACTCAAGCGCGAGATTTTCGATCTGCTGGCTGTCGAGATGACCACCGCAATGAAGCTGAACGATAACTACATGATAACCCCCGAGGAGGCGTTGTGCGGATTGATTTTTGCCGATGCAGAGTATTTTTCGGTGGGACGTATCGACACCAAACAGATGCTCGACTATGCCCGCAGACGTAACATCACAGTCGAGCAGTCGGAGATGTTGTTACCTAAAAATGTGAAGAGATGATTGTTGCAGATATCATAACAAAGAGTGCAACCGAAGGCAGTTGCCGATTTTCATTCGAACTACTACCACCACTCAAGGGTGATGGCACGCAGGGCGTATTCGGAGCCATCGACCCGTTGGTTGAGTTCGATCCGGCGTATATCGACGTAACTTTCCACCGCGAAGTTATGCACACGCAGACCCTCCCGGACGGGCGCACCGAGCGACACGTTGCACGTCGACGCCCGGGCACAGTCGGCATCTCGGCTGCCATACGCTCTCGCTACGGCATTGAGACCGTACCGCACATAATTTGCGGAGGTCTGTCACGATACGATATTGAGGATGCGCTGATTGACATGGACTTCCTCGGGCTGCATAATGTATTGGCATTGCGAGGCGACAAGTCGCCCGACGAGGCGGTTTTCACACCCCATCCGCAAGGCCACGCCCATGCCATAGAGCTTGTGCGACAGATTATGGCGATGAATCGCGGAGAGTTTGTTGATGGCGAGGTTGATGTGTGTCACCACTCGGAGTTCTCGGTCGGAGTGGCCGGATATCCCGAAAAACATTCGGATGCAACCTCTTTGGACGAGGATATCGCCCACTTGAAGGAGAAGATTGATGCCGGAGCACGATATGTTGTAACACAACTCTTCTTCGACAACAACAAGTTCTTTGACTACCGCGAACGCTGTCGCAAGGCGGGCATAACAGTTCCGATTGTAGCAGGCATTAAACCGCTTGCCGTGGCTCGCCACCTCGAGATTCTGCCTCGCATATTCGGCACAGCCATTCCCGAGGATTTGGAGCGCGAGGTGCGACTGCACATTGACGATCCGAAGGTTGTGCGTGAAATAGGCACAGAGTGGTGCATCGCCCAATGCCGCGAGCTGAAGGCTGCCGGAGTGCCGGTACTACACTTCTACACTATGAGCCGCACCGAGGAGATTGCCAAGATTGCAAAAGCAGTATTTTAGAGATTTTTCAAGATTGTTTGTAACGCAAAACCGTAAGCATAGATATGACACCCGTAGTATTTCGCAGAAAACTGCACCGTCATCCCGAACTCTCGTTCCGCGAGGAGCGCACGGCTCGATTTATCTCCAAGGCACTGACCGAGGCGGGTATCGACCATCGCCCCATTGCCGGCACGGGCATACTCGCCCGCATAGAGGGTGTCGGCAACCTGAAAAAGGCAGTTGTCCTGCGTGCCGACATAGATGCTCTGCCCATTCACGAGGCCGTAGAGGTCGAGTGGAGATCGGAGAACGAGGGTGTGATGCACGCCTGTGGCCACGACATCCATGCAGCAGTACTCTACGGGGTACTATGCAGACTTGCCGAGCACCGCAACTTCGAAGGCACGGTATTCGGACTCTTCCAACCCGGTGAGGAGTGCAATCCGGGAGGGGCATCGCTCGTCTTGGCCGAAAATCCGTTTGATGGATATGATGTTAGTGCGGTCATTGGTGAACATGTCGAGCCGAAGTTGCCGGTCGGCACCTTTGGATTTCGCGAGGGTAAATATATGGCATCGAGCGACGAGTTGCGATTTACCGTAAATGGCAAGGGCGGGCACGCTGCACTGCGTGCAGACCTACACGATGCGGTGGTTGCCGCTGCAGAGCTTATCTTGCGCCTGAACGCCATGAACTCCGAAGACACCATACTCTCGACCGGAAAGGTGGTTGCCGATGGTGCAACGAACGTAATTCCCGACAATGTCTATATCGAAGGCACGCTACGCACATTCGATGAGAGTGTTCGCCGCATCAGCAAAGAGGAGATTGAGGCAGTGGCGGATGATGTGGATGCTCGCCACTCGACCTCGACAGTGGTCGATATCTCCCAGGGTTACCCTTGCGTGGTAAACGATGAAGAGCTGACCGCTACAGCTCGTGCATTGGCTGCGGAGCATTTCAAGAGTGTCGATTTGGAGTTACGTCCCACAGCCGAAGATTTCGGGTTCTACACTGTGCGCTACCCGTCGCTCTTCTACCGACTTGGTGTCGGGGGCTCGGGAGCCACTCACACATCGGAATTTTGTCCCGATGAGGAAGCTATCACGGCAGGCATAGAGTTTATGCATCTGCTGACTATTAAATTGACAAATCAAAATGGGAAAGAAGAGAAATAAAAACATCCAGACATCATTCGAACAGCGTGCCTCATTCTTGGCACAACTGCTACGCGAGATGCCCGATAAGAGCTTCACACTCAAACACCTCGCAGCAGCCTCAGGTGGTGCCGATCGCGATGGACGTGACCTGACGAAGGCGATCCTCGATCGCTTTGTCGAGGAGGGTGTTGCAGAGTACACATCGCGCAAATATCGACTCTCGAAGAGCAACCTGCCTCACTATGAGGGTGTGGCACAGATGACTTCATCAGGCTCGATGTATGTCACCGTCGAGGGGTTTGACACAGACGTATTTATCAATCCACGCAACACCCGCACCGCTCTCGATGGCGATCGTGTCGAGATTGTCGTCACCCACCGTTCACGCAGTGGCTCTCCCGAGGGAGAGGTCACACAAGTGTTACAACGCAGCAACCGCACATATATCGGTGTAGTCGAACTTCACTCGAAGGCTCTCGCATTTGCTCTGACCGACTCGCGTCGCATACCTGTCGACATCGCCCTTTCGCGCAAAAAATACCCCAAGCTCGAAGAGGGGCAAAAGGTCTTGGTGCGCGTGGCGGAGTGGTTCGATGATGCCAAATTGCCAACAGGTGAATTGGTCGAGATTTTGGGCAGGGAGGGCGATAACGACACCGAGATGCACGCCATACTTGCCGAGTATGACCTCCCCTACCGCTTCGACGAGAAGGTCGAGCAGGCCGCTGAGCACATTCCGGCCAAGATTACCGAGCGCGACTATGCCGAGCGCCGAGATATGCGAGATGTTACGACCTTCACCATCGACCCCGCAGATGCCAAAGACTTCGATGATGCGCTCTCGATTCGTCGCATAGGCAAGGATTCGTGGGAGGTGGGAGTCCACATTGCCGATGTTACGCATTACGTACGCCCCGGCTCGGTCGTAGATCTCGAGGCAGAGGCGCGTGGCACATCTGTATACCTGGTTGACCGTACAGTGCCGATGTTGCCCGAGAGGTTGTCGAACTTCCTCTGTTCGTTGCGCCCGAACGAAGAAAAACTCTGTTTCTCGGCCGTGTTTAACATCAACGAACAGTTGGAGATTACGCGCGAGTGGTTCGGACGCACGGTCATCTACTCCGACCGTCGTTTCACCTACGCCGAGGCTCAAGAGATTATCGAGAAGGGCGAAGGCGACTTTGCCGAAGAGATACTCACTCTCAACCGCTTAGCGCAAGGCATGCGCGAGGCCCGCATTGCAAATGGAGCACTGCTCTTCGACCGTCGCGAAGCCAAATTCACGCTTGACGACAGTGGCAAACCTACGGGGGTCTACTTCAAGGAGTCGAAGGAGGCCAACCATCTTATCGAGGAGTTTATGCTCCTGGCCAATAAGCGCGTGGCGCAGTTCTGCTCAAAGGGCAAGGGAGGCAAAGCTCGCCCGATGGTCTATCGTATCCACGACAAACCCGACAGCGAGAAGTTGGACCGCTTCCGCACCTTTATTCTCCGCTTTGGACACATCTTCAAGGCCTCAAAGGGGACAGCTATCGCTCGCGAGATGAACTCCTTGCTGGGCAGCATCAAAGGCAAGCCCGAGGAGAATGCCGTGTCGACCCTCGCCATACGCTCGATGGCCAAGGCGACATACTCGACCGACAATATCGGCCACTACGGCCTGGCATTCCCCTATTATACCCACTTCACCTCGCCCATACGTCGCTACCCCGACATGATGGTACACCGTCTGCTGGCTCACTATCTCGACAAGGGCAAAAACCCCGACAAAACGGCCCTTGAGGCGGAGTGCGAACACTCATCCGAGCGCGAGGTCGTAGCCGCCGAGGCAGAACGCGCATCCATCAAATATAAGATGGTCGAGTTTATGCAGGGGCAGGGCGACAAGGAGTTCGAAGGTCACATTTCGGGGCTTACGGAGTGGGGCATCTTTGTCGAGTTGGAGGATTCGATTATCGAGGGTGTAGTCCATCTGCGCGATATCGAGGGGGATTTCTACCACTTCGACGAGGAGCGTTTCGAGGTCTACGGAGCCTCTACGGGCCACACCTTTACACTCGGTGACCGCGTTCGTGTGCGAGTCAAGGCCACCGACCTACGAAGAAGAACGCTGGACTTTGAGTTTGTATAGCTTCATTATTGAATTAACACATGAACCTACAAAACATCTACGATAAGGCTCTGAATCGTGAGCGACTGACCAAAGATGAAGCGTTGGCTCTTTGGTGCGCCCCACTGCCGGAGTTGGCAGCGGCTGCCGACATGTTGCGTTGCAAGAGTGTCGATGACCCGACGGTTGTGACATGGCAGATAGACCGCAACGTCAACATCACCAATGTCTGCATATCGGGCTGTCGGTTCTGCAACTTCCACTGCAAGCCTCACCAGATCGAGCATCACTTTATCACAACTCTCGAGGAGTATATTCCCAAAATCGAGGAGATGCTGGCTCTCGGTGGCGACCAGCTACTGCTGCAAGGCGGACTACACCCGGCACTCGGCATCGATTACTACGAAGAGCTATTCCGAACTCTCACGGAGCGATTTCCCACACTGCGGCTCAACGCTCTTGGTGCGCCCGAGGTTGCTCACATAGCCCGCATAAGCGGCATTACAACCTGCGAAGCTTTGGAGCGTCTGCATCGTGCAGGTCTTACATCATTACCCGGAGCCGGAGCCGAGATTTTGGTTGAGCGTGTGCGCAAAATCATCTCACCGGCCAAGCCGAGTGCCGAGGAGTGGTTGCGCGTGATGCACGAGGCGCACGAGATGAACATCCCGACCACGGCAACGATGATGTACGGCCACGTCGAGAGCTCCGAGGAGCGCATTGAGCATCTTATGCGTCTGCGCGACCTGCAAGCCGCCTGTCCCGAGGGGCACTACGGATTCACGGCATTCATTCCGTGGATATTCCGCTCGGAGGGTACTCAACTCGAGGGTATGGGCTACACCACCCGATTCTCGCCATCGGAGTACATTCGCATCATCGCCATAAGTCGATTAATACTCAACAATATTCGCAACATACAAGCCTCATGGCTCACGGTGGGCAAGGCGACAGCCCAGATAGCACTCCACAGCGGAGCCAACGACATGGGGTCGATAATGATCGAGGAGAATGTGGTTTCGTCGGCCGGTGCCGACAACCGCTTCGATGCTCAGGGCATACAACAAGCAATACGCGAAGCCGGATTTACACCCCGATTGCGCGATCAACTCTACCGATTGCGCGAAGATGTAAAATTATAATCCGAACATAACAACAAAAATCATAAAACTATGAAAACCTTTTCGAAACTACTGCTCGCAGCGATGCTCTCGCTATCGCTGACAGTCACAGCAGCTACTCACGATGCCGACAAACAAATTTACAAGAGAGTCGATGCTCTGATGAAGAAGATGACCCTGCAAGAGAAGCTCGGCCAGTTGCAGCAGCTCACGGGTCGCAATAGCGAAATCACGGGCCCCTCGGGAGAGAAGATGAATACCGAGGAGTCAATACGTCGCGGACTTTGTGGTTCGATGCTCGGCGTCAAGAAAGCCGAAGATGTTGCTTATTATCAGAATATTGCACTCAACGAGTCGCGACTCGGAATTCCGATTCTCTTCGGATATGACATCATCCACGGATGTCGCATCATATTCCCCGAAAATCTCGGCATCTCCTCATCGTGGGATATCGCCTCAGTCGAGAAGATGGCTCAAATCGCAGCACTCGAGGCGGCATCCATGGGTATTGCATGGACCTTCTCTCCGATGTGTGATATCAGCACCGAGCCCCGTTGGGGACGTGTTTCGGAGGGCGCAGGCGAGGATCCCTATCTTGGCGCAAAGATTGCCGCAGCGATGGTTCGCGGCTATCAAGGCAAAGATTTGAGCGACCCGAACACAATCCTGGCGTGCGTAAAACACTTTGCAGCCTACGGTGCACCACAAGCAGGACGCGACTACCACACGGTCGACATGTCGCGTCGCATGTTCCGCGACCGCTATCTACCACCCTACCGCGCAGCAATCAAGGCGGGAGCCGCCACAATCATGACCTCTTTCAACGACTTCGAGGGCATTCCTGCCACAGGCAATAAGTGGCTGATGCGCGACCTTCTGCGCGATGAACTCGGCTTCACCGGCTTTATCGTTACCGACTGGGGTGCAACGGACGAGATGCGTGCTCACGGTGTGGCTGCCAATGGCAAAGAGGCTGCAAAGCTCGCTTTTGACGCACACGTTAATATGAATATGGTCGATGCTGACTACATCAAGTATGGTGAGGAGTTGGTGCGCGAGAAGCAAATCTCGGAGAAGACTATCGACTTGCTCTGCCGTGAGATACTCGCCATGAAGTTCCGCCTCGGTCTGTTCGATGAGCCCCACCGCTACGGTGGCGACCGCTACAAGAGCGAAACCTACCGTCCCGAAAATTTGGAAGTTGCTCGCGACGTTGCTCGCAAGTCGATGGTATTGCTCGAGAATAACGGCACGCTTCCTCTCAAGGGAACAGAGCGCATAGCACTTATAGGCCCCTACGCAGCCAATCGCAAAGAGATGAGCGGTGCATGGCCCGGATTTGTTGAGCATGACCGCAGCATCACATTCCTCGAGGGTCTGCAGGCTCGATTTGGCAAGGATAATATCGCATACGTCGAGGGATGTAAACCTTTCAAGGCAATCGAGAACGGTATTGCCGAGGCTGTGGCTGTGGCAGAGAAATCCGACGTGGTTCTGCTCACAATGGGTCTGCCCAATTCGTGCAGTGGCGAGGCTACAAGCCTCACTTCCATCGAAGTTCCGCAGGCTCAACGCGATTTGTTGGCAGCTTTGGATGCCACGGGCAAGCCGATTGTCGTATTGCTGGTTACGGGCCGTCCGATGGATGTAGGTTTTGAGGTTGAGCACTCAGATGCACTGCTTGTGACATGGCATGCAGGAACAATGGCAGGACCGGCATTGGCGGATGTCGTGTCGGGCGACTTCAACCCTGCAGGACGTCTGACGATGACCTTCCCGCTTGAGCTTGGTCAGGTGCCCATTCATTACAACATGAAGCGCACGGGTCGCCCAATGCTCTCACCGACAAGCAAAGCTAAGTATCTCTCGCGCTATGTATTCACCCCTAACGAGCCTCGCTATCCGTTCGGCTACGGATTGAGCTATACGACGTTCGATTACTCGGATTTGAAGGTTCTCACCCCCGAAGTTGCGATGGGCGAGTCGGTACGTGTAAGTGTCAAGGTACGCAACAGTGGCAAGTGTGACGGCACGGAGGTTGTGCAGCTCTATCTGCGTGACGATGTTGCCTCGACAACACGTCCGGTGCGTGAGCTTAAGGGATTTGAGCGCGTTGAACTTCGCGCAGGCGAGGAGCGCACTATCGAGTTCGAGATTACCCCCGAGGATATGTCGTTCTGGACAATCAACGAGGAGTTTGCACAGGAGCCGGGCACATTCCACCTTTGGGCAGGCCACGACTCTAACGCCTCACTGGAGGGGACATTCACCGTAAAAAGGTAGGCGTTACGGGAGAAGGGATATAAATCAAATTTCGAAATTAAACCAAATATTTATATATTTGTAGTCGCAAACATAAAACATACGAAGATATGGAAAAGGCTTTTTGGAATGACGTAGCATCGAAAGGTGCAATTTTAGGAGTATTGATGCTCGCATCTAACATCTTTGAGCATGCAATGCTGCTCAACGGCACGATGGCCCGCATGAGCATTGTCGGTGTCGAGGTATTGGTCGTATTCGTTCTCTACATCTACCTGATATATCGCTTTGCCAAGAGCCATTCGTTGCGCTATATCCCCGAAGAGGGTTTTCCCTACGGCAAAGCTTTCGGCTACATCGTTGCTATTTCGCTCTTTGCCAGCGTGATTGTCGGCTTGGGTAGCTACGTATTCACCCACTTCATTATCGGATACAAGGAGTATGTCGATGGCATTATCAATATGTACACCAACATTCTCTCGTCAACTCCGATGCCTGCACAGGTGGCCGGAATATATGAGCAGACACTTGAGCAGATCCAGGCACAGCCCGAGCCGAGCATCTTTGCGACCATTTCATCGGCTATTTGGAACTACCTCCTGCTTGGCGGTTTTGTAGGATTGATTATCGCTGCCGTAGTTAAGCGAGAGCCTAATATCTTCGGAAATGAAAATGAGTAGTCTTCCCGATATATCAGTGATTGTTCCTCTCTTTAACGAGGAGGAGTCACTGCCCGAACTTGCGGCATGGATTGACCGTGTCGTGAAGCGTGAGGGTCTTACTTGCGAGGTCATATTCGTAGATGACGGCTCGACAGATGGTTCATGGGGCGTTATTGAGAAGTTGAAAGAGGAGTATTCATTTGTGCGTGCCATAGGCTTTATGCGCAACTACGGCAAGTCGGCAGCACTCTACTGCGGCTTTGAGGCTGCCAAGGGCGAGGTTGTTTTCACGATGGATGCCGATCTGCAGGACTCGCCTGATGAGATTCCCGAGATGCGCCGCATGATTCTCGAGGATGGATATGATATGGTTTCCGGCTGGAAAAAGTTGCGCCACGACCCTGCCGGCAAACGCTGGCCGAGCAAGTTCTTTAATGCTACGGCTCGTGTCGTTTCGGGCATTAAGCTACACGACTTCAACTGCGGACTGAAGGCCTACAAACTCAAGGTTGTCAAATCCATTGAGGTATATGGCGAGATGCACCGCTACATCCCGATTTTGGCCAAGTACGCAGGTTTCCGCAATATCGGAGAGAAGGTCGTTGAACATCGAGCTCGCAAATTCGGGCACTCGAAGTTCGGCATGGAGCGCATGGTCAAGGGGTATCTCGACCTTATCACAGTGACCTTCATGTCACACTTTGGTCGCTCGCCAATGTACTTCTTCGGAGGCTTGGGCACATTGATGTTCCTCTTTGGAGGCTGTACTACGATATGGATTATTGCAGCCAAACTCTACAAGCAGTTCCACTCGTTGCCCTTGCGACCTGTAGCCGACCAACCGCTCTTCTATTTGTCGATGCTGGCCATCGTCTTGGGCGTTATGTTGTTCCTTGCCGGTTTCCTTGGCGAACTCATCAACCGCGCCTCGAGCGACCGCAACAAATATTTAATAGACAAAACTTTGTAGAAAAATGATACAACGCATTCAAACACTCTATCTACTGATTGCGACGGCACTTATGGCCGTTACGATTTTTACTCCGATGGCTCAATTTTTCGATGGCACACAAGAGTATACCCTTACAGCTTTTGCGCTGAAAGATGCGGCAGGAGTGACGGCTCAGCCGACTATTTATATGGGCATACTGCTTGCACTCGCCGGAGTGTTGCCGTTTATCGTAATCTTCCTCTTCAAGAATCGTCAATTGCAGATACGTCTTTGCGCTGCGGAGATTGTGTTGCTCGTCGGTTCGTTGGTTGTAATGGGAATATACTACTACCTCTCGGCTCGATTGTTCGATAGCGTAAACGGACTCGGCAACCTCAAGTTGGGTGTTATCATGCCATTGCTATCCATAGTCTTTGTTGCGCTGGCTACGCGAGCAATCTTCCGCGATGAGGTTTTGGTTCGTTCGCTCGACCGCATACGATAAAAGCGATTTAACCACAAAAAAATGATGCTGCAAATCTGCAACATCATTTTTTTTGTGCACTTATGAACTCTGTTAGAGCTTTTACTCTTTATCGGCTTTTTGGCGGTCATACTCCTCGAGCAGGCTCTTGCCAAAATTTACAGCACTATTCTCTACGGCCTTATAGGCGCCAACCACGCTATTCTCAATGTTCTTATACCCTGCAACAACACCCTCCTCGAGAGCCTTATAGCCATCAACGACCGTATTCTCAATTCCGATGTAGGTCTTTACGACTTTCTTCTTTACACTATCTGTCTTTTTCATATTCGATTAATTTTTATTGTTTACGATTAATATTGTTTTCGGGTGCAAAGGTAGAGCAGCCATACATCATAGCAAAGGCTCGATAGGCGCATTAATTGGAGTGATATTCGCATTTATATTGACAATAACCAAGCAATATATTAGTTTTGTAGCCAAAAAAGCGCATTACTCCAAAATTTAAGCATATTACTCCAATGGCAGAAAATCTCACAGCGGCCATCGAGAACTATCTCGACCGTCAAAGTCACGGAAATATTTTCAGCATAGATGACGAGTTTGGATTTATCGAAAATCCCTCATTTGACATTCTTCCCAACCACCCCTATCGCTCACCAATGGCAGTTGCCGTATTCTGCACCGGAGGTCGAGCTTCCGGTCGGTTGAATGCCCGAAGCTACAATATCGAAGAGGGCGGATTCTTTATCGTTCAACAAGGTCAGATTACAGAGTTGCTACATACCGACAACGATTTCAGAGCTATATACCTACTGATGACTCCATCGTTCACGGAGAGCCTTGGCATAGGCAATACATTCGATTTAAGCACCATTATTGCCGAGCAACCTTATATCCGCCTTGAAGGTCGGGCTCGTGAGGCACTTGAGGGATATCTCACGATGTGTCGCAATCTGCTGCCCGAAAGCAGCAATCCCCACCGTTTGGAGATTTTACGACTGCTCACACGCGCATTCTTCCTCGGGTTGGGATACTTTGTCCACAACACCAAACCGTCAGACGGTGCGCAATCACGACAATCGGAGCTGACATCGGAGTTTATCGGCATGGTCGAGAAGTACTATCGCAGCCACCGCAATTTGCGATTTTATGCCGACAAGCTTGGCCTGACCTCCAAACACATATCAATGGTCGTGAAACAGTCAAGCGGGAAAAGTGCCATGGAGTGGATCGAGAAGTATGTTATCCTCGATGCTACGGTACAACTCACCTCTACCGACCGTACAATCAAGGAGATAGCCTACGACCTTCATTTCCCATCGCAATCGTTCTTCGGCAAGTATTTCTGTCGTGTAGTCGGCATCTCGCCAACAGCCTACCGCAATAAGTACAGATAGTCCACGAAGATTATCTTGCGGATAGAGCTCTAATCTTGGCTGTAAACTGCTCAGAAGAGAGTAACTCCTCGAGAGTCAGGTGCATACGATAGCACCAATGCTGGTTGGGGTTCGAAGGATCATTAATACGCTCCGCAGCGGCATCCTCACGACGAATCGAACCATCCACCGAGAGCCAATCCTGCAAGGGGGCAATCATCAACATTGAACTTGCCGAGAGCTGTCGGTGCATAATTGCTTCGCACAGTTCGGCACTGCACTCCACGGGAGCTGCGCCCTCCATGCCGAGGATGTCGTTATAGTAGCGTTGTGTGCGTTCTCTATCCTCACGCCACCACAGACGGATATTCGACATATCGTGTGTCGATGGGGTTGCCACCGAGAGGTAGGGATACTCCGCAGGCGAGCCGAACTCCACACCATACGCCTTGGGCATTCGCTCCACTTCGAGCGAAAGAATCTCCAACTCTCGCATAACATCGGGCACGCAGTCGGGAATCATACCCAAATCCTCGCCACAGACCAACATCCGCGTACTATCTATGAGTGGCAACAACTTACGCATAGCCTCTGCACGCCAGAAGTCGTTATGCCGACGATAGAAGAAGTCGTCATATAGGCGATTGTAGGCGCGTTTCTGACTCTCCGACAGCGAGGCATAAATCTCGGTCGTTTGAGCCGAGATACGCGGATGAAACAACCCTTTACGAGCAGGATCCTCGACAAACAGCACATCCTCACTCTCGTTTACGGGAGCGGTATGCAGTGCTGTATCAAATCGAAATCCATACTCGGCAATCTCCGCTGCATCGAGCGGTTTGGCCGGTGAGAAGTGGCCGAGCAGAGCACTTTTGGCATCGAGCGGAATCTCCCAGATGCGGAAAAATCCGAGAATATGATCTATACGGTAGGCATCGAAGTAGTCTGCCATCTTTGCAAAACGAGCCCTCCACCATGCATAGCCATCCTGCGCCATACGCGCCCAATTATAGGTCGGGAAGCCCCAATTTTGACCCTTGACCGAGAAGTCATCGGGCGGAGCACCGGCCGAGGAGTCCATATTAAAGAGTTCAGGCGAAGTCCACGCATCTACGCTATGGCGACCGATACCAATCGGAATGTCGCCCTTGAGAATCACTCCTCGCGCGTGGGCATAATCGCGCACCTCACGCAGTTGACGATCGAGGTGGAACTGCACAAAATACCAATATCCGACCGCTTTTGCACTCTTGCGAGCAAACGACTCTACCCTCTCGGCATCGAACACTGCCCACTCACCCCACTTATCGAAATTGCTCGTAGCAAACTTCTCGCGCAGAACGCTAAAGACGGCATAAGGTATCAGCCACTCGTGATTTTGCTCAAAGAACACAGCAAACTCCTTCGACGAGAGATCAGTGGAGCCTTGTTGTTTGTAGAGTTTACGCAGATAGTCGTGCTTGGCTGCAGCCACACGCGGATAGTTCACCTCTGCAAGGGCATTCAATTCGCGTCCGAGTCGCTCAAAGCGGCTTCGTTCGCGTGCGTTGCTCAATTCGCCGACTCTCTGCAGGTCGAGATATATCGGGTTGAGCGCAAATATCGAGTTGGCGCGATAGGGATACGAATCACCCCACGAGCCATCATCGGTAGTATCGTTGATCGGCAATATCTGAATCACACACTGCCCCGTAGCGGCAGCCCAATCGGCCATAAGTTTCAAGTCCGAGAAGTCACCCACACCAAAGCTGTGCTCCGAGCGCAACGAGAATACAGGCACGGCAACGCCCGAGCCACGCCAACGGTCGGGATTTACAAATGAACGCACCTCGATCTGCAACGCCTCGCCTGCGGAGGGTTTGAAATAGTCGAATTGACGGTTGTAGCCCTCCTCCCAAATGGTCGAGCCGTCATCCTCACGTTTACGGACGATAAATTTATATTCAAACCTATCGGGCAGTGAGCTTGTCGGCAGAGCGATGCGCCACATCGGAAAATCTATGTCGCACAGTGGCAGACTGCGCTCGGGCGACCACGCACCAAGGCTCTCGCACTCGCCTACCATACACAGCACCTCATCGGGACGTACATCGGCAGCGTAAACTTCGAACATAATCTCACCGGCCGAGGGTTTCGAGGAGCATCTACTTTTCACTCTCTTCACACTCTTCGCGTGCGCGTGTACACGTTTGAATATGGAGTCAGTGAAGGCTGTCGAACCAAACACTCTGCTGCTCACAGCCCCACTTTCAGTAATTTTGCGTATCTTGTTTCTCATATCGGATATAAACAACATAACAAATATACGATTTTTGTCACACATACGAAAATTATTGCTATATTTGCATCGATTTTCAGGGCGGGGCGAAATTCCCCACCGGTGGTGATAGTCCACGACTCCCAATCGAGGGGCATAGGGGCGCAAGAGCGCGGAGCCGGCAGTAGGAAAACTGACCTAACGAGCCGACAGAGGGCTGACAAGCAGACCAAGTGCAACAGAGAGGGACTGAATCGGTGAAATTCCGATACCGACGGTCATAGTCCGGATGGAAGAAGATTCATAGATATTGCCTTATCGAGGGGCGGGAGGAGTGTTGGCTCATGGCTGGTCGCTGTTTGTGTATGGTGTACCGAAGTGTGTGGCATAAGTGGAGAAATCCGCAATCTCGCAGGTGCTCGGTTCGCGCAGATGGTTACAACCGTGAAGCAGTCGGTTGTTCCGCATCGGTTCTGTGTTGAAAGCCCGTGAAGATCTTCACGTGGCTTAATTTTTTTACTTATATGAGAAAGTTTATTTTATCTCTGATTTTGGTAGTAAGTAGTGCGCTTACTGTAACGGCTCAGATTACAACATCGGCAATCGACGGTTCGGTCACCGACTCGGAGGGCAAGCCCCTACAAGGCGCAACAATCATCGCGCGACATACCCCATCCGGTAGCGAATATGGCATTGCCAGCGACATGAATGGCTCGTTCCGCATCCAGGGCATGCGCACCGGAGGCCCCTACACCATCGAGGCTTCATTCATCGGCTATCGCACCGCAAAGGTTGAAAGCATCTATCTAATTCTTGGCAATACCACCGAACTTAAATTCGTACTCACGAATGACCTCGCGCTCGAAGCAGTCACCGTCACCAGCAGTGCTACCGACCGTTTCAACGCAGCCAAGACGGGTGCGGCAGAGAACTTCACGGCCGAGGATATCGCCTCACTGCCGACTGTCAGCCGCAGCATCTACGACATAGCCAAGCTCTCGCCCGTAGCCCTCGCCTCAAAATCGGGAGGCATGTCATTCGCCGGAGCCAACACACGCTACAACACCTTTCTCATTGATGGTGTGGCAAACAACGACATGTATGGACTCACATCGAACGGCACAAACGCAGGTCTTACAAATGCCAATCCCATCCCGCTTGATGCCATCGAGCAGATACAGGTTGTGGTAGCTCCGTTTGATGTTCGTCAGGGCGGATTCACGGGCGGAGGCATCAATGCCGTGACCAAATCGGGCACCAACACCTTCGCAGGCTCAGCTTATGCCTACTACAACGACCATAATTTCTATGGGACAACCCCCGGCAAGGATGTGGCCAACCGCACCAAACTCTCACGCCAATCGACTCAAATCTATGGTGCAACGCTGGGCGGAGCCATCGTAAAAGATAAGTTATTCTTCTTCGCGAATGGCGAGTTTGGACTCGACACCTACCCCTCAACCTACTATCCCGGCTATGCCGGAGCCGCCCTCTCTGTCGAAGAGGCTAAGCGCATAGCTGCACGATACAGGGCTCTGACCGGTTACGATGGTGGTGGCTATGGCAAGCGCGACATCAACCGCACCTCGGGCTCACTTATCGCACGCCTTGATTGGAATATCGACAGTCGCAACACACTCTCGGCACGCTATAACTTTATTGATGGTCGCATGGATGAGTACACCAACTCTCCTACCGAATTTCTCTTCGAGGGTGCCGGCTACACCTCGGTCAGCCGATCTCATGCCGTAAGTGCCGAGCTCAACTCTCGCATAAGCAACCTACTCCATAACGAGTTGCGTGTGGGTTATACGTTTGTGGTCGATGGGCGCGACACAGAGGAGAATCTGCCATACGTCGAGGTGCAGGGTGTAGGTGCAAATGGCGGTGGCACCGCATACATCGGCACCGACCGCTTTGCCAATGCCAACTCACTCGACCAGCATACGCTCACTCTGACCGACAACCTTACCTGGTACAAAGGTCGCCATACGCTCACCTTCGGAACCCACAACGAGTTCTACCACTCTCACGTTGTCTACGTAGCCAATTCACTTGGCGCATACACCTACAACTCCATCGCTGATTTCGAGCGCGATATGGCGGCAAAATATCAATACAACTACACCGATGAGAGCGTCACGGGCACCAAGACGTGGGGTCCAAAATTCAACGCACTACAACTCGGCTTCTACGTCCAAGACCAATGGAAGCCATCGGAGCACTTCTCACTAACGTATGGTCTGCGTGCCGACATTCCACTGATTTTCGGTGGACCGACCGTAAATGAGGAGTTCAATGCCGGAACGATAGCTACTCGCCACAATGTTCAGATTGGCGACTATCCTCGTGCGCAGGTTCTCTTCTCGCCTCGCGTAGGTTTCCGTTGGTGGGTTGATGCCCGCCACCGCACACTCATACGCGGAGGTGCCGGTCTGTTCACGGGACGTGTACCATTCGTATGGATTGTAAACAACTACTCCAACACCGGCATCGAGCAGAAAGGTGTAACCCTCAAAGGCAAGAGCGACAGCGCAGGTAATATCATCGAATCGGCACAATCCTTCTCGAAATACCCGGCTGCAACATCGCTATCAACGCTCAATCCGTCAATTCAGGCTCTCGATCGTCGATTCCGCTATCCACAGGTACTGCGTGCTAACCTGGCCATTGAGCAGAGCTTCGGAGAGGGGTGGCTGTTGACATTGGAAGGACTCTACACCAAGACCATCAACAATGTCGCATTCAGCAATCTGAGTCTTACCGAAAGTGGCAAGAAGATATATGCTGTATCTCCCTCAGCGGCTGATGCAATGAACACCTCGACCTACTACTCGGTAGACCCTAAATACTCCGCTATCTACTACACAACCAACACTTCGAAAGGGCACTCATGGTCCGCTACGGCCTCTATACGTCGTTCGTTCCGCTTTGGTTTGGATATCTATGCAGCCTACACCTATTCGCAGTCGCGTTCGCTCTATGATGCTGCATCCTCGTCGCAGGCCAACAACTGGAGCCGCACCTATGCCGTCGATTCCAACTCGCCGGAACTTGCCTATTCGATTTACGACACGCCCCACCGCCTGACTGCGCAAGTTAGCTATTCGCGTCGATACGCGCGTCTGTTCGGCACTACGGTATCGTTAGTCTATCAGATGTACTCCGGCCAGCGTTACTCGCTCTGCTATGGCGAGAGTGCCGACCTCAATGGCGACCTTATGACGGGTAATACGCTTGTCTACATCCCCACCGAGCAGGATTTGGCACAGATGACATTTGCCGATGCGACCTCTGCCGAGCGATGGAACTCGTTTATCGAGGGCGATCCCTATCTTCGAGCACATCGAGGCTCGTTCTCGGAGCGTAACGCAATGCAGACACCTATGGAACACCGCTTGGATCTCCACATCGCACAAGATTTCTATTTTGGAGCCGAGAGTGGCCGTAAGCTGCAATTATCGCTCGATGTGGTCAATTTCGGCAATCTGCTCTGTCGCGATTGGGGAGCTTACCACTCGGTCAAGAATGCACGCCTGCAGCCCGTGCGCATCGTCTCGCTCACGGATGACGGCAATGGAAACAAGACTCCGGTATATCAATTCACCGGTGCCAATATCGCCAAAGATGACCTCCTCTCGCGCTGGCACATGCAATTGGGTGTAAGGGTTGTATTTTAACAAAAAGTGAGCGTATCCGACAACTCTTCGGGGATACGCTCACTCTCTTTTGGTTGAATATAATCA
>JAFQFG010000065.1 GCA_017398695.1 Alistipes sp.
CACGCAAACGCTTGTATAGCTCGTTGATAATGTCGTTGTGAATCTTGTGATATACCGCCACCAAAACATGATTAGGCAACCACATACCCCAGAATCCATAATACTCCCAACAACCCAAATGAGAGGTCATTGCTATACAGTTACGGTCACCCAAAACCTTGCATATTTCGTCATTATTGGTAAAGACCATACGTCGTTTACACTCGGCCTCATCCATACGCGCCATCACCAGCGTATTGATAATCACCTCTGCCAAATTGCGATAAAACTTACGGCGAATTACGGCAATCTCAGCATCGCTCTTCTCGGGAAATGAGTTGCGAAGATTTTTATTTACAAGTTTACGACGATAACGGACACAGTGGTACACGATGAAGTAGACCAACTCCTGAATGACGTAGTATTGCACGACGTATGGAAGGATGGAGATACCTTTGCAGAGTACCCACATACTCTCCAGCCCGACCTTCTGCCAGAAGCTCAGTTTCACACTATCGCTCTTCAACCTCATCTCTTCTCTTCTGCTTTGCCTTTCCGGCCAGAACTATCACAAACTCACCCTTCGGCTCATTTTGGCGGAAGTGCTCCGCAACCTCCGCGACCGTACCACGCACGGTCTGCTCAAACTTCTTGGATATCTCTCGTGTCACCGACACCTCTCGCTCCGAGCCAAATATCTCGGCAAACTGCTCCAAGCACTTTACCACACGGAACGGAGATTCGTAAAATATCATTGTGCGCTCCTCATCCTGCAACTCCAGCAGTCGCTTATTGCGGCCCTTCTTCTGCGGCAAGAAGCCCTCGAAACAAAATCTATCACACGGGAAACCGCTCTGCACCAATGCCGGTATACATGCCGTTGCTCCGGGCAGTGTCTCTACCTCGATGCCGGCCTCCACGCAGGTGCGCACAAGCAGAAACCCCGGATCGGAGATTCCTGGCGTGCCGGCATCCGACACCAATGCAACCGTATGTCCCGCCTCGATCGACTCGGCAACCATCCGCACCGTAGCATGCTCGTTAAACTTATGATGCGAGTACATCTTCTTCTCGATTCCGAGGTGTTTGAGTAGGAACGAGGTTGTGCGCGTATCTTCGGCAAGGATAAAGTCAACCTCGCGCAGGACATCCACCGCTCGCAGAGTAATATCTCCGAGATTGCCTATCGGTGTGGGGACTATGTAGAGTTTAGACATATCAGCTATATTTACGTTCAATAAGCTCCATCATCAGTTTCGCGCCATCCGAATTGGGATTCCAATCGAAATTCTCGACAATGTAGATCATGCAATCCTCGAGGTTCTCAAAGTTGTTCAATCGCTCGATAGTCTGCTCATAGAGTTGCGCGTTGCCCCCAAAGAGGTCACGCATAAGCAGAAAACGGTCATTGATGCCTATCGCTCTGCCGAGATTCTCCACCGCACCCTTGGCGATAAACTCGGCAGTGGTACTCTTCGGCTTGATACTATCGCCTATCGTGCGCACATCGCTCTTGATAACCTCGCCCAACACTGACTCCGACTCGGGAACTGCGTTAGCTACATGCGTAGCCTCCGACATCTCGATTTGAGGCTCAATATACGGCTCGGGGTGGCTCTCGGCTACCGGCTCTGTGGTCGCTTGCCCTACCCCAGGCTCACGATTCTCGTTCTGCTTGGCAGAGAGGTCGATCTCGACAAACTCATCATCATTCATCGGAGCATCCTCCTCAAGTTGTTCTACGATTGGCTGCGTCATCTCTGCTACACCCTCCACAGTTGCGCTCTCGACAATCGATTTCTCTACGACGGGTTGCATAACCTCCTTCGGCTCGATGTTTTCACTCTCCATCGATTGAGGCTGCGGCAACGGTTCGGGCTGCTGCACACGCAACGGCTCGGGCTCGGCAACGAGATTTTGATGTCGCTTGGCAACAACAGCTGGTTCATCATCATACAACGACATCATCCTCGTTCTGCGAGATGAACGTGGCACTATCAACTCCTCATCGCCAAACAGCGACGGCTGCCCCATCGAAGCTCCGCTGTGGTGCATCGGCTCCTGTACCGGCTCTTTGACAGTAGACAATTCCGGCTCTTCTGCATGCTTTGGCTCTTCTGCATGTTCCGGCTCTTCTGCATGTTCCGGCTCCTGAGTCGGCATCACCTCTTCGGCAGGCGACTCTTCCGGCACATGCTCCACCATCTCTACCATCTCCATCACATCCGCCTCAGCCGGCTCCACCGCGGGTTCCTCGGCCATTTCAGCCATCACCTCGTCACTTTCCGCCACATCCTCAATCTCTTCAGGTGCGCTCGGAGCCTCTTCAATCTCCACTATATCCTCGACATGACCCTTCTCCGCAGGCTCCTCATCCTGCATAACCAGGTCACTCATCGGCATCAAATCCTCAGGCATAAAACCCTCGAACACATCATCTAAAGAGATAGCAATACCCACAGGCAGTTCCTCGACCGAACTCTTCGACACCTCTTCAGTGCTCTGAGACTCATCATCACCACTAATCGTCTCCGGCTGCGGAGTCGCGCCAAAACGAAGAGCAGCGTATATCTCGCGCAACTTCTCGAGTGCCAAGTCGCGTTCAAGCCCGTCAATGCCCTTCTCTTGCCAATCTTCCACAAGTTGCGACACCTGTTGGAGCTGATTTTTTATCTCTGATAAATTCATATTATTCGGATAAGCATATTCAACCTTCAAAGTTATAAATTAATTCACAAAATCACAAACAAAAAAGACCGCACAAGCGGTCTTAATCCAAAAAAATATCTTTTTGTTACTTCTGGCGGAAATATATCTGCATCGGCACTCCCGCGAAGTCCCAATGCTCACGCATCTTATTCTCTATAAAGCGACGATAGGGCTCGCGGATATATTGTGGCAGATTGACAAAGAATGCAAACTGCGGTGTCGGAGTCGGCAACTGCGTAGCGTACTTGATACGGATATACTTACCCTTGGTCGAGGGAGGTGGAGTCTCCTCGATAATGGGCAATATAAAGTCATTGAGCTCCGAAGTCGGGATACGACGACGACGCGATTCATAGACACGGATAGCTGTCTGCAACACCTCCAGAATGCGCTGTTTGTTGATCACTGATGTAAAAATCAACGGAATATCGCTAAACGGAGCCAATTTCTTCTCGAGGAATTCGCGCCACTCCTTCATCGTATTGTTACCCTTCTCGATAAGGTCCCACTTGTTGACCACGATAACGCAGCCCTTGCGATTACGAACTATCAGATTGTGGATATTGAGATCCTGCTGTTCGATACCCTGCGAAGCGTCAAGCATCAAGATGCAGACATCCGAATTTTCAATTGCACGGATCGAACGCATAACCGAGTAGAACTCCAAATCCTCGGTGACCTTACCCTTCTTACGCATACCGGCCGTATCGACCAGATAGAAATCCATTCCAAACTTGTTGTAGCGCGTATGTATCGAGTCGCGAGTTGTGCCGGCAATATTTGTCACAATATTGCGCTCCTCGCCAAGCAGTGCATTAGTAAGCGACGATTTACCCACATTCGGACGGCCGACAATCGTGATGCGCGGCAGCTCCTCGGCATACTCCGCCTCGCAATCCTCCGGCAACAGACGCAAAATCTCATCCATCAGGTCACCCGTACCGCTACCCGACATCGAGCTAATGCAGTAGGGATCGCCCAAGCCGAGCGAGTAGAACTCATGAGATGAGTAGATAAGGTCGTAGTTATCGACCTTGTTGCAAACGAGCAACACCTTCTTCTCGGTACGACGCAAAATGTCGGCCATCATCATATCGAGGTCGGTGACACCCGTATTCACCTCGACCATAAAAAGAATCACATCTGCCTCATCAATGGCGAGCATAACCTGACGACGGATATCATCCTCGAAGATATCCTCACTGTTAACCGTATAACCACCGGTATCAATCACCGAGAACTCACGTCCGTTCCAATCGGTTTTACCGTAGTGGCGGTCACGTGTCGTGCCGGCTGTGGCATCGACAATTGCCTGACGCTGACCAACCAAGCGGTTAAAGAGCGTACTCTTGCCCACGTTGGGGCGTCCTACTATCGCTACAAGACTCATAACTTCAAAGTTAAGTAAAATATTCTGCCTCCAAATATCGTTATCACAACGGGTTTCGAGGCTGCTTATCAAATGACGGCACAAAGATACTCTATTTTTTGACAAATAAAAAGCGATAAAACAGTGAGTTTTCGCGAAAAAACACTATATTTGAAAATTCAAAATAAAGCATGAAGAGGTTTTTACTACTTTTAGCCGGCATTTTTGCCTTTGCGTTAACGACAACAGCCGCTAATCCCAAGAGTGATTTCACACAGGAACGATCACCACAGGGAGGGCCTCGTCTGCGCATAGAGTTAGGAGCCACCGGAGCACTCTACTACAACACAATAACACTCCCCGACCATCCTCACGACACAGCCATCGGATCACTCTCGCTGCGTCCTCGGATAGGCTATGGAGCAGGTCTGCACATAGCCCTCAAAATAGGCAATTTCTTCGCCATACAACCCGAAGTCAACTACCACCGTTCAACCATAAAATCGAACAATTCGAAGTTGAAGTATAACGCTAACGTCAAAATCAACACAGTCGACATCCCGATACTGCTCTCTCTTAGAATCGGCAACATTTTCCGATTGAATGCAGGCCCGCTTCTGACAGTGATGAACAACAGTTTCTACACCGACCCCAAGGGCGACAGACAGATGTTCGGACAGACGCGCCCCACATTCGGATATAGCGCCGGAGCGGCTGTTGTTCTCTTTCGCAAGTTGATGTTCGATGTGCGTTACATGGGTTATTTCAAACCCACGCTTCAAAACTACGAAGGTGTGGAGTTTAAGTCACGCAGTTCATCTGTGGCATTCAAAGTAGGATTTCTGTTTTAACAAATTATGACCGATAGCACAAACAAAGAGATATTTATTGACGGTGTCGACACACGTGAACTCTACGGAGTGAACGATGTCTACATCGAACAGATCAAAGCGTTACATCCCAAGCTCAAGATCGTTGCCCGAGGCTCGACACTCAAGGTACTTGGTTCGAAGAGCGATATCGAGGATTTCGAACGCAAGATGCATGGGCTCATCGCCTACTACAACCGCTACGGACACATATCCAAAGAGGTAGTTGCTCAATCGTTCGCACGAGGCATTTCACGCGAAGAGCAGCCGTCACCCGACTTGAGTGATGTGATAGTCTACGGCAACAACGGCAACATCATCCGTGCCCGCACCGTAAACCAGCAAAAACTCGTTGAGTTATATCGCTCCAACGACTTGATTTTCGCCACGGGTCCTGCCGGCTCGGGTAAGACCTACACAGCTATTGCATTGGCAGTCAGGGCTCTGCGCGACAAGCATGTAAAACGAGTAATTTTGACTCGTCCGGCAGTCGAGGCGGGAGAGAAGCTCGGTTTCCTGCCCGGAGATTTGAAAGATAAGCTCGACCCCTATCTGCAGCCACTCTACGATGCGCTGAATGACATGATTCCGCCCGCAAAGTTGCAGAAATTTATGGAGGATGGCACCGTTCAGATTGCGCCTTTGGCCTACATGCGTGGTCGCACGCTCGACAACGCCTTCGTCATCTTGGACGAGGCACAGAACACAACGCTCTCACAGATTAAGATGTTCCTCACACGCATGGGACGCAACGCCAAATTCGTAGTTACGGGTGATGTCACACAGATCGACCTCCCCCACCGCAGCGACAGCGGCCTCACGCGAGCTATGCGCGTAGTCGACGGCATCAAGGGCATCGGATTTGTCGAATTTGACAAGCGTGACATCGTGCGCCACGACCTCGTAAAGCATATTGTCGAGGCTTTCGACCGAAGCGATAATGCTCGAACCGAAGCTAAAGATAACTCTACTGAAAATAAAGATAATCAAAATAATAACAAACAATAAAAAGCTACAACCATGGATAAAAATCTTAAATCATTAAAGCCCGCGCTTGTATGGAAGCACTTTAGCGAAATCGTAAATATTCCGCGCCCGTCGCACCACGAAGAGAAGATTCGCGAATACGTTGTCGAGTTCGCCAAAGCTCACAACCTCGAATATAAAGTTGATGATGCTTGCAACGTCTATGTTCGCAAGCCTGCGACTCCGGGCTACGAGAATCGTATGGGCGTGATTCTGCAAGCCCACCTCGATATGGTACCGCAGAAGAATAACGACAAGGTTTTCGACTTCGAAAACGACCCGATTGAGGCATATATTGACGGAGAGTGGGTAACCGCCAATGGCACTACACTCGGTGCAGATAACGGCATAGGTGCAGCAGCCATTCTCGCTGTGCTTGAGGATAATACACTCGAGCATGGAGAGGTCGAGGCTCTCTTCACCGCAACCGAGGAGACCGGCATGGATGGCGCATTCGGCTTGAAGGCCGGGTTGCTCAAGGGTGACATTCTGCTAAATCTCGACTCCGAGACCGAGGGCGAGTTGTACGTAGGCTGCGCCGGAGGATTGGATGCAAACATTACGTTCAACTACACGGCAGAGCCCGCACCGGCAGGCTACGAGGCCGTTACTCTGACAGTCAAGGGTTTGAAGGGCGGACACTCGGGCATACAGATTGGCTACCAGCGTGGCAATGCCAACCGTCTGTTGTTCCGTTTCTTGCGTCAAACATCACAAGAATGGTTGCTCTCATCGGTTGATGGCGGTGGTCTGCGAAACGCCATTCCTCGCGAGGCTACAGCTGTACTGCTCGTGAAGAGTGCCGCAGAGTTTGCGGCAGAGGTTGCCGAGTATGAGAAGAAGATAGTTGCCGAGTTTGACGGCATTGAAGATAGCATCTCGATCTTTGCCGAGAGTTGTCCGATGCCGGCAGAGATCATTCCGTCAGCAGTCGCTCAGTCGCTCTCGAAGGCCGTTATCGGTGCGCCAGATGGCGTTATCCGCATGTCGGTTGCAATGGAGGGTCTTGTACAGACCTCGACAAACATGGCTCGTGTGGTGTCGGATGGAAAGACCATACGCCTGCAGTGTTTGTTGCGCAGCTCGATGAATAGCGAGAAGGAGGCTCTTGGCGAGGCTATTAAGTCTGTGTTTGAGTTGGCCGGTGCAACTGTCGAGTTGTCGGGAAGTTACGATGGCTGGAACCCCAACATGCAGTCACCCATCCTTCACGCGATGAAGGCTTCGTACAACGCACTCTACGGCAAGGAGCCGGCAGTGATGGCTATCCACGCGGGATTGGAGTGCGGAATTATCGGTGGCACCTACCCCAATCTCGATATGATATCGTTCGGACCGACAATCTGCTATCCTCACTCACCCGATGAGAAGGTTGAGATTGCATCGGTAGCAAAATTCTATGAATTCTTGCTCGACACACTGAAGAACGCACCCGTAAAGTAGCTTAGCCGTGGAGCGTTTACCGGTGAGCGAACGGTGGTTCGCCATAGTCAATCCCGTGGCCGGTATGGGTCACGGGTTGGAGGACTTTCCGCAGATTTCAAAACTCCTGCGCGACAACGGCATCCCTGCCGACCCTGTATTTACAGAGCACAAGCACCACGCGACCGAACTAACGGTCAGCGCAATACAGAAGGGATACCGCAAAATCATCGTTATTGGAGGCGATGGTACGTTGCATGAGGTTGTAAACGGACTATTTATCCAGAAAGAGGTCCCGTCCACCGAGGTTACTCTTGCCGTAATCTCGCTTGGCACAGGTAACGACTGGATTCGCATGTTCGGCATTCCTCGCAACTACTCGGCAGCCATTCGTGCCATTCGCGATGGGTACACCTTCTTGCAGGATGTCGGTGAGATAACCTACGAAGAGTCTAAGTTCACACAGACGCGCTATATTGCCAACGTTGCCGGTGGCGGCTTGGATGCTCACACAATCAAGCTCTTCAATCACGAAAAGGCAAAGGGCCGCAAGGGCAAGAGCCTCTATCTGATGAGCCTTGTGCGAGCGTTCTTCGGCTACAAGTCGCCGGGTGTAAAGGTCTGGGTTGACGACAAGTTAGTATACAACGATCTGTTATTCAGTTTTGCAATCGGCATCTGCAAATATAATGGTGGAGGAATCCAGCAGTTGCCCGCAGCGGTAGCAGATGACGGACTGTTTGATGTTACACTTATCAGGCCGGTGCATTGGTGGCACATCGTCTTCCGCCTGAAGAAACTCTTCAATGGTACGATTTACGAGATTGGCCACGTCCAGCACCTCCAAGGCAGTCGTATCAAAGTTGAGGCCTCTCCCGAGATGCCGCTTGAGGTAGATGGCGAGCTTCTCGGTCACACGCCACTAAATTTCAACATTCTGCACCGAGCCGTCAAGGTCATCGTGAACAAAGATTTTTTGGAGTAATGTAGCTCCTTCGATAAATAACCATACAAACAGCAGAGAGGGTAGCCCGCGTTGGACTACCCTCTCTACTATTAGTATATATGTACTATCCGAGGAACGCCAAGAGGATACCTGCAGCAACTGCCGAACCAACGACACCTGCCACATTGGGACCCATAGCGTGCATCAACAGGAAGTTCGACTTGTCGTACTGCTGACCAACGGTCTGCGACACACGTGCAGCCATAGGTACAGCCGACACACCTGCCGAACCGATAAGCGGGTTAATCTTCTTACCCTCCGGCACGAACAAGTTCATCAACTTCGCCAACAACACACCACCTGCACTACCGCAGCTGAATGCGATGATACCGAGCGCAAGGATGAAGAGTGTCTGGAAGTTAAGGAACGACTCTGCCGTAGCAGTAGCACCCACCGAGATACCGAGGAAGATAACCACGATATTCATCAACTCGTTCTGAACGGTCTTCGACAGACGATCAACAACACCGCACTCCTTCATCAAGTTACCGAGCATCAAGCAGCCCACCAGAGGAGCAGCCGACGGCAAGAGCAACGAGATGATGATAGTAATAACCACGGGGAAGATAATCTTCTCGGTCTTCGACACCTGACGCAACTGCGACATACGAATCTTACGCTCCTTCTCGGTCGTGAGAGCCTTCATGATGGGAGGCTGGATTACCGGAACGAGTGCCATATACGAGTAAGCTGCAATAGCGATAGGACCGAGCAACTCGGGAGCCAACTTCGCGGTCAAGAAGATCGAGGTAGGGCCATCCGCACCACCGATAATACCGATACTACCGCACTCGTTAGGCGAGAATCCCAGAGCGTAAGCACCGAGGAACGTTGCGAAGATACCGATCTGTGCCGCAGCACCTAGCAAGAAGCTCTTGGGGTTAGCAATCAGCGGACCGAAGTCGGTCATCGAACCTACACCCACGAAAATCAAGCAGGGATAGATACCGAGCTTAACACCGAGGTAGAGATAGTCGATAAGACCACCCTTCTGGTAGAGCTCCAACCAATGAACCTTACCACCGGCAAAGAGGTCGGAGTGGAACATCTCGGCACCCGGCAAGTTGGTGAGCAACATACCGAATGCGATGGGCAACAGCAAGAGAGGCTCAAACTGCTTCTTAATGGCGAGCCACAGAAGGAAGCAAGCCACAGCAATCATAATCAGATATTTGTAGCCGCCCTCGGCAAAAAATGCCGTAAAGCCCGCAGTCTCGACAAACTTGCCAAGACTCTCGACAATGAAATTACTTGACTGTAACAGAGCACTCATAACACTACTCTATGACAAGTAAAACATCACCTTCCATTACGGTAGCACCTGCCGAAACAAGCACCTGCTTAACAACACCACCGCGCTCTGCATCGATGTTGTTCTCCATCTTCATAGCCTCCAAAACAGCCACGGTCTGACCTGCGGCTACGGTATCGCCCTCCTTCACAGCAAGCGAAAGAACTGTACCCGGCAGCGGGCAAGTAACCTTATAACCCGATGCAGGAGCAGCCACAGCAGCCGGCTTGGTTGCAATAGGAGTCTTCGGAGTTACCGACAGACCCGTAGACTCGGGAGCCGCGATAACCTGCGGTTTGGAGACTGGCTTACCCTTGCCACCCTCAATCTCAACATCGTACTTAGTACCGTTAACAGTAACGTGTGCCAAAGTCGATGCCTCATTTACGTCGTCAATCTTTACTTCGTACTGATTGCCGTTTATCTTCAATGAATACTTTTTCATCTTGTCTTAAAGTCTTAATTATTTACGCTCAGGTAACTGAGTCAATCCGTGAATTTTAGAGTTCCAAGGCGAGTACGCACGAGTGATTCGGTTGATAGTCAACGTCTCCGACTCGCGGTCGTGCAGATCGCTCTTGTAGAGCTTCAGTGCCGTAATGATTGCGGCAGCCAACTCCTGGTCGCTGATTGCGTGGTCGTGAGCATGTGCAGTCTGTGCCGATGCAGCCACCTTTGCCTTGTGCTCGCGAGTAAATACCCAACCCATAGCCTTCATTACGAAGATGAGTAGGACCAATACCGCAAACACAATCAGGAAGCCTACAAGAGCTGTCAGCAACATATCCGACCATCCATTAATTGTATTCATAAGTCAAAAGTTCGTTGATTACAAAGGAATGTTCGAGTGTTTACGTGCGGGGTTCTGCAAACGCTTGGTTGCAAGCGACTGCAAAGCACGGATAATGCGGAAACGAGTGTTGCGCGGCTCGATGATATCGTCGATGTAGCCGTAGCGTGCTGCGTTGTAGGGGTTCGAGAACAAATCCTTGTACTCCTGCTCCTTCTCGGCAACAAACTTCGCCTTCTCCTCAGCATCGGTAAATGCGGCCAAAGCCTTTGCGTGCAATACCTCAACAGCACCACTTGCACCCATAACTGCGATCTCGGCAGTAGGCCAAGCGTAGTTGATATCGCCACGGATGTGCTTCGACGACATAACGATGTATGCACCACCGTAAGCCTTACGCAGAGTAACGGTAACCTTAGGCACAGTAGCCTCGCAGTAAGCAAACAGAAGCTTTGCACCGTGAGTAATCACACCACCATACTCCTGAGTAGTACCCGGCAAGAAGCCCGGAACGTCTACGAGGGTTACGATAGGAATATTGAAAGCGTCGCAGAAACGCACGAAACGTGCAGCCTTACGCGAAGCGTTGATATCGAGCACACCTGCCATAAACTTAGGCTGGTTAGCGATGATACCTACCGACTGACCGTTGAAGCGAGCGAAGCAGGTGATGATATTCTTAGCATAGCCAGCCTGCGACTCAAGGTACTCACCGTTATCAACGATGGCCTTGATAACCTCATACATGTCGTATGCCTGGTTGGGATTATCGGGGATAATCTCATTGAGCGAATCCTCCAAACGAGCGATGCTGTCGGTGCATGTTGCAAGCGGAGCATCCTCCATGTTGTTCTGGGGAATATACGAGATAAGCTTCTTGATAAGCTCGATACCCTCCTCCTCGGTATCAACTGCGAAGTGAGCAACACCCGACTTTGTGGTGTGCATTGTAGCACCACCCAACTGCTCCTGTGTTACATCCTCACCCGTAACGGTCTTAACAACCTTCGGGCCGGTAAGGAACATGTTCGAAGTCTGCTTCTTCATGATGATAAAGTCGGTAAGCGCCGGCGAGTAAACTGCACCACCTGCGCAAGGACCGAAAATTGCCGAAATCTGGGGAATAACACCCGACGACATCACGTTACGCTG
This sequence comes from Alistipes sp., assembly GCA_017398695.1. Lineage (GTDB taxonomy): Bacteria > Bacteroidota > Bacteroidia > Bacteroidales > Rikenellaceae > Alistipes. The sequence goes on from JAFQFG010000065.1 coordinate 11,614, forward strand.
GAAAATGTTTGCATAACCGGCCAGAGCGTTCACACCCTCCTGGATACGTGCACCACCCGAGTCGTTAAGACCGATGCAGGGAGCACCATTACGCATAGCCATATCCATAACCTTGCAAATCTTGTCGGCCAAAGCCAGCGACAACGAACCTGCAGTCACGGTGAAGTCCTGTGCAAAGACATAAACCAAACGGCCGGCAATCGTACCGTAACCGGTTACCACACCATCACCAAAGGTGTGCTTCTTCTCCATACCGAAGTCATAGCAACGGTGAGTCACGAACATATCGAACTCCTCGAAGCTACCCTCGTCAAGCAACATTGCAATACGCTCACGAGCGGTATACTTACCCTTCTCGTGCTGCTTTTCGATAGCCTTTTCGCCACCACCCAATCGAGCCAACTCGCGATTCTCGATGAGTTTGTTAATTTTGTTTTGAATTTCGCTCATAATGTTTTATGAATTATTTTGAATTTGTCGTTTGTTCCAAAAAAGCGTATAACGAGAGGGATTTCAAGGCTTGCGAAACTTTTTAACGCGGAGCATAGTTGACCTATGTGAGCAGTTAAAAAGTGAGCGTAACGACGAAATCACCTCGTTAGGCGATTTTTATTTCTTCTCGCAAAGCTCGGTAAGGATACCCTGCGTGCTCTTCGGGTGAAGGAATGCGATAGTCATATCATCTGCACCCTTGCGCGGAGTCTTGTCAATAAGACGGATACCCTGAGCCTCTGCATCAGCCAGCTGCTCCTCGATGCCCTCTACGGCAAGAGCCATGTGGTGGATACCGATACCCTTATTCTCGATAAACTTCGCAATGGTCGAATCCTCCGAGGTAGCCTCCAAAAGCTCGATTTTGGTCTGACCGAGCATAAAGAATGCGGTGCGAACCTTCTGGTCTGCAACCTCCTCAATTTTGTAGCACTTCAGGCCGAGTGCACCCTCCCAATAAGGAATCGCCTCATCAAGGCTCTTTACGGCAATGCCGAGATGTTCAATGTGTGAAACTTTCATAGCTTTAAGTTTTTAGAAAATTGTTAAAATTGTATTGAATTTGATATTGTATTCTCTCTTCAACATTGCTCCGTTCACGGCATTATTCACTTAATTATTCTCTCAATCGGAGCACCTTTCTGTTAGTTTTTTCACAAACCGCACAAAGATACTCTTTTCTTTTTGAAAAAAGAAACTAATTCTTCTATTTTTTATCAACAAACAGCACAATTTCCTTTTACCTCTCATCTTCTTGTCTTTTGACCGAAAGATTATTATATTTGCAGACAATAAACAACCGCTATCCCACATGAAAAGGTTTATTCGCCCGTTACTAATCATCGCCACTATGGTTTTGGCGATAATAAACATCCACCGCGCTGAGGCTCACGATTTTAAGGTCAAAGGTTTTCACATCGACCTCCGCACCGAGATTATGACCATGCCGGCACTCAAGGCTTTTGCCACCCGGCTGCACGAAATAGGCGTCAATACAATCCTGATGGAGTACGAGGCCTCGTTCCCCTACGAAAAGCACTTCACCATCTCGTCAAAGTATGCATATACCCGCGATGAAATCCGTGATTTCGTAAAGCACTGCACAGCATTGGGCATTGACGTCATCCCCCTGCAACAGACATTCGGACACACCGACTACATTCTGCGTCACGTCCGTTACTCATCTCTTGCCGAGAGCAAAACCGATCCGACACAGATATGCCCTCTCAAAACCGCAGAGTGCATTCATCTTTTCGACGAACTCTTGGCCGATATGATATCACTACACACAAGTCGCTACTTTCATATCGGCGGCGATGAAACACGTCTGCTCGGGGTCTGCCCCAAATGTGCCGAAAAGGTGGCCAAAGAGGGCACATCCAAGCTCTTTGTTGATTACATGAAAGAGATTTGCAACCTTGTTATCCGCCATGGAAAGATTCCCGTAATGTGGGCAGATATTATCCTTGCCCACCCCGAATACATCAAAGATCTCCCCAAAGAGACCATATTTGTCGATTGGAACTACGGATGGAGCAATCGCGAGTTCGGGGATGCGGAGTCGTTGGCCAAACAGGGAGTGAAATTTTGGGGTGCACCCTCCATCCGCAGCCATCCGGACAACATGCACATTACCATGTGGGAGAAACATTTTAACAATCAGAAAGTCTTCATCCCCTACTGCCGCGAACAGCAATACAACGGCATCGTCATGACATCATGGAGCACCTCCGGCATATTCAGCACCATTTGGGAACTCGATCATGAGGTTATCGACATGATTCCGTTGCGTTATGTTTATCCGATGAACGGATTTAACCTCCTGATTTACATGTATGGCAAGGCGCTCAATCAAGTCGAACCGATAGAACCCGAATCGGTTGTTAAGGAGTATGCCCAGCAACAATTGGGGCTATCTGCGGATGAGGGCACAGCCCTATACAGTTTGCTGACCATCCCGCAAGTCCGTTTTCCTCGGGCCCAGCCGCGTGCCGACCATCGCGGAGAGCGAAAGAGTTATGAGGAGATTATCGACGAGCTCAACATGACTATTGCCACATTAAGCAAGATGAAGCCAAAACGTAACAAGGCCGATCTCGAACACTTGCGATTAATGTTTGAAATTCGCCTCAATTACGTCAAGTTCAAGAAGTTGGAATCTGATATAAATCATCCCGATGCAACGATCGGGTCAGTAGCGGAATATACCACCCGCATGGGAGATATCATTTCAACGGAGAAGAGTCTTTGCAAGCGATTTGCAACACTTCAAAAAGGCTACCTGCACCCTTCGGAGATTGACGAAAATCTCGCCGCACTGACCGAAACCGTCATCAGCAGATTCCGCAGTGAGCTTGGAGACGG
>JAFQFG010000006.1 GCA_017398695.1 Alistipes sp.
GACCACTCCGGCACCTCTCCTTGTGCTTGTTGTTGCGATTTCGGAGTGCAAATATATAAATATTTTTTTAAGTAGACAATTTCAAGGCATTTTTTTTTGATTTTACCACTTTTTTTGACTGATAACACCTCTCCTTGATAGCTAAAGTGAGGAGAACTCAGCCGTGACAATTGCGGTGTAATTGCCATATTGTTAGTGATTTATCTGATCGTGACACCCTTTGTGTCCTACCTCTTGCAGGGAGGCTCTGCAATATCTCGAAAAAAGCAATACTGCCCGACCAATCCGGTCGGGCAGCCTTGTTGTAAGGTTCAGCTGTTTAGAACTGAAGCACGAGGTTGTAGGGTTCGCCTCCCGAGGCTATCGAGAAGGTGTACTCGCCATCGAACTCCGAGACGTCAATTATCGTAAACTTGGACATCGGAGTCTCGGTGTATGCGACCTGCGCTCCGTCGGCATTGGTGACGGTGATTTGCAGAGCCATTAACGCACTGAGAGATACGGTCTTGTCGCTCTTCGAGTAGGTTAACTCCAGCGAAGAGGCTATCTCCTCGGGTGAGGCTTTCAGTATAATCTCGCTCCAAGCGTTGTTGCTGCTCGATTGCATCCACTCCCACTTGTCATTGGAGTATTGACCCTTGTAGAAGAGTCGTAGGCGGTCGCCCTCGGCCAAGTTGCTCGGGCACTCCACTTCGGTCGTTAGACGAATCAGATATCTCGGGCTCAAGGTTGGGGATTGGAATACGACAAGGTCCTTTTTTGGAGCTCCGTTCTTGTCGCACCATGCAAGACTTATGTGGCCATTGAAGTCGGTGATTCCGCTATTGACTATGGCGCCCATGTATAAGGGAATAGCCTTGCCCTCTTCGATCTTGGATGATGTAGTGTAGAGACCTCGATATTCGGTGTCGTCATTATCCAGGAAGTAGCTCAATGTTATGTAATCACGATATGTCGAGGTGTTGTTGGGGTCAGGCTCCAGATAAAACAGGGCCGTCTGCTCGGCATAGAACTCGATGTTGGGCAGGTAGTAGTAGTCGTTGTTGGCACCGCCCCAGCCGTAGTTGATGTGGAAATATCCCGACTTGTTAAATCCGTCAATCACAAAGGCATGGCCACCGGCTGCACCGACGCCGCTGAAGAAGGTAGGGCCGTAAGTTGCGACATTCTCCTGCAGCATAGCTGTCCACTCCTGTACCGATTTGCCGTTAGGGGTGATCAGCAGCGAGCTTTTCGAGTATTTGAAGTATTCGGCAAAGGCTATCGGTACCACACTGCTTGTTGAGCCGGAGGCCTCCGGGTGGTACGCCATATAGACCGAGGTGCCCATATCTTTCATCAGAGCCGCCACAGCATTGGCCTGCGTCTCGGTGTAGCCATTGTTGTAGTTGCTCAGCATGGAGTTGTAGTCGTAGGTGCGACCGAGAGTGTTGGCAGGGACGGTGTGGATCTCTTCGCAGTTGCTGCCCGAGAAAGAGTATTGGGGTGTTGTTCCCTCGCCCTTGTCGGGCCACTTGTTGTGGTAGGCGATAATGGCCATTGCCGTAGCTACACAGCCGGTCAGTGAACGCTCGTTGTGCAATACCGGAGCCTCACGGTTGTAGGGCTCGCCCTGACTCCACAGAGCTGTGTCGTAGAGCAGATCGGTTGTGGCTGATGTGGCCATCTGTTGTGCCTTGACATCTCCGTTGCGAGCTGCCTCAATCTGCTTTCCCCACGCATCTATGATGGCGCGTGTGGCAGGAGCCATATTGCTGACTGTAAATTCTCTCTCTTTCGAGTAGGCGATAATCGGCTGTGGGATAGAGTCGTCGCCGGCCACTATTACAAAGCCGTTTGAGCCACGATTGAAGATGTAGAGCAGTGCAGAGCCCTCACTTGCTGCTCCAACAGAGTGCTTTACGGTCGTGGAGAGTGAGTTGCCTGACCAAACCAATGTAATGGGTGCCGATGAGGTACGAGTGCCATCGGCAAAGAAATCGGTCGCTATCTTCAACGCCTTCTCTCCGCTAATCGGAGCCGCCTGCAGACCCAATGCTGCCAGGAGCGACATTATCATCAAAACAATCTTTTTCATACGCTAATTCCGATTAAAAGTTAGAGAGGTCAATCTTCGAGATGCCGGAGAAATCGTGCATCGTAAAGGCGTTTGCATGGTCCGTCTTGACCGTTATGGTGTGCGAGGGCAAGCCATCCGTGTAGTTGTAGCTTGTGAACTTGCTCAACAGCGAGCTCTCGCCATCACCCCAAAGGATTATGCCTGTGGAGCCGTCAACCATCGGGGCCGAAACGCAATCACCCGAGTGGTAGATGTAGATTTTTTGAGTGTAGGGGTCTGCTGCCGTGTCGAGCATAGCCATCGGCTGAATGGCGTTGCGCTCGATAGTGATGCGCTTTGTGGTGCGCTTCTGGTAGGACGAGCCATCGGTGAAGTTGATGGTCACAGCTATACCATTATCAAAGATTTGCGGTGGTAGAGCGAAATAGAAGTTTGTTGGCGTTGCGCTCAGTTGTACACCCTCGCTACCACAGTCGATTATCTGATTGGTAGAGGTGCCCTGCGTCCAACCACAAACCGAGGTGTTGACGATGCCGATAACATACTGTCCGGACATGATGTTGCCATCGGGGCTCGACAGCTCGACACTCTGCACACACTTGCTTCCTATGACGCTCAGACGGAGATAGCCCATCATGTTTTTGAATTGGAAATTCACTCCGTCCGTACTCGAGCCGTGCATAATGTTGGTTTTCAGCCCGTAGCTATCCTTTAGGTAGGCGACGGTCTGAGGAATCATTGTTGCAAATGTCAGGTAACTCTGCTCTCCGACTGTCGCATAGCCCGGGTAGAATCGGGTGTCGGTAGAGTAGAATGCCGACCACTGATTTTGAGCGAAGCCATGCTCATAGTCGCTCATGCTCAGATAGTAACCGATTCTAGAGAACGAGCCTTCGCGGTCGCCGTCCTTGCCATTGAATCGGTATTCGTACATGGCCTCCGAGTTGTAGACCACGATGCAATCTCCCGCATTCCATACGGTATGTTTGTTGTCGCTGAGCTGCACGCGACTGCTACTCTCCATCTCTGCAATGGAGGCATAAATCGTATTGCCATCGCTGGGAGCTACATCGGACGTGTAGTCCTCGGTGCAGGCCGTAAGCAGAGCCACCAGCATGGACAAGATAGTAAATCTCTTCATAATTACCATTCAATTGGATCTTTTTCTATTGGGTCTTGGAGGTTCGAAGTGCCGGCAAAGCCACGTTCTGCGTAGAATGTGGTGACCCGTACTTCGGGTGCGAAATAGATCTTCTCGTGATACATAGGCGATAAGTATTTTTTTGTTAAAAAGTAACCAACTGTTATCTACTGCCAATAGGAACAACCCGAGTAGATTATTGGGGCTCCCGACTCGTTACTGCGATTTCAAACGGTAGATGCGACAAATGTACAAAAAAAACAACAGATTGTCACACTTTTGCTCTCTATGGTCAAGTTTTTTTGGTCGGTTTTGTGTGACTTTTTGCATGAAAGAGGTTGGCTTCGGTCCTATTCACCCCCGATTTTGTCATTTTTAACCGCTTCATTTGACTTATTTATTCGAATTTCACTATATTTGTAACAGGCAGAGTATACAATTGCGGGTATGGTTTTCGTTATGATAGTAGATGGCGGAATGTCCCGGCCGGAAAAAGAGTTTGTGTTATGAAAAGTCTTAAGAGTGTTTTGATGATATTTGCGGCATCGGTATTGATGTCCGCCTGCTCATCGGCCTACTATGCAACGGTAAGTGCCGGTGATGGCATGTACGGAGTTCACGATACGGTAGCAATAGCTAAACGACAGGAGGCAGCAGCGTCAAGAGTTCGTGCTCAGGCTGTTGAAAATCTCTATTCGGAATATGCCTCCGCACCGAACTATTCGTCGGTTGTGGCGGATACCTATGAGAGTGCCTATGCACGTCGCCTGTATGGATTTCGCTCGTCTACCTATCGACTGCCGTCGAGCTATTACGATTTCCGATATGGTGATGCTTACCACTATGTTACGGCATACGATCCGGCATTCTATAACATAATGGTGTCGGGCGACCAGGTATGGGTCGAGCCTAAGTATATATCCTCGATGTTCGGAACGTGGGGCGCAACGAATATGACTTTTGCTGTCGGTAATTGGTACTTCGGCTGGGCCGAGCCATTCTATTATGGTGCAGGTGCGTGGTGGGGGTATCCTCGCTACTCTTGGTGGGATTGGAATTGGGGTATCTGCTATAACCCCTATCACACTTGGTGGGGCTATGGTTGGGGCCCGGGATGGGGTCATCCGCACTGGGGCTGGGGCCCCGGCTACTATCCGCCGCACCATGGCGTAGGTCGTCCGCCTCATCACGGAGCCGGACACGGAGGTCAGCCTCCGCGTCGCGAGCAGTTGGTTAACCGTCCGTCATACACATCACCCTCGTCGGGAAAGAGCTATGGCAGCCGACAACCGATGCGCGGAACTGTCAATGGCTCAGGTGTTTTTGATAGGGGAACGGGCTCTGCCGTCAATAGTGGTGTTGCGGGAGTGCGTGGTGCACAGAATGGTAGCGGAGTGTCGCGAGGGACAACGTCACAGCCCGGTCGCACTACAGGCTCGAGTAGCAGTGCAGCGGAGCGCAACCGCCGAGGAACCTCGTCGTTCTTCAATAGAAACGAGAACGACACGAGAAACAGCATTAACAACAGTGTCAATCCGTGGGGAAATACCAATAGCGGAAACTCATCGTTTGGCTCGGGCAGTTCGAACAGTGGCGGATTCTCGGGTGGCAGCAGTGGCGGCCACCGAGGCGGTAATTCGTTGGGACGATAGATTTGAAGGGGCCCAATGGCGTGGGCTGTATCAATGCTGATGCCCATTTTGTGAGGCTTTAGACATGTGTAGACAGAAAAATGACAGAGAGATGAAAAGATTTGCGATAGCGGTGCTTTTGGTTGTGGCAATGGTTGGCAGCGGCACTGCGCAACAACGATTTAATATTGGCGGAGCGATAATCGATCCGAGCGGTGTTACGGCTATGGATATGTTTAACTATTCGCAGCACTCGTACACCTTCGGTACGGCACGTTCGGCAGCTATGGCCGGAGCGATGACCTCGCTCGGTGGCGACATGTCATCACTTATGATTAATCCGGCAGGTCTGGGAATGTATCGTACCAATGAGGTGATTCTGACCCCGATGATTGGTGTTGCGCACTCGACAAATGCCGACCCCTCATACGAAAGCAATACCTCGACCCGCTTCTCGATGTCGAACTTCGGCATGATGTTTAAGGCTTATGAAGGTACGGGAAAGATTCTTGCCGTCAATGTAGGTTTTGGCTATAACCGCATTGCCGACTTGAACAATCGTACGTCGTTCTATCGCCCCGACAACAACTCTTCGATTGCCGGAGTCTTTGCTCGCCAGCTCCAACAGAGCGGCATGCGCTCGGATGACTTCTACGATAGCGACGACTACTTCGATTGGTGGCGTATCGACCCAAAGTATTGGGGTGCAGCACTCGGCTATCGTTGTGGCTTGGTATACGATAAGGATAACGATGGCAATCAGCGGGCTTGGGCTCCCGATATGTATGGTACGAATCCCGTGGTTGACCAATATGCCTCGCTCAACAGCAAAGGCTCGATTGGCGAATATGACCTTTCGGTGGGTATGAACATCCAAAACAAGTTCTATGTTGGAGCTACGCTCGGCATTCAGAGCATCTATCAACGTCGTGAAGTGTACTATGGCGAGGAGTACTTTTATGCCGAGGGGAATGCTCCCTCGGGTAATGAATTGCGCTATTTCAACTATAACCAAACCTCAATTACCGATGGCTCGGGCGTGAATTTCAAAATTGGCTTGACCTATCGACCGATTGAGAACCTGCGTTTGGGTGTGGCATTCCATACGCCCACATACTACTCGCTGGACTACTCCTATCAGGCGGCCATGGTTTCGCGTGTGAGGGATAACTCGACAGGCAAGGTGATTTCGCCCGATCCTGAGGCCATGACGGAGGTGTGGCGTGATAACGGCCCCAATAGCTGGGATTTCACCTCACCGGCACGACTGCTCTTTGGTGCGTCGTACACCTTTGGCGATAAGGCGATCATCTCGGTCGACTACGAGCGGGATTGGTATAACGGCATCCGCACGCGAAAGACCCCTGTGGGTAAGGGAGTCTACGACGATTTTTTCCGTCAATACTTCAAGGGCTCGAACACGGTGCGCGTAGGTGCCGAGGTGAAACCGATTCCGATTTTGGCTCTTCGTGCGGGCTATGGTTTCAACGGCTCGATGGTCAAGGATAAACAGATCATATTCTCTTCGCCTGTGACCTACCAGACCCAATATGCAACGGGTGGTGTGGGCGTTTCGTTCGGATTTATATTTGTCGATGTGACCTACCAGTATGCGGCTGCCCGCCAAACAGATTACCGACTGTTCTACGCGATTGACCGAGTCGGCGAGGTGGATCCGTCATCCGGCAATACCCTCTACAAGGATGATTACAGCGGAATTGTCCGGACAAAACTGACCCGTCATAATGTAATTATGACCTTGGGCTTCAGATTCTAAATGTAGATAGAAGTTTTTCGTTGTTAATTCACAATAAATGATTACCTTTGCAGTCAGAAAAATGCAAAGGTAATTTTTTTATGGCAGTAGAACTTAAAGATTTGACCAAGGCGGATGACAACTATTCGCAGTGGTACAATGAGTTGGTCGTGAAGGCCGGATTGGCGGAAAACTCCGCTGTTAGAGGCTGTATGGTTATCAAACCCTATGGTTATGCTATCTGGGAGAAGATGCAGGCAGCTTTGGATAAGATGTTCAAGGATACGGGTCACCAGAATGCCTACTTCCCGCTCTTTATTCCAAAGTCGTTCTTCTCGCGCGAGGCGAGTCACGTCGAGGGCTTCGCCAAGGAGTGCGCAGTTGTTACCCACTATCGCTTGAAGAACGACCCCGAGGGTAATGGTGTGGTTGTGGACCCTGCAGCACGCCTCGAGGAGGAGTTGATCGTTCGTCCGACTTCGGAGACCATCATCTGGAATACATATAAGAATTGGATCCAATCTTATCGCGACCTCCCGATTCTCTGCAATCAGTGGGCCAACGTGGTGCGCTGGGAGATGCGTACTCGTCTGTTCCTGCGTACGGCAGAGTTCCTCTGGCAGGAGGGCCACACAGCTCACGCAACTCGTGAGGAGGCTATCGAGGAGGCAGAGAAGATGATTCGCGTATATCAGGATTTTGCCGAGAATTGGATGGGTGTGCCGGTTGTCGTTGGCCACAAGTCGCCTAATGAGAGATTTGCAGGTGCGGAGGATACCTTGACTATCGAGGCACTGATGCAGGATGGTAAGGCTCTGCAGAGCGGTACATCGCATTTCCTCGGCCAGAACTTCGCCAAAGCGTTCGATGTGCAGTATGTCAACAAGGAGGGTAAGCTTGAGTATGTGTGGGCAACGTCGTGGGGCGTATCGACCCGACTGATGGGTGCGCTCATCATGGCTCACTCCGACAATAACGGATTGGTTCTGCCTCCGAAGCTTGCACCTATTCAGGTTGTGATGGTTCCCATCTACAAGGGAGAGGAGCAGTTGCAGGTTATGGCAGAGCGCATGAATGCTATTGCTGACGAGCTGAAGGCAAAGGGCGTTAGCGTAAAGGTCGACTTGCGCGACAATGTGCGTTCGGGCTTCAAATTTGCAGAGTACGAGTTGAAGGGAGTGCCTGTTCGTCTGGCTCTCGGTCCTCGTGATATGGAGAATGGCACCATCGAGCTGGCTCGCCGTGATACGCTGACCAAGGAGGTTGTTCCGCAGGAGGGACTTACGGAGCGTATCGTTGCACTGCTTGACGAAATCCAGCAAAATATCTTCAAGAAGGCTCTCGACTATCGCAATTCGATGATTACCCGCGTAGATACGTGGGAGGAGTTCGTCGAGGTGCTCAATACGAAGGGTGGTTTTATCTCGGCACATTGGGATGGTACTCCCGAGACCGAGCAGGCTATCAAGGATGCTACGAAGGCTACGATTCGCTGTATTCCGATTGATGCCGAGCCTGAGGAGGGTAAGTGTATCTTCACGGGCAAACCGTCGCACTGCCGAGTGCTCTTCGCAAAGAGTTATTAATAGACTACGGGCCAAGTGCCTCGTAGATATAAATATGTATGCATAGACAACCGTCAGACAGAGTCCAAAAGATTTACCGCGTGACCCTTGTGGGTTTCGCGGTAAATCTTCTATTGTCATTAGCAAAGCTCGCTGCCGGCATATTTGGCCGCAGTTCGGCAATGGTTGCCGATGCTGTGCACTCGATTTCGGACTTCGCTACGGATTGTGTGGTACTCTTCTTTGTGCGCCTCTCGGCAAAGCCTAAAGATGAGGGGCACGACTACGGCCATGGCAAGTATGAGACCGTCGCATCCATCATTATTGCCTTGACTTTGGGAGCTGTCGGAGTGGGTATTTGTGTCGACTCGGCACAAAAAATTGCCGCTGTCATTCGCGGAGAGCTGGTTGACCGCCCCGAATTTGTGGCTTTGGTTGCAGCGGTGGTGTCAATTGTGGCGAAGGAGTTGCTCTATCGCTATACGATCAGGGTCGGTAAGGCTACAGAGTCGCCGGCAGTTGTTGCCAATGCCTGGCACCATCGCAGCGATGCTCTTTCTTCAGTAGGATCTCTTGTTGGTGTCGCTTGTGCGTATACACTTGGCGGAAAGTGGATTGTAGCCGATCCGATAGCCGCTATTGTGGTAGCTGCAATGATTTTGAAAGTAGCTGTCGATCTGCTGCGCAAAGGTTTTAATGAATTGGTCGAGAGCTCACTGCCGAGTGATGTTGAGGAGGAGATAATCGAAATCGTTACCGAGGATGCTGCCATCAGCCATCCTCATAACCTGCGCACACGTCGTATCGGTGCGAATATAGCCATCGAAGTGCATATTCGTGTCGATGGCGATATGAGTGTCCGCGAGTCACACTCTCTGACAGAGTCTATTGAACACCGTCTGCGCAAGCGTTTTGGAGAGGGTACGATGGTTGCTATCCATGTCGAGCCTATCAAGATTGTCTGATCGGACAAATTCTATTGTCTATTTGTAGTAATACTCATTTTTTTTGTACATTTGCGATATATTTAGCACCTTATGCGATATATTGCAACTCTGATTTTGCTGTTGGCAACCTTGATGAGTGCCCCGAAGATGTCGGTGGCGCAGACCTCTGTTGCTGACTCCACTAAATATAAATATAGTATAGATGTCGCGCGTAAGGGCGCTGCCGGCAGCGGCAATAGCAGTGTCGTGTTGCGCAAAAAGGGGTGGTGGCAGGAGCATAGCGATGCTACGACCCGCTTCCGTGCAGAGCAGTTGGTGGTCCCGGGTGCGTTGTTTTTGGTCGGTACGCTCGGTATTGGCGAGAATGCCCCGATGCGGGGTATCAACTGTGCTGTGAGAGATGGCATGACCACCATGCGCAACGGACAATATCTCCACTTTGATGACTATCTGCAGTATCTGCCGGTGGCCGGCTACCTCGGCTTTTGTGTCACGCGTCGTATCAAGGCGAAGCATACCGTTCCCGAGCGTATCTGTGTAGCGGCTGTCACCTATATATCAATGACAGCGCTGACCAATGCACTTAAATATACCATCCGTGAAAAACGACCCGATACGGGGGCTCGCAACTCTTTCCCTTCGGGGCATACGGCCACGGCCTTTGCCGGTGCGGAGCTCGTGCGTTCGGAGTATGGCTTGGGCTACGGAATTGCGGCATATACGGTGGCTACGGGAGTGGCATTTATGCGCTTGTATAATGGCCGCCATTGGTTGAATGATGTCCTTGCCGGAGCGGGAGTCGGCATTATCTCGGCACGTATCGGATACTGGATGCTGCCACTCAATCGAAAAATCTTCAGAATGGATCGTCGCAAGGCGTTGGTGACAACCCCCATGTACTATCCCGAACAGAATGCTCTCGGTGTGGCTTGCGCCATGAATTTTTAGGTCGAAGCCTCCCTCGCTCGACCCTTTAGAGTAAAAAATGTTGCAATTTGTAAGATTTGTGCGAAAAATATGCCTATTTTTCGGCAGGAAATTCATATCTTTGTAACAAACAATAACAAAACAACATTTTTTTGCCCTATGTACGGAAAAATCAAAGAGCATCTGCAAGCCGAATTGCAGTCGATCCGCGAGGCCGGCCTCTATAAGACCGAACGCATAATATGCTCACCCCAGCGTGCCGAAATCACCGTTGCCGAGAAACCTGTGCTTAACTTTTGCGCCAACAACTACCTCGGACTATCGGATAATCCACGCCTTATCGAGGCTGCAAAACGTGCTATGGATGAGCGCGGATTTGGAATGTCGTCGGTGCGCTTTATCTGTGGCTGTCAGGATATCCACAAAGAGCTTGAGCGTGCCATTGCCGACTACTTCGGCACCGAGGATACAATCCTCTATGCCGCATGCTTCGATGCCAATGGCGGAGTCTTCGAGCCACTGCTAACCGAGCAGGATGCTATCATCTCCGACTCGCTTAACCACGCCTCGATTATCGACGGTGTGCGTCTGTGCAAGGCGGTGCGTTATCGCTATGCCAATGCCGATATGGATGAGTTGGAGAATGCGTTGAAGATGGCGCAGGCACAGCGTTTCCGTATCATTGTGACCGATGGAGTCTTCTCGATGGATGGCAATGCTGCTCCACTCGACCAGATTTGTGCGTTGGCCCGCAAGTATGATGCTCTGGTGATGGTCGATGAGTGCCACTCCGCAGGAGTGCTGGGTGCTACGGGGCGCGGTATCACCGAGCTCTATAACCTGCGTGGAGAGGTCGATATTATCACAGGTACGCTTGGTAAGGCTTTTGGAGGTGCTGTGGGTGGATTTACTACGGGCCGCAAGGAGATTATCGACATGTTGCGCCAGCGTTCACGTCCCTACCTCTTCTCGAACTCATTACCCCCTGCGGTTGTGGGTGCCGGCATAGAACTCTTTAAGATGCTTGCCGAGAGTGACGAGATTCACGACCGTCTGGTGGCGAATGTCGAGCACTTCCGTGCCAAGATGCTGGCGGCAGGCTTTGACATTAAGCCTACGCAATCGGCTATCTGTGCGGTAATGCTTTATGATGCCAAGCTGTCGCAGGATTTTGCAGCCAAGCTGCAGGATGAGGGGGTATTCGTTACGGGATTCTACTATCCGGTGGTTCCGAAGGGGCAGGCGCGTATCCGTGTGCAGGTGTCGGCAGGTCATACGACCGAACAGCTCGATCGTTGTGTCGAGGCGTTTGTTAAGGTTGGTAAGGAGTTGAACGTAATAAAATAGAGTGAGATATGAAACCCCTGTTTGATGAGATTGATCGTAAAATTTTGAAGTTTTTGATTAATAATGCCCGTATGCCGTTCCTCGAGATTGCTCGTGAGTGCGGCATTTCGGGTGCTGCAATTCATCAGCGTATCAAGAAACTGGAGGATTCGGGCGTAATTCTTGGCAGCCGTCTGATTGTCGACCCCAAGAAGATGGGATTTGACGTTTGCGCCTTTATCAGTATCCGTATTCAGGATCCACAGTTGCAGCTCAAGACTGTCGAGGAGCTCAAACGCATACCCGAGATTGTGGAGTGTCACTTTATCACGGGAACCTACAACGTGATGGTCAAACTCTACTGCTTGGATAACGACCACCTGATGAAGACAATCTTTAACTGCATCCTGCCCGTACCGGGCGTCTCGACCACGCAGACCTATATCTCGCTGAACGAGGCGTTCCAGCGTCAGGTGCATGTCGACTGCTTAGAGTAACATTATGGCACGTATAAGACTTACCAAGGAGTTTACCTTCGAATCGGCACACGCCCTCGAAGGGTATGACGGCAAATGTCGACATATTCACGGACACTCTTATCGCCTGTATGTCACCATTATAGGAGAGCCGATAGCCGATCCGGCAAATCCGAAGTATGGAATGGTTATGGACTTCGGTGAGCTGAAGGCTTTGGTCGGAGAGGAGGTGGTCGATAAGATGGATCACGCTTTTGTGATGCGCCGGTCGGAGAGTGCTGATCAGCTCAGCATGGCACTGAGTGAGGGCTTTGGCAATGTGGTCTTGGTCGATTATCAACCCACATGCGAGAATATGCTTGCCGATTTCGCTTCGCGTATCGCACGTCGACTCCCAACCAATGTCGCGCTCCACTCGCTGAAGATGTACGAAACCGCCACCTCGTTTGCCGAGTGGTATGCCGAAGATAACGAGTAATAATCGCTCTTTATGAAAAAACTCTTCTTAGTCGATGCTTACGCATTGATTTTCAAATACTACTACGCCTTTATGGGTCGCCCGATGCGTAACCGCTCGGGGATGAATACGTCGATAGTTTTCGGTTTTACGAAGTTCTTGCGCGATATCCAGAAACGCGAGAAGCCCGACCTGCTCGGTGTCGCTTTTGACCCGAAGGGGGGCTCTTTCCGTAAGGATATATTCCCCGAATATAAGGCCAATCGTCCCGCTACGCCCGAGGATATTATCGAGTCGGTGCCTTACATCAAGCGTCTGCTCGAGGCGATGTGTGTTCCGATACTCGAGGTCGAAAACTATGAGGCCGATGATGTGATCGGTACGCTGGCGTTCAAGGGTGCCGAGGCCGGTTACGATGTCTATATGGTTACGCCCGACAAAGATTATGGTCAGCTGGTAGGCGAACACCGCCACCTCTATAAGCAGAAGGGCGATGGCATCGAGATTGTGAAGAGCTCAGACATTTGCGAGAAATATGGTATCGAAGATCCGATTTTGGTGCGCGATATTTTGGCCCTGTGGGGTGACTCCTCCGATAATATCCCGGGAGTGCCGGGTATTGGCGAGAAGGGAGCATGCAAGCTGGTTCGTGCGTGGGGTACGGCCGAAAATATCCTTGCCAATGCCGATCGTATCGGTGGTAAGGTGGGTGCAAATATCGCTGAATGGGGCGATAAGTTATTGCTTGCCAAGCGATTGACGACTATATGCCTCGATGTGCCCATAGAGTTCCGCCCCGAGGAGCTGACGGTGTGCTGTCCGCATATTGATGCTCTGAAGGCGTTGTTTGCCGAGTTGGAGTTCAGGGTGTTTATGAACGATTTGGCCAATCTTGCTCCGGCAGAGGAGATTACCGATGTCCCCAAGCAGGCTCCGCAAACACAACTTGCCGAGGTCGCTCGAACTAAGTCACACGCCCTGAAGCAGGCTCGATTGGAGGGTCAGGGCGATCTGTTTGCGCAGTTTGATGCACCTGCGACACCTGCGACACCCGAGCCTACGCTGTTCGCTCCTGCAGCCGAGGTTGCACCCGAGCAGGAGGTGACAACGGTAGCTGCCGAGGAGAGTCTTATGCCGGCAACGGCACAGACTACCCCCCACGAATATCGTACAATCTACACCGCAGATGAGTTGAGAGGGGTTGTGGAGGAGATTTCGCGCTATGAGGAGTTCTGTTTCGATACCGAGACTATGGGACTCGATGTTTTCAACGACCGCATCGTAGGTTTGTCATTGGCAGTCGAGCCGCACAAGGCGTGGTATGTTCCGTTTGGAGGGTTGAATAACGAGGAGTACGCCTCGATTCTGCGCCCGCTCTTCGAGAATGAGCGTATTGCCAAAATCGGCCAAAACATTAAGTTCGATATTATGGTCTTGAGCCGTTTGGGTATCAAGGTTTTGGGCCGTAAGTTTGACACGATGATACTCCACTACCTGCTCGATCCCGAGTCGCGTCACGGAATGAATCATCTGGCATTGCGGTATCTCGATTATAAACCCATCGAAATCGAGACCCTTATTGGTCGCGGAGCGAAGCAGCTGACTATGGATTTGGTTGCTGTTGAGCGTGTGGCCGAATATGCTGCCGAGGATGCTGACATCACCCTGCAGCTCAAGCAGGTGCTGTTGCCGTTGGTTGAGGAGCAGGGGTTGCTCAACCTCTATTTTGATGTTGAGGAGCCGATGATAGATGTGTTGGCCGATATGGAGCTGACGGGAGTGTGTATCGACTCTGCACTCTTGAATGCGTATGCGATAGAGCTCAATGCACGACTTGTGGAACTTGAACGTCAGGTGCGCGAAGAGGCCGATGAGCCGAACTTGAATATCAACTCCACGCGACAACTGGGCGAGGTGCTCTTTGCAAAGATGCGCATAACCGACAAGCCCAAGATGACCAAGACCAAGCAGTTCTGCACCGATGAGGAGTATCTGCAGGGCTTCGCGCACGACCACCGCATCGTGCAACTCGTTCTCGAGTATCGCGGAGTGAAGAAGCTGCTTTCGACATACGTTGAGGCGTTGCCTCAGCTGGTTAATAGAGCGACAGGACGTATACATACGTCGTTCAATCAGGCTGTTACGGCTACCGGACGACTCTCGTCAGCAAATCCCAATCTGCAAAATATCCCCGTGCGCGAGGAGCAGGGCCGTCGCATACGTGAGGCGTTTGTGCCCTCGGACGATCAACATCTGTTGCTCTCGGCAGACTATAGCCAGGTCGAACTGCGTGTGATGGCTCACTTGAGCGGTGACGAATCGCTGATTGAGGCCTTCCGCAAGGGCGAGGATATCCATGCAGCCACCGCTGCACGTCTTTTTGGCAGGGGTATTAACGAGGTGTCGGGCGAAGAGCGCAGGCGAGCCAAGACTGCCAACTTCGGAATA
This sequence comes from Alistipes sp., assembly GCA_017398695.1. GTDB lineage: Bacteria > Bacteroidota > Bacteroidia > Bacteroidales > Rikenellaceae > Alistipes. The sequence goes on from JAFQFG010000006.1 coordinate 14,734, forward strand.
ATATACGGCATCTCGGTCTTTGGCTTAAGTCAGCGTCTAGAATTGCCTCGAGCTGAAGCCAAGGCGATTATCGAGGGCTACTTTGCATCCTATCCGAAGGTGAAGGAGTATATGGATGCGGCTGCCGAGTCGGCTCGCGAGAAGGGATATGTGTCGACCATATTTGGTCGTCGTCGCTATTTGAACGATATCGCTTCGCGCAATGCCGTAGCTCGCGGTCTGGCCGAGCGAAATGCTATCAATGCTCCTATTCAGGGCAGTGCGGCCGATATTATGAAGATGGCAATGGTGGCCATCGCCCGTGAGTTTAAGGCTCATGGCCTGCAGTCGAAGATGATTCTGCAGGTGCACGATGAGGTTATCATCGATATGTTGCGTTCGGAGCAGGAGCAGGTTGTGGATATTGTTGTGAGAGCTATGGAGGGTGCGGCCTCGTTGAGCATTCCGCTAACCACCGATTATGGCATAGGCTCCAATTGGCTGGAGGCACATTAACAATAACGGGCACTCTTCTAAAGGAGTGCCCGTTATTGTAATACTATTTGTTGTTAAATAGGTTTTGCGTTCGTTCGCCTCCGATGGTTGCAAACGATAGCACCGCGTCGCCAAACACCTTTAATCGCTCGGGCATAGCCTTCGCCTCCTCATCGCTCCACTCGCCCAGCACATAGTCGACCTGATGACCGCGGGCGAAATCCCCGCCTATGCCGAAACGTATTCGCGAATAGTCGTTGCGACCGAGCAACTCGTTGATGTTCTTCAAGCCGTTGTGGCCGCCATCACTGCCTTTAGCCCTTATTCGGAGAGTGCCGAACGGCAATGCTATGTCATCGACAATAATCAGCAAGTTCTGCATCTCGATCTTCTCGGCATCAAGCCAATAACGCACTGCCTTGCCCGATAGATTCATATATGTCGACGGTTTGAGCAGAATCAGCGTGCGACCCTTGTGGCGGATGGTGGCCGTGGAGCCGTAACGTCCTGCCGTAAACGTAGCGTTGGATGCCTCGGCTAAGGCATCCAACACTCTAAAACCAATGTTGTGTCGGGTATTGGCGTACTCAGCACCTATATTCCCCAATCCAACAATCAGATATTTCATACCGAGTTTATCGGTTTGTGGCTACTACTGCTGTGCTGCTGCACCGCGCGAAGCACGGGTTACACGAACGGCACAAACTGCAGTGGTTGCGGGGGTGATGAACTTCAAGCCCTCATACTGCAAGTCGCCAACGAAGATGGTCTGACCTACCTTCAACGGAGTTACGTCTACTACGAGCTCGTCGGGCAGATTTGCCTCCAAGCCGCTAACCATCAGCTTACGAGCCGACAGAGCCAACTTACCGCCGACCTTAACACCCTCAGCGTTACCGGTCAAACGTACCGGGATAGCGATCGATACGGGCTTGCCCTCCTGTACGCGATAGAAGTCGATGTGGAGAATCTCCTCGCGAACGGGGTGGAACTGAACCTCACGCATTACGGCCTTCTCAACCTTGCCATCAATGTTGAGCTCAACGATGTACGATGCAGGGGTGTAGATCAGGGGCTTAACCGACTTTACGTCGATAGCGAAAGCTACGTTCTCGCCACCACCATAGAGTACGCAGGGGATAAAACCTTCACGGCGTACAGCCTTAGTTGCCTTCTTTCCGAAGTCGCCGCGATTTACGGCGTTAATCTGGATAGTTTTCATTGTAATTAAGTGTTTTTTAATATGTTACCTACGGCATCACTCAACGCGAACCCTCAGCCCGCATCCCATAAATGCCTGATTTCGACCGCGAAGATACGACAAACCCTCCGAAAATCAAAATTTTACGCAAAAATTTTTCTATCGTCTCCGCGCCAATGGCTCTTGTGCAAAGCCTCCGCAGCGTGCTCCGGACAATTGCCGTGAGGGTGCCGCCTTGGCGATTTCGGACGGTGTGTCAAATGGTGAAAATAGAGTAAGATGTCAAAAAAATCGAAAAAAGTTTTGCAGTTAACAAAATAGTGCCTATATTTGCACACCCAAAACGGGAAAAGCCCAGGTGGTGGAATTGGTAGACACGCTACTTTGAGGGGGTAGTGACTAATTAGGGTCGTGTGAGTTCGAGTCTCGTCCTGGGCACCAAAATCGCGTTAGAGAGATCTGATGCGATTTTTTTGTATCTGTTGCCGATGGTGGCCAATAAGCCCGGATCAGTCAGAAAAGTTGGTGGGAGAGAAACCTATAAGCCAATAAGCAATAAGTCTGAGTCGGGGCTTATTGTTGCTCGTCTGCAATAATTCGGTGTTTGCATCGAATTTGTATGCTTTTTGCCGTTGCGAAGGATTGTTTTACAATAAACCTTGAAAAGAATGGAAATCGTAAAAGTTCATGCCCGCGAGATTCTCGACTCGCGTGGTAATCCGACCGTTGAGGTCGATGTCGAGACTGCATCGGGAGCCTTCGGGCGTGCTTCGGTGCCGAGTGGTGCCTCTACGGGCGAGAATGAAGCCCTCGAGCTGCGCGATAACGACCCCGGACGTTATGGTGGCAAGGGAGTGCTCCGTGCAGTCGAAAATATCAACAGCGTGATTGCTCCGCAACTCTTCGGTATGTGTGTGGGTGATCAACGCGGTATCGACCGCACGATGATAGAGCTGGACGGCTCGCCTACAAAATCTCGTTTGGGTGCTAATGCCTTGCTTGGAGTGTCGCTCGCTGTGGCTCATGCGGCAGCCAACTACTTTGGTTTGCCACTCTACCGCTACATCGGGGGCGTAAATGCCCGTCGACTGCCGATGCCGATGATGAATATCATCAACGGCGGTTCGCACTCCGACTCTCCGATAGCCTTCCAGGAGTTTATGATTCGGCCTGTAGGTGCCGGCTCATTTGCAGAGGCTCTGCGTATGGGAGCCGAGGTGTTCCATGCGCTCAAAAAGGTTCTGAAAGGGCGCGGACTGTCGACCGCAGTGGGAGATGAAGGGGGCTTTGCACCTCGATTTGAGGGTACGGAGGATGCTCTTGAGACTATTATCGAAGCTGTGAGAAGTGCGGGATACACACCGCGCAAGGATGTGATGCTGGCTCTCGATTGTGCCTCCTCGGAGTTTTACCGCGAGGGGATCTATGACTATACTCTTTTTGAGGGTAGTCGAGGCGCACGACGCACATCGTTAGAGCAGGCAGAGTATCTTGATTGGCTGGTTGAGCACTATCCGATAGACTCCATTGAGGATGGTATGGCCGAGTGTGATTGGGAGGGGTGGAAACTCTTGACCGAGCGCATCGGCAATCGTTGCCAGCTTGTAGGTGATGACCTCTTCGTTACCAACGTAAAGTTTCTGCAACAGGGCATCTCCCTCGGCTGTGGCAACTCGATTTTGATAAAGGTTAATCAGATAGGTACCCTCTCCGAGACACTCGATGCGATAGAGATGGCTCAACGTGCCGGCTACACAACCATTACGTCGCATCGTTCGGGTGAAACAGAGGATACGACCATTGCCGATATTGCCGTAGCAACCAACTCGGGTCAGATTAAGACCGGCTCGCTCTCGCGCTCGGATCGGATGGCAAAGTACAACCGCCTGCTCCGCATCGAGGAGGAGTTGGGTGGTAATGCGGTGTTTTAGTGAGCCGACTGCCGTAGAGACTTAATGCAAATGTGGCTGTCCCGAGCAAATTGAGGGACAGCCACATTTAATGTAACTATGCGTAGGCTATTTCAATCCATGAGCCTCGGCAATAAGCTCTCCGAGAACTCCGATATTCTCAGCGATCAAATGCGGTTGTCGTTCCGCTGCATCCGCCACTTCCAGCGTGGTTTCGCCCGAGAGTACCAAGACACCGAAAGCGTTTGCATTGTGGGCCATCTCGATGTCGGTGTAGATGCGGTCACCGACCATCGCTATCTGGTCGGGCTGTAGACCGTAACGGTTGACGATGCCCGAGAGCATATTGGGGTCGGGCTTGCCGAGCGTGATGTCGGGTTTGCGACCGGTGGCATGCTCAATGCAGGCACAGATTGAACCGCAGTCAACCAAGACAACCGGCTGGTCTGTGGGACATACACGATCGGGGTTGGTTGCGATGTAGGGCACGCCCTGTGATACCCACCATGCCGCACGGCACAGACGGCTATACTCCAAGGTCATATCGAAAGCTGCAACAATCACGTCGGGACGATCGTTTGGGTCGTCAGCTGTCGACTCAAATCCAGCCTTCTCAAACTCTGAAATCATACTCGGAGTGCCGAGCAAGAAGAGTCGTTTTGCTGAAGGGAAGTTGGTCTTGATGTAGTCGATTGTTGCCAATGCGGTGGTATACATCTCCTCCTCGGTAGCTTCGATGCCGAGCACTTCAAGTTTGTGCAGATAGTCAGCGATACACTTCGAAGGGTTGTTTGTGAGGAACGAGTAGTTCACGCCCTTCTCGCGCAAGCCGGCCAAAAATGGCTTGGTGAAGGGAAAGAGCGACATGCCCATATAGATTGTACCATCCATGTCGAGCGCAACGTGTCGCAGATTGCGTAAGCGCTCCATCAGTTCATCGTGCGAATAGATCGAACGATAGCGGTTAAACATACTCATTGTGTGGTCCTATTTCTTTAATTGATATGTGTGCAGAAGCGTTGAGTTGACATCGAAAATCTTGACGTCGATGCCGTTGGCATCCACCTGGGCATCCAGACGGCAAACATTGGGGTTGCAGAGTACGGGGAAGTTGCAACCATCCTCGCCCGCCTCGGTAAGCTTATACTTGTGGATATGTCCCGAGAGCCAAAGGTCGACTCCGGCCTCGTTGAGAATCGGGACAAATTTTTTATGGATATCGGCCGCACCATGCCAACCCTTTATCTCGGGCGGGATGTGGCAGAATACAATCCTCATGGGAGCCGAACGGAACTCCTCGCTGGCCGCAATCTCTCGCAACCACTCAGCCTGCTCGGTGCGATATTGGTCGTAGCAAGCCAATCCCGAGTACTCCATGTCGTTATCGGGCTTATCCTCACCGCAGTCAAGAACGATAAAGTATGCCGGTCCCTGACGGAACGAGTAGTAGGGCTTGCCGGTCGACGAGGGGAAGAGCTCAGGTAACGATGTGGCATAGGCTCCGCGAGTCTCGTGGTTGCCGCGAACGTAGACTAACGGTGTCTGGGCCGCAAAAAGTTTCGAGGCTGACGACATGTAAAACTTGAACACCTCACTCTGCGTGTTGTTGCGCGAGGTCATATCGCCATTGAAGCATACGAAGTCATACTTGCGCTTGGCTGCATCGGCCAACAGGGTCTCGAGTTCGGTAGTCTTGCCATGGATATCATTTACCACGGCGAACGAGATGCCCGACTTGTTGCGATCGAATGTGGTCACGTAGTAGGGTTGGCGACGGTACACATCACTTCCTCGCAACTCGGTGAAGCGCACTCGATCCTTCTCTCCCTTGAGAGCTGCGGCATTGATTATGCGATAGCGGTATGTTGTTGCCGGCTTCAAGCCGCTGACCTTCACCTTGTGCAGTGTGCCGATAACCTTGCGGCCGAATTGGGCCTGGTAAAATTGCGGTCGTTCGCAATTATAGAAATGGGTGCCATCGTCGGGTGCAATCTCAACCCAAGCCACGGCATCCTGGTCGGTCTTCCATACAACTGTGAATTCATTCTCTCCGACAGCTTGCAGATAGGGGCCTTCGGTGATTACGACACTCTTCTTATTATCCTGGGCAGTTGCTGCTCCTGCAATCAGAAGAGATAAAATTAATATCAACTTTTTCATTTTACGATATTATGCAATAGGTGTCTTTTCGAAGCGTAAAGATATAAATAAACTTTATTTTTTACAAAAATAGATATCAAAAGAGTGCTAAATGTTTGCTCGATAGAGAGCAAATTTCTAAATTTGCGCAAGAAAAGGAAACAAAGAGACTGTTTGAAATAGTTGTGCAGACAGAATTAGATGGTTTCAAAAGGTAAAATCAAAAATAACTATATTATGAATAAAATCGAGAGCGCATTGCAGCGCACAACCGATACCAAAGATTTGGTAATCGGTGCAGGAGTCCTCGATCAAACTCCCGCTCTTTTCAAAAAGTTGTTCCCTGAGCAAAAGGCTATCATCGTGGCAGACACCACAACCTATGCCGTTGCAGGCGAGGCTGTTGAGCGCTATATGCGTGAGGCAGGTGTTGAGCTTGAGCAGGCGCATATCTTTACCGACCCCCATCTCTATGCCGAGTGGAGTTTTATTGAGGAGCTGGAGGCCCACCTCAAAGAAGTGGATGCTATTGCTGTGGCAGTAGGCTCGGGTGTAATCAATGACCTTACCAAGCTCGTTTCGGCTCATCTTGGTCGCAAATATATGGTTGTCGGCACGGCAGCTTCGATGGATGGATATACCGCTTTCGGTGCCTCGATTACATTCGAGGGCAATAAGCAGACCTTCTCGTGCCCGGCACCTTACGGCATGGTGCTCGATTCGGAGATTTCGGCTGCAGCACCCAAGCACCTCGCTGCTTCGGGCTATGCCGACCTTATCGCCAAGATTCCGGCAGGTGCCGATTGGATGATTGCCGATGTTATGGGTGCGGAGGCTATGGATGACTTCTCGTTTGGCTTGGTTCAGGATGGCTTGCGTGATGCGTTGAGTGCACCGGCGGCTGTGTTTGAGGGTGATGTCGAGATGACACAGAAATTGGCTGACGGATTGATTATGAGTGGATTTGCTATGCAGGCATTGCAGTCGAGCCGCCCCGCATCGGGAATCGAGCACCAATTCAGCCACTGTTGGGATATGGAGAATCTTTGCTACAATGGCGAGCATGTGTCGCATGGTTTCAAGGTGGGTGTCGGCACGCTGGCATCGACCGCCATTTTGGAGTATCTGCTCGAGCAGAATCTTGCAAATCTCGATGTCGAGAAGTGTGTCAGCGAGTGGAAGTCGCTTGAGGAGATTGAGGCAGATGCAAAGCGCATCTTTGCCGGCAATGACGGACTTACGGCCCGAGCTTTGGAGGAGACCCGCAACAAGTATGTCGATAAGGAGGGCTTGCGAGCTCAGCTTACGGCTATCAAGGAGGCATGGCCGACACTCAAGGAGCAGATTCGTGCGCAGATTATCCCGTTCGATGAGGTTTATGCAAATCTCAAGGCTGTGGGTGCACCCTACGAGCCCGAGATGATTGGCGTGTCGCGTGAGCGTTTCCGCAAGACCTTTACCTATATGCCCTACATGCGTAGTCGTGTAACCTCGATTGATGTGCTCTTCCGCTGCGGAATGATGGATGAGGTTGAGGAGCACCTCTTCGGCAAGGGCGGACATTGGGAGGTCGAGAACGCATAGTCGTGCGGTAGTCAGATTATTATTCGGATTATTGTCGATTATTCCGGTGTTTTTTTGTACCTTTGCGGTCTCTTACAGAGATTGAATTTACGAATTTAACCACATAAAAAAGAAAAATTATGTTTAAGATTGATTCTTACGATTTTACAGGTAAGCGTGCGATTATCCGCGTAGACTTCAATGTGCCCCTCAATGGTGAGGGTCAGGTAACTGATGATACCCGTATTCGTGCAGCAATTCCCACCATCAAGAAGGTGCTTGAGAAGGGTGGTGCAGTAATTCTTATGTCGCACCTCGGTCGTCCCAAGAAGAATCCCGATCCCAAGTTCTCGTTGGAGCAGATTATTCCCGCTATCGAGGCTCGTTTGGGCGTGAAGGTTCAGTTTGCAGGTGACTGCATGGGCGAGAAGGCTGCCCAGATGGCTGCTGCGCTCAAGCCAGGTGAGGTGATGTTGCTCGAGAACCTCCGTTTCTATGCTGAGGAGGAGGGTAAGCCCCGC
>JAFQFG010000066.1 GCA_017398695.1 Alistipes sp.
AGCGAACTTATGGAGCAGGTACGAGAAAAGATGGTTGATGCACTTGCAGAGATTAGAGAAAAATAGTGCACAATTCTGGATTAAAAGTTAAAAAAAAGTTAATGGCTAATGGCCAGTGGCTAATGGCAAATAGATAAATGGCAGAACAGAATATTAAAACAGCCGCAACGGCAAATTATGGCGATGATGCCATCAAGACTCTTTCACCGCGTGAGCATCTTCGCTTGCGACCGGGAATGTATGTGGGCACCATCGGTGATGGCTCATTGCCCGATGAGGCTCTATATGTGCTTATCAAGGAGGTTATCGACAACTCGATTGATGAGTTTATCATGGGCGTGGGAAAGCGTATCGAGATTGAGGTTAAGGATAATGTCATCTCGGTGCGTGACTATGGTCGCGGTATTCCGCTCAAGTCGCTGGCAGCGGCAGTGAGCGAGATGAATACGGGTGCGAAGTACGATGGCGCAGCATTCAAGAAGACGGTTGGTCTGAATGGTGTGGGCGTGAAGGCGGTGAACTATCTCTCTTCGGAGTTTACGGCACGTGCAGTGCGTGATGGCGAGGCTCGCACTGTGACCTTCTCGCAGGGTCTGGAGCAATCCGACAAGTGGGAGAGCGGAGTGAATGAGAAGAATGGTACCTTCATCTCCTACAAGGTCGACAGCGAGATTTTTGGCTCCTATGCCTACAACATGGAGTATATCGAGCAACGCATACGCAACTATTCGTACCTTAATCCGGGGCTTACGCTGGTGCTTAATGGCGAGAACTATACATCGAAGAATGGCCTGCTCGACCTGCTCAATGAGAATATGTCCGAGGATCCACTCTATGAGCCGATACACCTCGTTGGAGAGGATATCGAGGTGGTGATTACTCATGGTACGGGCTATGGCGAGAACTACTATTCGTTTGTCAATGGTCAGCATACGATCCATGGCGGTACGCATCAGGCGGCATTCCGCGAGGCGGTGGCAAAGACCCTCAAAGAGTTTTACCACAAGGACTACGACCCTTCGGATGTCCGCACCTCGATTGTGGCAGCCGTAGCAATCAAGGTTGAGGATCCGCAGTTTGAGAATCAGCCCAAAACCAAGTTCGGCTCGAAGGAGGCGATGCCCGGTGTGACGATTCGTTCGTTTGTGGGCGATTTCTTGGCGAAGCACCTCGATGACTATCTGCATAAGCATCCGGAAACGGCTCAGACCCTTCAGAAGAAGATTGTCGAGAACGAGAAGGAGCGTAAGGCAATATCCGGAATCCAGAAGAAGGCTCGTGAAACGGCAAAGAAGGTGTCGCTCAATAACCGCAAGTTGCGCGATTGTAAGATTCACTTTACCGACAAGCACGAGCTTGCGGAGCAGTCGATGATCTTTATCACGGAGGGTAACTCGGCATCGGGTTCGATTACTGCAAGCCGTGATGTGCGTACGCAAGCGGTGTTCTCGTTGCGAGGTAAGCCTCTGAACTGCTTTGGCCTTACGAAGAAGGTGGTCTACGAGAATGAGGAGTTTAATCTCCTGCAGGCAGCGCTTAATATTGAGGATGATATGGCAAACCTGCGCTACAATAAGGTTATCATTGCAACCGATGCCGATGTGGATGGTATGCACATCCGTCTGCTGATGACAGCCTTCTTCCTGCAGTTCTTCCCCGATGTAATTCGCAGTGGTCACCTCTTTATTCTGCAGACACCTCTGTTCCGTGTGCGCAACAAGAAGGAGACCCACTACTGCTACTCGGAGGAGGAGCGCCTGGCGGCAACCGAGCGATGCGGTGTGAATGCCGAGATTACGCGATTCAAAGGTTTGGGAGAGATCTCGGCAGATGAGTTC
>JAFQFG010000067.1 GCA_017398695.1 Alistipes sp.
GCAGAGGCTGCTTGCAGACTATGCCGAGCCGCGAGGAGGAAAAGACTCCGAAGGAGGATTAATTCACAATTAAATAGCAGAATACAAAAAAGAGTGCTTCGGCACTCTTTTTTGTTTATTGATTTACTATTTCTCCCAATCGGCACGGTTATAAATCACCTTCTCGCCCCAGCAGGGAATCCAAACATGGTCATGGGTAAGCTTACCCTTCAACTTCAGAGCATCGTGGAATGTCCAGCGCCACTTCTCGATCTTGTGGCCAAGTTCCTGAAGATGCGACAAGAATACGTGGTGAGGCTTAAACTTGTTGATAGCAGCCTGAATATTCAAACCCACAGCCATGTGCGGCATAAAGATATCGACCTGCTTCTGGGGATTAAGCTGCTTATAGTTGTTAGAGTCACCCGTATGGTAAATCACGGTGTTATTGGTACGCGGACCACAGTCAATCTCGTATGATGTCACATCAAGATGCCACTTCTTGTTGTGGTCACCGATGGTGGTACGGATAGTTATATCACCCATTTCGATAACACCTCCATCGGTTATCTTTGTCACATTCGCGCCTTTGATGTCAAAAGATGCAAAGACAGGCTTATTGCGCTTGGTCATACCCTCGGTTACATTCTTTGTGCAGTGATCACCGTGAGCGTGGGTAATCATCACAAAGTCGAGCAGGTCGAGCAACTCGTCGGCATGCTTCGAGTAGATATCAATACCGAAAGTTGCGGTCGGAGTCTTAACGATGTAGCCCATATTATAGAGCAACCACACAGCAACCGTACCATCCTTAACCTTCGTTGTACGCACCTCCTTGTGCACCTTGTTGAATGCCTGGCGCAAGAAGTAGGGAACACCCGTACGCTCAAGTTCGGCCACCTTCAACGGATCGCTCTCCTTGAGAAACGAGTTCCACTCGGTATGGGGGAAGCGGTTGAGCACAGCCTGCGTGGTCTCCATCGCCTCCATACGCTTATCATTGATGTCGTGACCGTTGGTCTTGTACATGATTGTCTTTACCGCCTTGCGGAACTCCTTCTCGGAGGGTTGCTCCAACGGCTTTACAATTTGGGCTGATGCCGACACTGCCGAGATGGCAAGCACCAGCAACGAAAGAAGAAATTTTTTCATAACATTACGAGCTTTTAGTTGTTCACATCTGCAAATTTAATCAAAAATTTGGTCGTTTACCATAAAAAAGGTACTTTTGGAGAGTAAATATCTAAAAACACAACCAATACTATGAAAAAACTACTCTTCTTTGCAACAACTCTGCTATTTTCGTTCTCGGTTGCTGCCCAAAATTCGGATGCCGAGACATTCGCAGCGGCTCCACGCAAAGCACTCAACCTGCCCAAAGGCGCAAGCGGCTACACAATCGAGCGCGTAACTCTCTTCGATTCGCCACAGACCATCTCGGTAATCTGCTACTCTCCCAAGCGATTTACCACCTCGATCGTGCTGCCCGAGAAACTCACACCGCTCTCCAAGACCGCTACTGCTCATGGTGCCGACTTCGGAGCTAATGCCGGCTATTGGGATGTGAAGATTGACCTCCCCTCGACATTCCTTAAGCTCAACGGCAAGCAGATAGCCACCACCGCCGACTTCGAGAAGGAGCGTGTGGACGGAGTGGTCTGCGTAACCAAGAAGAGGGTCATTATCGACCACTGCAAGGCCGGCGAAGAGGGTGCTTACGCTGCCAAATACGACAATATCCTCGCATCGGGTCCTGTACTTATAGACGAGGGCAAGAGCGTAGACCACGAGGGCTATGAGAAGACCCTTGTCGAGGCTTCGCACGGCAAAGATATCGGTGCTTACTACACCTACATCCGTCGCCACCCCCGCACCGCCATTGGTACCGACCACAAGGGAAATATCTATCTGGTTGTGGTCGATGGCCGCTCGAAGGGTAACGCCTCGGGTGTGACAATTGCCGAGCTGACCAAGGTGTGCGAATGGCTTGGATTGACCGATGCGATTAACCTCGATGGAGGTAGTTCATCGACTATGTGGAGCAAGCAGGATGGTGTTATCAACTTCCCCTCGCGAAACAAGAAATTCGACCATGAGGGCGAGCGTCGCGTATCGAGTATAATCGCCGTAAAAAGCAAGAAATAGAGTTTATTGTCACACATAGACTCTTAAACAAAGAAAACCGCCTTGCACATTGCTGCAAGGCGGTTTTCTATGAATTAGCGGCAATTAGTACTTCAACTGCTCGCGAATCTTTGCAACGAGGTCTGGATTGAAAGTGCCGATCTCCTCGAAGGTGGGAACAATCTGATCCTTCGCAGCATCGAACTTGTCGAGCCACTCGTTGATGCGGAACGGATGCTCCATAATGTAGTTCGGGCACTGCGATACATTCAAGTATGCATCCGGAAGCATCGCATAGCGGTCGAAGTTTGTTCCATAATCGAGTTTGCAGAGCGGAGTGAGCGCCACGAAACGGCGGAAGATACCCTGCTTGCCATAGAGGCGCGACTGCTGTGCCACAGCACCATCCTCGAATGTCAGCTCAATGATGACCTTCTTGTCGCACGAAGTCTTCGGAATATTCACCACAGGAGCCAGCGTGTAGCCGTCATAGGTCCACTCGCCATCCTCTGCAAGGCGGTTGTACTCGTATGCCTTGCCATTAACCTTCACCGACTTAGGCGGGAAGTGTGCGGGGAAGCGCACCTCGTAGCTACGCTCTGCCAGAGCACCCTCAAAGTCACCCTCGCGAGCCTCGATAACTACGCGAACAACATCGCCATCGACCGTCTTCGAAATTTTGGTCGTAGCATACTCCTCGGCATAGTTTGCCGAGATGCCGTTATCCTCATAGAGCGAAGTTTCGCCATTACCACCCGGAATTACGGTCAGCACCAACTCATCGCATTTCTCCTGCAAATTCTCCACATTCGAAGGATTCATCGGGATAATCGAGCCTGCCTTTGCGAAGTAGGGATTCTCGCTGATGGTGTAGTGCAGAGTAACTTTCTGGTTACCCTCATACATCGCACCCGTAGCGCAGTCAAACCACTGACCCTCGGGGAACCACATCTCGCGCTCGGCAAGACCGGTCACGGGATCAACAGGCTTGCAGACAGCCGTTGCAAGGATGTCGTCACCAAACATAAACTGCTCCTTCATATCGTAAGCCTCGTCAAGTTCAGGCCAATAGTAGTACATCGGACGGCACATCGACACTCCGGTATCGAATGTCTGACGAGCGGCGGTGTAGATATAAGGTGCCAAATCATAGCGCAGGCGAATCGCCGCACGCATATCGAACATATGGTCGGGGAACATCCAGATTCGACGCTCAATCTTCGGATCGCGCGTACAGTGGGTCTTGTAAATCGGAGTAAAGACACCATACTGCAACCAGCGGGTATAGATTTCGGGATCGGTCTTATCATCGCCCTTGCGGAACATATGACCACCGATATCGTGTCCCCAATAGCCGTAGCCTACGTTCGAAGCAGTTGCTGTAAACCAAGGCAAGAAACTCAACGACTCCCACGAAGTGTAGATATCGCCTGAAAAACCAACCTGATAGCGATGCGAGCCAAGACCTCCCCAGCGATGATAAATCACAGGGCGCTCCTCGGGATTACGCTCCGTAGCGTGGTGGTTGAATGTATGATTAAGCCAGAAAGTATTACTCAAATTCTTGACATACTTGCTCTTACGCCACTGCTGCCAGTCGAGCCACCAGAAATCGACACCATCTTTCTCCATCGGGCCGAGTACCGTGTCGAAGTACGCATCTGCCCACTTCTGCTCCGACATGCGGAAAGGCACACCCTCGCCGGGCTGGTCCCAACCATACGCCTTTGTGAATCGCTCATAAGGCTCCTCAAAAGGCTCGATACCCGATGCGGGGTGGAGGTTCAAAGCGGTTTTGAGATTATCTTTGTGTACCCACGAGAGGAAATTCTTGGGCGAAGGGAATAGTTGCGGTTTCCATGTGTATCCTGTCCAACCAATTCTCTGACCATACTTGTCGAGCGGAGCATCCTTGCGGCGCAGCGACCAAGTCTCGTGCCAATCCATATCGACAATCAGCACATCAATAGGCACATCAAAACTCTTAATCTGACCAACCAGATCGCGGAACTCGCTATCCGAGTACATCCAATAGCGACTCCACCAATAACCAAACATATACTTCGGAGGCAGCGGAATATCGCCTGCAACCTTCGTATAGTCCTTCAAAGCCTTGGTATATTCGTGGCCGTAAGCGAAGAGATAGAGGTCCTGACGATCGCCCTCGGGACGGCACTCAACCCACTTTTCCCAATGAGAATCAACATCCACAAGCAGATGATTTGCCGAGTCGTCGATAACGCTCCAACCTGCACGCGAGAGGATTCCCTTCTCCATAGGCTCGTAGCCGAGATTCCATCCATCACACCGGTCAAGTGTGCGGGTAGTACCCATAAGGTTTGCGCTCTCGTCATCGCCATAGGTCCAAGTCGCCTTCTGGCCATTAAGCAGGAACTCCGCCTTCAGATTCTCGGCAGAGAACTTTGCACCCTTAACGTAGGTAAGCGTAACGTCAGCGGTCTTGATAACCAACTCCGCATCGCTCTGCTCTACGGTAAATTCAGGCACGGGAAGATTACGATTGATAAATGTGAGGGTCGCATTGTCCTCAAACTTACCATCTTCTGCCCACTCCATACGGATAAGTTGCGAAGTCAGCACGGTAAATCGCGCATTTCCGGCAACAACAACAGCCTCTTCATTGGCTTTGGGATCATCCTTCGCAACCTTCTCGGCAGCGCAATCACAACCCACAAAAAGCACCAACGCCATAAGGCTCAAAAGCATTCTTTGTAGTTTCATACGATTTTTATTTAAGTTAATAATATGTGTTCGCATAGCACAACGTTACAAAGATAGCAATAAAAAGCAGATATGCAAATCAGAAAGCTCAAATATGTAGTGATATCGCAGAGTATTATGATTGATACTCTGCGATTTAGTGTAAAAAGCATACTGTTTTTATGTAGCTATTCAACTGCGATATTTTGCACCTGTTTTTCAAATTCGGCACGATCTCCGAGTGCCGAATTGCGCATTTTGGTACGATAATTATAGATTGTCGAGAGTGAACTATTGAGGAAATATGCAATCTTCGTAC
>JAFQFG010000068.1 GCA_017398695.1 Alistipes sp.
ATGACAATGATTATCGGAAGCAACCTCTACATCAACGGTCCCTCAATCTGGGAGAATGCCGACGGCACATACGGAGTTGGTGATCCGAGCGACCCCGTAAATTCGGGATTCGGTATGAGTGCATTCTACAAATCAAACGGAGAATACGCCGGCTCGCTCACACTGTTTAAGAATGTAATAATGAAGAAGCGCTCCGAGTATGGCGCTTCGACCGAGAAGTTCAACCGTCAGGAGACCGTATCCCCCAATTGGAAGTCGGCTAATACACCCCGTCTGCAGAGTTATGGACTGAAAGCTGTGGATAAGAAGGTGAAGGGCATCTTCTAATTGTAACGACAAACCCCTTAACAACATCTTAATGACGAGGGCGTGTCCGCAGTGGACACGCCCTTTTTGTCTAAAGTTACATAATAGTAAGAGCCCCCCGATTGCCTCCTACTTCGAAGGGCTATCGGGCTTGCACGAATAGCTTCTCGCCAATGTCTCAAAAAATAATGGCAGAGAATGACAATCGCTCCCGCTGGTCGCTGAATGGCAGAGAATGGCAAATGCTCGATTCTCTCGCTGAATGACAAATGCGCCTGTCATTAAGCAGTCCTTTGGACTGCGCTGCCACTAAATATCATTAAGGGCTGAAAGCCCGATTGCCATTCAATGCCATCAAAAAATAGCGCAAAAAACGAAAAACGGAACCGACGCACGAAGCAAGAGCAGAGGCTGCTTGCAGACTATGCCTTGCAAGAAGGAGGAAAAGCCTGCGAAGCAGGATTAAAACGGAGAACTTTCCCAACCACCCCTCTACTAACGGCGGCAGAAGCCGAGAGGTGACCAAGAGGTGGGGGATAGACATTAAACCAAAGGTTTAGAGAATGAATTAGATAGCAGTGGCCAAACTTGTTTGAGTTGCTGCTATCTAATTTATTATCGTAGTTGCGCAGCAACAATGGCTATCACACACCACGCAGACAAGTCACCCGAGGCGCACAAGCTGAACCGACGCCAAACCGAGAGCAGAGGATGCTTGCATACTATGCCGAGGTGCGAAGGAGGAAGAGCCGATTTTCGGCTCAAAGTAGTTTTAGGAGGGGCATAGACAAAAAAATAGGCGGGAATCTCACGATTGCCGCCTACCTTCGGAGGGTCGCCCCTCCTAAAACTACTAACCCAAACTTAAATAAATGAAGAAACCTCACTGCATCGTGCAGTTGATCGATGCAGTTGTTTATCCAAAGGACAAATCTAATGCCAAAACGGATACGACCCAAAGTTTCGTATCCGTTTTGCTATGATTTCGACCAAATGTTATATTTCCCCGTCTAACCGAATATTCCGGTGTAGGTATGGGGTGTCAGATTGGCAAGTTCAGCCTTCACCTCGGGTGACACATCAAGACCTGCAATAAAGTTGCGGATCGACTCCTCGGTGATAGCCTCGTTTGTACGGGTCAGGGCCTTCAGAGCCTCGTAGGGTTTCGGATAACCCTCACGACGGAGGATTGTCTGGATACCCTCGGCAACCACCGCCCAGTTGCGCTCAAGGTCGCGCTCGAGGGCTGCACGGTTGAGTAACAACTTGCCCAAGCCCTTCATCAACGACTTGAACGATATAAGCGTGTGAGCCACAGGAACACCCATATTACGCATCACTGTCGAGTCGGTCAGGTCACGCTGCAGACGCGACACGGGGAGTTTCGCTGACAGATGCTCAAATATAGCATTTGCCATACCAAAGTTACCCTCGGCATTCTCAAAGTCGATAGGATTGACCTTGTGGGGCATTGCGCTCGAGCCGACCTCACCGGCTTTGATGCGCTGCTTGAAGTACTCCATCGAGATGTAGGTCCACATGTCGCGTGCGAGGTCGATAAGAATCGTATTTATACGCTTCAGTGCATCAAAGATGGCTGCCAAATTGTCATAGTGGTCAATCTGTGTGGTGTACTGCGAACGCGACAGGCCGAGGCGCTCGTTGACGAACTTATTGGCAAACTCTGCCCAATCGATCGAGGGATATGCCACATGGTGAGCGTTGAAGTTACCCGTAGCTCCACCGAACTTTGCCGAGATGGCGATGTCGAGCAGTTGCTCAAACTGCTCATCAAGACGCTCAACAAAGACCAGAATCTCTTTACCGAGAGTTGTCGGCGAGGCGGGCTGTCCGTGAGTGTGGGCAAGCATCGGGATGCCCTGCCACTCCTCAGCCAGCGACGAGAGGGTCTCGAGCAGCTCCTCGAATGCGGGGATGTACAGATCTGTCAGCGCCTCCTTCAGCATCAACGGCTGCGAGGTGTTGTTGATATCCTGCGAGGTAAGTCCGAAGTGGATAAACTCGGAGCATCCCTCCATACCCAAGGCGGCAAGTTTCTCCTTGATAAGATACTCTACAGCCTTCACATCGTGGTTGGTGGTCTTCTCGATCTCCTTCACACGCTCGGCATCGGCCTCGGTGAATTTGCGATAAATGTCGCGCAAAGTGTCGAATAGGGCGGAATCCACACCCTTTAACTCAGGCAACGGAAGCTCGCACAAGGCGATAAAATATTCGATCTCCACACGCACACGATAACGAATCAGAGCGTACTCAGAGAAGTATTCTGCCAACGGTTCGGCTACACGGCGGTAGCGACCATCGACGGGTGAAATTGCGGTTAATGATGTAAGCATAATGTCTTGATTTTGGCTCAAAATTACAAAATAATAATGAAACCTGCCACTTTTTTTGTACCTTTGCAAAGGATTTGCACGAAAAGGTGTGAAATTTAATAAGTTTTGAGAATGAATTTTTTGACCAAACTGCTTGATAGCATTGTAGATTTTGTGAAGCGCATGCCGCTATTTGCCATCTTGTTGGTGGTGATAGCCTTCGTAGCACCCTCGCTATTGGGATATATGTTCTACGCTCTGTTGGGTCTTGCGGCTTTTGCGATTTTGGCATTTGCCATCTTTGCTTGGCGTCTGCGCCGCATGCAACGCGACCTGCACGAGCAATTCCGCCGTGCCGGTGAACAATCCGGACATCAGCACTATTCATATCGCCGCAAGGCTTCCAACGAGGGAGATGTAAGCATCCACGCAACAACCGCCATGCCCGAGAAGAAGGTGAGCGATGATGTGGGTGAGTATGTCGATTTCAAGGAGGAGAAGATCAACGATAAATAGAGGAGAGATGTTTAAGATTTTCGAACAAATCGGTCGCTATTGCCAACTGATGGGTAAAGTCTTTGCCCGTCCCGAGAAGCCGGCAATATATGGGCGACGCATAATGTACGAGATGGAGGCTTTGGGTTTCAACTCGATAGGCCTGACCGCCATAATCTCGGTATTTATCGGAGCGGTCATCACGTTGCAGATGTCGATCAATCTCGAATCGCCGTTCATCCCCAAGTACCTGATTGGCTACGCCACTCGCGAAACGATGATTCTCGAGTTCTCGTCGACGGTTGTGGCACTAATCCTCTCGGGTAAGGTCGGCTCGAATATCGCATCGGAGATTGGAACGATGCGTATCACCGAGCAGATTGATGCACTTGAGATTATGGGTGTTAACTCTGCTTCGTACCTTATTCTGCCGAAGATTGTGGCAACTGTGCTCTTCTTCCCGTTGCTCACGTTGCTGAGCATCGTCATCGGTACCATCGGAGGCTATGTTATCGCATACGCTACCGACATTATGATTCCGGCTCAGTATGTCGAGGGTCTGTTGTATGACTTCCGACCCTACTCGATAACCTATTCGCTTATCAAGATGGCAGTCTTTGCCTTCATCATAACATCTGTATCGGCATTCTGCGGCTACTACGCCAAAGGCAACTCACTCGAGGTGGGCAAGGCTTCGACTCGTGCGGTAGTTGCAAGTTCGATTGTGATTATGATTTTCAACCTCATATTAACTCAATTGCTGCTGACGTGATTAAGGGAGAACACATATCAAAGTCGTTTGAGGGACGCACAGTCCTCGATGACATCTCGGTCGAATTCGATACCGGCAAAACCAATCTTATCATCGGACGCAGCGGCTCGGGTAAAACCGTACTGCTCAAAACTTTGGTCGGATTGCATTCGCCCGATGAGGGTCGCATATTCTACGATGATGTCTGCTATACAGACCTCGGCTTTGCCGAGCGTAAGGACATACGCAAGGATATAGGAATGATTTTTCAGGGAGGAGCCCTGCTTGACTCCTCGACCGTTGTCGAGAACGTAATGCTGCCGCTCGACCTCTTCACCGAGCAGAGCGAGGCTGAGAAGCGCGAGAGAGTCGACTTCTGCCTGCGAAGGGTAAGGCTCGAGGGGGCAGACAACCTCTACCCTTCGGAGTTGAGTGGAGGTATGATCAAGCGAGTGGCTATCGCTCGCGCCATTGTGCTCAATCCACGTTATCTATTCTGTGATGAGCCCAACTCGGGACTCGACCCGCAGACTTCGGTGGTTATTGATAACCTTATTCAAGATATCACCCGCGAATACAACATCACAACCATCATAAATACACACGATATGAACTCCGTGATGGAGATTGGCGAGAAGATTGTGTATATTCACGAAGGCCGCAAGTGGTGGGAGGGCTCGAAAGACGACATTCTGCTCTCGGATAACCGCGAACTCAATGACTTTGTCTTTGCTTCGGCAATGGCGAAGAGAGCAAAACAGCAGATTACGAAGTAACTGTTTTGCGAGTCGAAGGTTGCGTTTCGGGTTGTGAGAGGCGACCAAAATAGCGAAAAAAGTAAAAAAATTTAATTTTTCCTTGCGTACTTTGCACAAAGTATGTACTTTTGCGTGATTAAAATAACAGAAGATTTTTTCACTAACACATAAAACGTTAAAAAATTATGGCAACTATTAAGATTGGTATCAACGGTTTCGGTCGTATCGGACGTATGGTATTCCGTGCTGCTTGCACACAGACTGACAAGTATGATGTAGTAGGTATCAACGACCTCTGCCCGGTTGAGTACTTGGCATACATGCTCAAGTATGACACTATGCACGGTCAGTTCGATGGCACTATCGATTTCGATGCAGAGAAGAACCTCCTCATCGTTAATGGTAAGGCTATCCGCGTAACTGCAGAGCGCAACCCCGAGGATTTGAAGTGGAATGAGGTTGAGGCAGAGTACGTAGTTGAGTCGACCGGTTTGTTCCTCACAGCAGAGAAGG
>JAFQFG010000069.1 GCA_017398695.1 Alistipes sp.
CCGCTAAAACAAGGTGGCGTTGTTCGTTTATTTATAAGGAGGCGATGGGAACCCGCTCCTTCTCTTTCAAGGGTAGTGCCTTCGTGCAGAAGTACCAATCGAAGCAGGTCAGCCCATCCATCGCCTGCTGGGTGCCATCGTAGGTCGAGGGGGCTCCGACGATGATGTCATCACCCGGCACCCAATCGGCAGGCAGCGCCACCTTATGGCGATCGACGGTTTGCAGTCCGACCAAGATGCGTTTGAGTTCGCTGAGATTGCGCCCTAACTGCATCGGGTAGGATACGAAGGCGCGGATTTTTGCCTCGGGGTCGATGAAGAATACCGAACGCACGGCCATGGTCGAATGAATGCGAGGGGCTATCATGCCATATTTGCGAGCAATCTCCATCGAGGAGTCGGCAATCATCGGGAAGGTTACCCGAACATGGCTGTGCCCTTTGAATGCAATGTTCTGCTCGATAGAGCGCAACCAGGCGATGTGGCTGGCTACGCTGCCGACCGAAAGCCCTAACAGACGGCAATTTAACGCCTCGAACTCCTCCTGCATGGCGCCGAAAAGGAGTATTTCGGAGGTGCATACGGGGGTAAAATCCCCCGGATGGCTAAATAGAATTACCCATTTGCCCCCGAAGTCATCGGGAAAACGAATTTTTCCTTGGGTGCTCTCGGCGATGAACGAAGGTGCGGTATCCCCCAGCATCGGTGCATGAAAGTTTTGTGTCTCCATAGTGCTATACCATAATATATATGTAGGGGAGAGAGCCCACAAAAAGAGTGCCGTTCCTCGATCTGTGGAACGGCACTCTTGGGTGTTTGATATGGATTATTCGGCCTGCTCGCCTTGCAGAACCACTCGCTCGGCAACGCTGCGCAGGTAGGCTGCGGTCGCTGCATCGAGATCGACATTGGCTGCTTGCGTGCTGAATGGCGTGCGGAAGAGCATCTGATAGGCAACCACTGCCGAGAGATACGAACCTGCCGTAGAGGGATGGTGGGCATCTTTGGCGTAGAGCTCAATCTCGGGATGTTCACGGCGAACAATCTGCCAGGCTACACCCACGGGTGAGAGTGCCGTGTCGAGCTCCTCCGACATGCGATTGGTGTTGGCGATAATGACCCGTTGCATCGCCTCGTAATCGGTAAAGAAGGAGGGATGTGCCTCCACGAGAGCCTGTTGCTTCGTGTTGATGGCGTTGTTGCCTTCACGGCGACCCCAGGTCTGCTCGATAAAGATGGTGCTCTGTGGGTTGTACTCCTTGACCAATGTAATCAGTCTGTTCATCTCGCTGATGACGCCATGGTCGAGGGTTGTGCCGATATAGAGCGCACTCAAACTTTGGTCTTGCAGGAAGGTGTAGTCGTAGCCCCCTTCTGCGATGGTTTCGTGCGCGACATGGTTGGCCAAATGCTGTGTCGTGTTGTAGCCTCCATGTACATAGATTTCACAATCGAGGTAATGCCCCTCATACCAGGCTATCTCTTTGAGTTGCATGGGGTAGAGGTTGTAGAA
>JAFQFG010000070.1 GCA_017398695.1 Alistipes sp.
GCGAGGAGGAAAAGAGTTTTTCACAAAAAACTCTTAATTGTGAATTGTGAATTGTGAATTAAAATTTTGAATGAAAATGAAAAATTTTGATGTCTATCCACTATATCCCATCGAGCCGGTGAAGGGCTGTGGGTCGTATGTGTACGATAAAGAGGGCAGGGAGTATCTCGACCTTTATGGTGGCCATGCCGTAATCTCGATTGGTCATGCACACCCTCACTATGTGAAGGCCGTGAGTGAGCAGGTAGGCCGTTTGGGTTTCTACTCCAACTCTGTCGAAAACTCATTGCAGGGTCGCTTGGCGGAGTTGCTGGGCAAGGCTTCGGGCTATGAAGATTATTCGCTATTCCTCTGCAACTCGGGAGCCGAGGCCAACGAGAATGCACTGAAAGTCGCCTCGTTCCATACAGGCAAGAGCAAAGTTCTCGCCTTTGGCAAGGCCTTCCACGGTCGCACATCGGGAGCAGTGGCAGCCACCGACAATCCGAAGATTGTAGCTCCGTTTAACCGCACTGAAAATGTGGTATTCGCACCTCTGAACGATATCAAGGCGGTCGAACGCGAACTCTCGAAAGGTGACTTTGCTGCTGTAATCATCGAGGGCATACAGGGTGTGGCCGGCATCCGAATGGTAGAGGATGATTTTCTGCGCTCACTGCGCGAAGTCACAAAAAGACACTCCGTTCTGCTTATCCTCGACGAAATTCAGTCAGGCTATGGTCGCACGGGTCGATTCTTCGCACATCAATACTCGGGCATCAGTCCCGACATCATCACCACCGCCAAGGGTATGGGTAACGGATTTCCGATTGGCGGAGTGCTCATCTCGCCCGAGATTAAGCCGTGGCACGGAATGCTCGGCACCACCTTCGGAGGCAATCACCTCGCCTGCGCAGCAGCAATAGCCGTTTTGGAGGTTATGGAGGCGGAACATTTGGTCGAGAATGCAGCCACAGTGGGAGAGTATCTGCTGGCGGAGTTACAAAAGATTCCCGCAGCCGAAGATGTGCGAGGCAGAGGTCTGATGATAGGTTTTGATGTCGAAGGCTCAGGGGCGGAGATGCGCCGCCGATTACTCTTTGAAAAGGGCATTTTCACAGGCGGAGCCGGAGTTTCGACAGTAAGGCTGTTACCCTCGCTTGCAATCACACGCGATCATGCCGACAAATTCCTTAATGCACTGAAAGAACTCACTCTATAGCGATGAAAAAATTTACTTGTGTAGCCGATATAGGCGACCTCAAAGCGGCCGTTGCCGAAGCTCTCGACATCAAAGCCGACCGTTTCCGATATTGCGATCTCGGTCGCAACAAGACCGCAATGCTCGTATTCTTCAACTCGAGCCTACGCACACGTCTTTCGACCCAAAAGGCAGCGATGAACCTCGGCATGAACGTAATGGTTCTCGATGTAAATCAGGGGGCTTGGAAACTCGAAACCGAGCGTGGCGTGGTTATGGACGGCGACAAGGCTGAACACCTGCTCGAGGCGATACCCGTGATGGGATCATACTGCGACATTATCGGAGTGCGAGCCTTTGCATCACTCACAGACCGAAAGGCTGACTATGAGGAGCGTATCATCGAGCAGTTTATCCGTTATTCGGGTCGCCCCGTATTCAGCATGGAGGCAGCTACGGGCCATCCGTTGCAGGCTTTTGCCGACCTTATCACCATCGAGGAGCATAAGACCTGCGCCCGCCCGAAAGTTGTCATGACGTGGGCTCCACATCCGAAGGCATTGCCGCAGGCCGTTCCCAACTCGTTTGCCGAGTGGATGAATGCAGCCGATTATGACTTTGTAATCACTCACCCCAAGGGCTACGAACTCGACCCACGATTCGTGGGCAATGCAAGGGTCGAATACGACCAACGCAAAGCATTCGAGGGCGCAGACTTTATCTATGCGAAGAATTGGTCGGCATACAACGAGGCCGACTACGGCAAGGTACTCTCGCAGGAGAGAGATTGGACAGTCGATGCCGAGAAAATGGCCCTTACCAACAATGCCTACTTCATGCACTGTCTGCCCGTAAGGCGCAATATGATTGTTACGGACGATGTTATCGAGTCGGAGCGCAGTCTGGTTATCCCCGAAGCCGCCAATCGCGAAATATCGGCTCAAGTAGTAATCAAGCGACTGCTCGAAGGATTAAAATAGCGCACTGGTCGAAATATCAGAAGATTATGGAGAGTTTGAAGGTTATAAAGATTGGTGGCAACGTCATCGACAACAACCTTGCCCTGGATCGTTTCTTGCGTGATTTTGCAGCCATTGAGGGTCGTAAGATCCTCGTCCATGGCGGAGGAAAAATCGCAACAAAGATAGCCGAGAAGCTCGAAATCAAGCAGACGATGGTCGAGGGCAGGCGCGTTACCGACCGAGCGACACTCGATGTTGTAACGATGGTCTACGCGGGTCTTATCAACAAACGCATCGTAGCGATGCTGCAAAGCTATGGGTGTAATGCCTTGGGGCTCTCGGGTGCCGACGGGGGAGTTATTCGAGCCGACAGACGCTCACCCGAACCGATAGATTTTGGCTTTGTAGGCGACATTGTCGACGTCGACGGCAAACGACTGCAACAACTTACCACAGAGGGTATTACCCCCGTCATCTGCTCGATAATGCACGACGGCAAGGGTAGTCTGCTTAATTGCAATGCCGACAGCGTGGCTTCGGCCGTGGCTGCAGGTGTAGCTCGCGAGGGTGCTGCGGAGTTGCAATTCTGCTTTGATAAGGCGGGTGTTCTGCGCGATATAAATGACCCTTCATCGCTCATAGTCGAGATTACAGCCGAGAGTTATCCCGCGCTGAAAGCCGAAGGAGTCATCAGCGACGGAATGATTCCCAAGGTTGAAAATGCACTACGCTCAGTGGCCGAAGGGTTGCAAAGAGTCGTTATAAAACACTCGGACGAGCTCTCAAATCCCGAGGCCGGAACTATAATAAGATAGATTTCAGAGATGAATGAGGAGTTGAATTTGCGCTCGGAGCGCGTTGTTGCTCTGCTCAAGGAGATGATTTGTCGCCCATCGCATACGGGCGAGGAGGAGGCTGTTGCCGACCTTATCGAAGCTCGACTTCGCAAGGGCGGTATAGAGCCTAAACGCCTATATAACAACGTATATGCCTACGCTGATGGCTATAATCCCGAGCGTGAAACGCTGATGCTCAACTCCCACATCGACACAGTCCGGCCGGCCGCTTCATATACCCGCGACCCATACTCTCCGGACGAGGCTGATGGTCGCATATACGGACTTGGCAGCAACGATGCCGGTGCATCGGTAGCAGCTCTTGTCGAGACCTTTATCGCATGGGCTCACAAGCCATTGCCCTATAACCTAATGTTGGCAATTTCGGCCGAGGAGGAGCGAGGTGGCGAAAAGGGCATCAGAGCTCTACTGCCGACTCTCGAGAGGATAGATATGGCAATCGTTGGCGAGCCTACGGATATGCAGGCCGCCATAGGCGAGAGGGGATTGGTCGTTCTCGACTGCACCGCTCACGGTACCAGCGGACACGCCGCACATGGCGATGCGGTCAATGCGATTTATGTTGCACTGCAAGATATCGAACAACTGCAAGACTTTAAGTTTGAGCGAGTTTCGCCACTATTGGGCGACATCCGCATCTCGACAACCATGATTTCGGCAGGTACTCAGCACAACATCATCCCTGACACCTGCACATTCGTAGTTGATGTGCGTACCACCGATGCCTACACCAACGAGGAGGTGGTCGCAATCATTTCCGAGGCCCTCTCGTCCGATGTCAAACCTCGCTCGACCCGCATCCGTGCATCGGCCATATCGGAAGAGCATCCTTTGGCTATGGCAGCAACCCGCGCAGGCCGTTCGCTCTTTGTGTCACACACCTCGTCCGACATGTCGCGAATGCCGTTCCCAACCCTTAAGATGGGCATTGGCGACACACATCGTTCTCATTCGGCAGACGAATATGTACTACGCTCGGAAATCGCTGAAGGAGTGGCTATTTACGAAGATTATTTAACGCAATTTACCAAATACTATGGCAACTAAACTTTGGGATAAAGGCATTGATGTCGATGCCGCAATCGAAGAGTATACAGTAGGCAATGATCGCCTGCTCGATATGCGCCTTGCTCGTTACGATGTCGAGGGTTCAATGGCTCACATCCGCATGCTCGAGAGCATAAGACTGTTGACAGCGGAGGAGTTGCAGACTCTGCTCGAAGGACTTCAGCAGATTGCCGCAGAGATTGAGCATGGCGAATTTTGCATCGAGGAGGGCATCGAGGATGTTCACTCCGAGGTCGAACTACTACTCACTCGTCGCTTGGGTGATGTGGGCAAGAAGATTCACTCGGGACGCTCGCGCAACGACCAGATTTTGGTTGATATCAAGCTCTTCCTGCGACATGAGCTTGCAGATATTGCCGCTGAGGTTCAGCGACTTTGCGCCACGTTGCTCGAAATGAGCGACCGCCATGCCGATGTCTTGATGCCGGGGTATACACATCTTCAGGTTGCCATGCCCTCATCGTTCGGATTGTGGTTTGGAGCCTACGCTGAGAGCCTTGCCGACGACCTTCGAATGCTCCGTGCGGCATACGACATCGCCAACCAAAACCCGCTTGGCTCGGCAGCAGGATACGGCTCATCATTTCCTCTCAACCGCACGATGACCACCGAGCTCCTGGGCTTCGCAGACCTCCACTATAATGTCGTAGCTGCACAGATGAGCCGTGGCAAGTGTGAAAGAGCGACCGCTTATGCCATAGCTGCAATAGCCTCAACCATAGGACGTTTTGCGATGGATGCATGCTTGTTTATGAGCCAGAATTTTGCATTTATCTCACTCCCGGCCGAACTCACCACAGGTTCGAGCATTATGCCTCACAAGCAAAACCCCGATGTCTTTGAGGTGATGCGAGGTAAGTGCAACCGACTGCAGGCCGTACCAAACGAGATATCGCTCCTGACAACCAATCTGCCCGTAGGTTATCACCGCGACTTGCAACTTCTCAAGGATATCCTCTTCCCGGCTATCGAGGAGTTGCGCAAGAGTCTTGACATGTGCAACTTTATGGTGCAGAACATCAAGGTCAACGAGTCGATTTTGGATGATGCGAAGTACGACACCCTCTTCACTGTGGAGGATGTCAACCGCATGGTTTTGTCGGGCGTTCCGTTCCGCGAGGCCTACCGCGAGATTGGCTTGGCTGTCAAGCGTGGCGAATACACGCCCACACGCGAGGTAAACCATACCCATGAGGGTAGCATCGGCAATCTGTGCAACAAGGAGATTCGTCGCAAGCTCAAGGAGTTGGAGATTTGCTAAATAGTTCCTCGGCCTATTTCGGACAGAACAAAGACAAGTCTGACAGGTCTAAAAAAGTAATGGTGCAAAAAGTTCAAACTTTTTGCACCATTACTTTTATAATAGCCAAACCTGATACTAACTATGATAAGGGCAACGACCGTTAGCGTTGGAGTAGCCATGCGCACATCCACCATCACCAAGCACGCCATAGTGGCTGCAATCGCTGCACGACACACTCGATGACGAACCGGCACTTGCCATCGTGTTGGTAACCATATTGAACAAACCGTCAATAACGCCCATCTTGCCAAGCAGATAGAGTATGCCGACAAAGATAGCAAGAATCAAAATCGGGTAGAGCGATGCAAAGATAAAGAATAGGGCATTAACCCACGTAAGCAGAGTACGTCCCCAAGAGGTACCATCACGATGAAGCAGTACGCTCTTCATCTCGTTCCAATCGTAGTGAGGCTTTGCCCACTTAAGGAGAATGTACGCCAAGAAGAATGCAAATACAAAACTCAAAAACGACAAACCTGTGGATGCAATGGGAAATGCAAGTGGCAACGTATAGTGGATTTTCGTTTTTCGTTCCTCGACATTATCGCCCTTACGCATCTTAAAGAATTGCCAGAGCGAATAAACCAAAGCACCGACACTCATCGGTATTGGAATCATCAATGCCACAAAAGCGATAACCGAAAAGAGAATTTTTAACCACTCCACATCCTGCGAGAGATAGGCCAAACCACCAAATAATAAGCCAATTGCGAAACCTGCAATCCACAATGCAACAGCAGCCAAAAGTTGTTTTCTGTTCTTCATAGATTCGTTTTTTTAGTTATAAATAGATATTTGAGTTAGTTTTTAGTTCGTTTGAAGAGATCTTCGGGGTAGACTACATCACTCAGAAACAGGCCTTGAGCCGGAGCTCCACCGCTCGAACGCGACAAATCGCGCGATGCAACAATCTCCTCGAATTGCTCGGGGGTATAGCGTCCCCTGCCCACATCGACCAACGTACCGACCAACGCCCGCACCATATTGCGCAAAAAGCGGTCGGCCACAACCGTAAAGCACAAGCGGTCGCTCTCACGGCTCCACTCTGCGTGGTAAATATGGCAGATATTGGTTTTATTATTGGAGTTAAGTTTGGCAAACGAGGTGAAATCATCGTATCGCAATAGCGACTCTGCGGCACGATTCATCGCCTCCATATCGAGTGGCACGTAGTATTGCCAACTGCCATCACGTGTAAAGGGGTTCTTCTTCTGCTCGATATAGTAGCGATACTCCCTGCGCACCGCGTCAAATCGGGCATGAGCCTCGGGCGACACTTCGCGAATTGCAAAGACTGCAATATCCTCTGGCAGTATCAAGTTGAGTTTATAGACAACTTGCTGAGTATCACCCAAAACAACCTCACTATCGAAGTGCGCCACATAGTACGAGGCATTGACACCCGTATCGGTTCGGCCAGCTCCAACGACCTCAATCTCGGCACGCAGCAGGGTAGAGAGCGCATGCTCCAACGTCTGCTGCACCGACGGCACATCATTCTGGCGTTGCCAACCGCAGTAGGCGGCTCCCTTGTATCTTAATTCGATAAAATAGCGCATAATCGAGAGCAAAGATAGCAAAATATCGCCAACATTACATATCGAGATTCTCTTTCTTGTCGTTTTTTTTAGTATATTTGCGAGTTAATAATTTAATTTCGAAGAATGAAAGCAGCAATTATCGGTTACGGCAAGATGGGACACGAGATTGAGCGTATCCTTATCGAGCGCGGACACACCGTGTCACTGATTATAGATGAGGCCAATGCAGCCGAACTTAATGAGCAGAATCTCAAAGACGTAGATGTCGCTATCGAATTTACGACTCCCGCCACGGCATACAACAACATCCGTCGCTGCATCGAGTCGGCAACGCCCGTTGTGAGCGGAACAACCGGCTGGACCGAGCGCCTTGGCGAACTCAAAGCACTGTGCGAGCAGACGGGAGGTGCGTTATTCTACGCATCGAACTACTCGTTGGGCGTGAATATGATGTTCCGCCTCAATCGTCGTCTTGCCGAGTTGATTAATAATCATCCGCAATATGACGTAGCAATCGAGGAGGTTCACCACATCCACAAGAAGGATGCACCGAGCGGCACAGCCATCACCCTTGCCGAGGGAGTTCTTGACGAGCTCGACCGCAAAGCCGGATGGGAGAATCCAACGCTCATTGAGTTTGATTCCGAGGGCGAGCCCATTGTGCACTACATGGGCGAGGCTGCCCCCGAAAATATCGCTATCACCTCACTGCGTGAGGGCGAAACCCCGGGAATACACACTGTGACCTACGACTCCGAAGATGACATGTTGCAGATAACCCACATCATCAAAAATCGTCGCACACTGGCTATGGGTGCTGTCATTGCCGCAGAATTTCTCTGTGGCAAGAGGGGATGCTATTCGATGGACGATCTTTTGCAGTAGAATAAACATTTTTGCACAAAACGACACACAAAAGCATGGATAGGATAAAGGCTTTTTTCAAAAACCGTTGGGTTAAGTTCACGCTTGCAGCCGTGATATACACATTGTTGGCAGTGGTCTGGACGGGCAATCTATGGATGCTCATTGGTCTGGCTGTAATTTACGACCTCTACATTTCAAAACTCTTCTATCGCTACGTATGGCGTCACAACGAGGAGTTGCGCAAGCGAAGTGCTGCATACAATTTTGTTTACGAATGGGTAAGTGCAATCGTTTTTGCAACGGTCGCAGCCACACTTATTCACATCTTCGTATTCCAGCTCTACGTCATCCCGACCTCGTCGATGGAGAAGAGTCTGCTTATCGGAGATTACCTCTATGTGAGCAAGTTGTCGTATGGTCCGCAGGTGCCGAACACACCTCTTTCATTCCCATTCGTACACCACACGATGCCGTTGTCGCAGACCAAAAAATCCTTCTCGGAGGCTATAAAGTGGCCATACCACAGACTGAAGGGTTTGGGCAGGGTAGAGCGTGGAGATGTTGTTGTCTTCAACTTTCCGGCAGGCGATACCGTACTGCTCGAAAATCAGGCTGTGACCTACTACGATGTGGTACGACAGTACACCTCTGAGCTTGGCGAGGAGGCCGGCCGCGCACGTCTTAATCGCGACTACACCATCATTTCACGCCCCGTAGACAAGCGAGAGAATTACGTCAAACGATGTGTTGGTATTCCGGGCGACACGATCCGCATTATCGACACCGAACTCTATGTCAATGGTGAGAAACAGGGCGAAATTCCGGGCAAGCAGTATATCTACTTCGTGCAGAGCTCATCACCCATAACAAAGTATGCCATCGACCATATCGGCATTACCGAATGGAGTGGCAGTGGCAACTACTACTATATGACCATGACCGACGAAGCTGCCGAGAGAGTCAAGGCCATGTCGAATGTGGTCAACGTCACCAAATATAACGCCACAATGGCTTCGGGCGAGGCATTCCCCCATAGCGAGAACTACCCATGGACACAAGACAACTTCGGACCGCTATGGATCCCGCAGAGAGGCGCGACGGTTGCTCTCTCGCTCGAAAATTTGCCCCTCTACGAGCGTATAATCACAGCCTACGAGGGACACACATTGCAGGTTGATGGCGAGCAAATCCTGATTGACGGTGCACCTGCCACAGAGTACACCTTTGCAATGGACTACTACTGGATGATGGGCGATAACCGCCACAACTCGGCAGACTCTCGGTTCTGGGGCTTTGTTCCAGAGGACCACATTGTCGGCAAGGCCTCGTTTATATGGTTCTCATCGGACAAAGAGAAGGGCGGAGTACGCTGGAACAGGATATTTAATAAAATAGGCCATTAGATTTTGGTTTTGTCTTCAAAGAGTATGTCCGACAGTTTCCTCACCATATCGGCACCGGCCGAGGCCATATATAAGGAGAAGAGTAGCAAATTTCTCACTTACGCCTATCCCGTGCACTCCGAGGAGGAGATTCGCGAGTTGCTCGATGCCCTGCGCAAGCGATACTATGATGCTACCCATCACTGCTACGCATGGCGTCTGGGGCCTCATGGTGAGCAATTCCGCAGCAACGATGATGGCGAACCTTCGGGCACTGCCGGCAAGCCTATTCTCGGGCAGTTGCTGTCAAACTCACTGACAAATTGCCTGATTGTTGTTATACGCTACTTCGGTGGCACAAAATTGGGTGTTCCGGGGCTTATAGCGGCATACAAAGAGTCGGCTGCCGAGGTTATAGCCGAGGCAGAGATAATCGAGCAGACGGTCGACATACACTTCACAATCGAATTCCCGTATCTTGTGATGAATGACGTCATGCGCATCATTAAGGAGGAGCAGCCGAACATTCTCTCACAGGAGTTCGACAATCTCTGCACTATGCGCCTCTCGATACGCGAAAGCCGTGCTGAAGGGCTGCTCGGAAAACTTCGCAAGGTCGAGAGCGCCAACATCGAGCTAATTGATAATTAAAAAAGCATGTCCGGTAAGAGCAAACATACGATACATATCAAGGGGGCAAGGGTGCACAATCTCAAGAATATCAGTGTCGATATTCCACACAACACACTGACCGTCATCACCGGTCTGTCGGGTTCGGGAAAGTCGACCCTGGCATTCGACACCATATTTGCCGAGGGACAGCGTCGATATGTCGAGAGCCTCTCGGCATACGCTCGTCAATTCCTCGGACGAATAAACAAGCCTGATGTCGACCAAATCACGGGCATAGCACCGGCCATAGCCGTCGAGCAGAAGGTCAACACGCGCAATCCCCGCTCGACCGTAGGCACTACAACCGAGATTTACGACTACCTGAAACTTCTCTTTGCCCGCATCGGCAAGACCATCTCACCCATCTCGGGCAGGGAGGTTAAGTGTTACGACACCGACGAGGTAGTACGCTACATACTCTCACACGATGAGGGTACTCGAGTAATGATTGCAGCCCCGTTGCAGCTCACGGAGGGTCAAGGCATTATCGAAAAGCTCACTCTGCTTTTTGCTGAAGGCATTCAGCGACTTTATGTCGGTGGAGAGGTATTGCTTATCGAAGAGTTCTTGCCTCGCGTGACACCTAAAACCTCTGCAAGCGAAATATACACAATCCTCAATCGTGCCAAGGTCGCGGAGGATGACGACACGGCCTCGCGCCTGCGTGATGCTGTGGCCCGAGCCTTCAACTACGGCAACGGGATATGCAATATCATCATTGATGATGAAAACCGCGAATTTTCTTCGCGATTCGAGGCTGACGGCATCGAGTTCGAACGTCCGACCGAGCACCTCTTCTCATTCAATAACCCGATAGGAGCCTGTCCGAAGTGTGAGGGCTATGGCAAGATTATCGGCATAGACGAGGACCTTGTAGTTCCCGACAAGAGCCGTAGCATCTACGACAATGCCATAGCGTGTTGGCGTGGCGATACGATGCGCTGGTGGCGAGATCAGCTTGTGGCAAGTGCCTATCTATTCGATTTCCCGATACATGCACCATATCACACTCTTACGGCCGAGCAGAAGCATCTGCTATGGCTCGGAAACGAGCATTTTCATGGCTTGAACGAGTTTTTCGACTACATCGGCAAGGAGCGACATAAGATTCAGTTTCGAGTGATGAAAGCACGCTATACGGGCAAGACTACCTGCCCCGAGTGTGGTGGCGACCGACTGCGCAAGGAGGCTCTTTATGTCAAGGTTGGCGGACGAACCATTGCCGAACTTGTCCGTATGTCGGCAGACTCTCTAATAGAGTTTTTCGCCTCTCTCGAACTTGATGAATACGACACTACAACAGCCGAGCGCATCCTCACGGAGATACGCAATCGATTGCAATATTTGAGTGATGTTGGTTTGGGATACCTCACACTCGACCGTCTATCATCGACCCTTTCGGGTGGTGAAAGTCAGCGTATAAACCTCTCGACATCGCTCGGCAGCAATCTCACCGGTTCACTATATATACTTGATGAGCCCAGCATTGGTCTGCATCCGCGCGACACCGAACGCCTCATTAAGGTGCTAAAGCAGTTACGCGACTTGGGCAATACAATTATCGTGGTCGAGCATGAGGAGGAGATTATCCGCGCTGCCGACTACATCGTCGACATAGGCCCACGCGCAGGTGAATTTGGGGGCGAAGTGGTCTTTGCAGGCACACCCGACAATCTGTGCAAAGCTTCGGAGAGCATCACTGCCGACTATCTCGAAGGCAGACGCAAAATCAAAATTCCCGCCTCGGTGCGTGGCTGGAGCAACTCCATTGTTGTTCGCGGAGCAAGGGAGAACAACCTCAAAAATATTGATGTTCGCATCCCTCTCGGAGTGATGACCTGCGTAACGGGCGTGAGTGGCAGTGGTAAATCGTCACTCGTGAAGGGTATTCTCTATCCGGCACTGCACCGCCTTACGGCTGAGGCCGGAGATAAACCGGGCGATCACGACCGCATAGATGGCGATGTCGGACTGATACGTTCGGTGGAGATTATCGACCAAAATCCTATCGGAAAATCGACTCGTTCAAATCCGGTCACCTACCTAAAGGCTTACGATGAGATACGCAAACTCTTTGCCGAGCAGCCATACGCTGTGCATACGGGCATGACCCCTATGCAATTCTCGTTTAATGTGGCAGGCGGACGATGCGAAGAGTGCCAGGGCGAGGGTGTTATCAAGGTTGGTATGCAGTTTATGGCCGATGTGGAGTTGGTCTGCGAGGCGTGCAAGGGCAAGCGATTCAAGGATGAAACACTCGAGGTTAAGTACCGCGATCATAACATCTACGACATACTCGAGATGAGTGTCGATAGTGCCATGGAGTTTTTTGGAGAGGATAAGTCAAACTCGACATGTCGTCGCATAGTCGAGCGACTGCGTCCGTTGCAGGATGTGGGCCTGGGATATGTCAAACTCGGGCAGTCATCATCAACCCTTTCGGGTGGCGAGAGTCAACGAGTGAAACTCGCCTCATTCCTTGCCAAGGATAGCACTTCGGGGCAGATAATGTTTATTTTCGACGAACCGACCACAGGACTTCATTTCCACGATATCAACAAGTTACTTGCGGCATTTAATGCGTTGGTAGAGAATGGCCATACCATCGTTGTTGTTGAGCACAA
Organism: Alistipes sp.; assembly: GCA_017398695.1. GTDB lineage: Bacteria > Bacteroidota > Bacteroidia > Bacteroidales > Rikenellaceae > Alistipes. The sequence goes on from JAFQFG010000070.1 coordinate 12,457, forward strand.
CACCGAAGTTATCAAGTGTGCCGATTGGGTCATCGACCTCGGAGCCGAGGCGGGCGATCGAGGTGGAAATCTCGTATTCGAAGGCACTCCTGCGGAACTCGCCAAGTGTGCCGAGAGCTACACCGGCACCTATCTCAAAACAAAAACGAAGAGCAAAAAATAATGGATTTCTACACATATACACTACCCAACGGAATACGAGGCATACACCGTCAAGTACGCAGCAAGGTAGCCCATTGCGCTCTGGCTATCAATGCCGGCAGCCGCGATGAGCTCCCATCGGAGCATGGCTTGGCGCACTTCACCGAGCACGGATTCTTCAAGGGCACAACCCACCGCAAGGCCTTCCAGGTCAATTGCAGACTTGAAAATCTTGGCGGCGAGCTCAATGCCTACACCACAAAGGAGGATACAACCATCCATGCAACCTTCCTGCGTAGCGACTTTTCAAAGGCCGTAGAGCTCATTGCCGATGTAGCTTTCAACTCGACATTCCCCGACAAGGAGTTAGCAAAGGAACGAGAGGTGATCTACGATGAGATTAACACCTACAAGGATTCACCGACAGAGATGCTCTTCGACACCTTCGAAGATATGATTTTCGCGGGTTCGGACCTCGGACACAATATTTTGGGTCGCAAAGCCTCGCTCGCACAATTTGACAGCAAGGCGATCATGCGTTTCCGTCGTCGTACCCACACCACCGACCGTATGGTCTTTGCATCGACCGGCAACTTCTCACCAGCCGTAGCCGAGCAGGTTGCGAGGCGTTATCTTGCAGAACAGGAGGCTACGGTACGTGGGTATAATAGGGTAGCCCCAAAGGCACACACGCCCTTCTTCAAAAGCGTTGTGAAGCACACCCATCAGACCCACTGCATCGTCGGAAACCGCGCCTACGGCATTCTTGAGCCACAACGACTGCCACTCGCACTGCTTGTAAATATTCTCGGAGGGCCATGCGCCAACTCGCTACTCAATGTTATAGTACGCGAAAAGAATGGCCTATCGTACAACATCGAAGCCTCCTACACCCCCTATTGCGATAGCGGCATGGTAGCCATATATTTCAGCTGCGATACCGACAACACCGATCTCTGCTTAGAACTTATCGACAGCGAACTGCGCAAGTTGCAGAACGAGCCATTGACCGCTCGTCGCTTGGCCATGGCAAAGAAGCAATTTATCGCCCAACTCGCCATCTCGATGGATGCCAACGAGGGGTACATGCTTGGCCTGGGCAAGAGTCTGCTTATTCACGACGAGGTCGACACCTTCGACGAGATTTGCCGCAAGGTTCAAGCTGTCAAGGCGGAACAGATAATGGAGGTTGCCAACGAGATTTTTACCAACAACTCTACACTTATTTATAGATAGACGTAATTACCGATAGCACACTATGGATTTGCTCGAAAAATATATTCATGACCACACCTCGCCCGAAGAGGAGTTGCTACACGAACTCGACCGCGAAACCAACCTTCGCGTGGTGCAGCCACGCATGATTTCGGGACACATCCAGGGCAAACTACTCGAAATGCTTGTGCGCATGCATCAACCGCGCACGATCCTCGAAATCGGCACGTTTACGGGCTATTCGGCACTCTGTATGGCTGCCGGACTGGAGGAGGGTGCAGTGTTACACACCTGCGAGGTCGAAGATGAGCTGGAGCCTCTATCGCAGTCGTTTTTCGACCGCTCACCGCATGGGCACAAGATCAATCTGCACATAGGCTCGGCTCTCGACATTGCACCTACACTCGGATGCGAGTTCGATATGGTCTTTATTGATGGAGATAAGCGCGAGTACCCCGAATACTATCGTATGTTGATGGGCGACAACGGCAATAAACCCCTTGTTCATAGTGGTTCGGTAATGATTGCCGACAATATTTTGTGGTATGGCAAGGTTGTGCAGCCCGTAGCCCACAACGACCGTCACACACAGGCTCTCATCGAGTTCAATCATATAGTTCGTGAGGACGAAAGGGTAGAGAGTGTCATAGTTCCTATTCGCGACGGATTGAATCTTATCTACGTAAAATAGCATGAGCCTCTGAGACTTTCGCTCAAAAAAAAACATCAAAAAAAGCCTAAAAAATTTGTTTTTTAGGCCCAATTTTGCTATTTTTGCAATTAAACACGGAAAGAATCCCTCTCCCGAATTTTCGGGGGGGGGGGATTTTGGGCTTAATAACTTGAAAGTCAGATAGTTACAAGCGCGAAATCAGCTTTACGATGTTTTAGGTTAGGATTTAGATTAGAATTTAATTAAAACAACTTTAACAAATTCAATAAACCCCAAACAAAACATTTATGAGAAAGATTTTATCGTTTGCCATGGCAGCGGTGCTGTTGATGGCAGGTTGTGTGAAGGAGGAAATTTCACTCAACAACGACGGGGAGAAGGTTCAGGTGACATTCACCGCCAATCTTCCCATCGAGGCGAGCCGTGCTTTGGTAGGCGATGGCTCAAAGGTAAACGAGCTGAACTACGCTATCTATGATGATGCTGGTGAGCTCTTCGCTTCGTATCCCTACGATGATGACGTAGAGGTGATCGACAATCACGCTACCGTAACTCTCGACCTCGTTAAGGGTCAGAGCTACAAGATCGCTTTCTGGGCACAGCACTCGGATGCTCC
>JAFQFG010000071.1 GCA_017398695.1 Alistipes sp.
CCTCGTAAGGGCGTGCAAAGATACGCCCACACTGCATAAATTCCAAATATTTTCTTAATTTTACGCAAAATTACATTCACCAACACCTAAATAACGCACCATGGAGGTTAAAATTGCTCAAGATTGGAAGGATATTCTCGCCCCCGAGTTCGAAAAGCCCTATTTCGAGGAACTTACGCAGTTCGTCAAGGAGGAATATGCCGCACATCGTGTATATCCTCGAGGCTCTAATATTTTTCGTGCCTTCGACAAATGCCCCTTCGAGCGATTGAAGGTTGTGATTATCGGGCAGGATCCCTATCACGGACCAGGGCAAGCTCACGGCTTATGCTTCTCGGTGGCCGATGGTGTCCCATTCCCTCCATCGCTGCAAAATATATTCAAGGAGGTGCATGCCGACACGGGAGCCGAGATTCCTCTCTCGGGCAATCTTGATCGTTGGGCAGAGCAAGGTGTGCTACTGCTTAATGCCGTGCTTACGGTGCGCGAACATGAAGCAGCCTCGCATGCCGGTCGCGGTTGGGAGACCTTCACCGATGCTGTGGTGCGAGCTGTGGCGGAGCGCAAGGAGGGTGTGGTCTATATGCTGTGGGGCAGTTATGCCCAACGCAAAGGCGCTATTGCTGACCCATCACGCAACCTGATTCTTAAGGCGGTCCACCCTTCGCCTCTTTCGGCATATCGCGGCTTTCTCGGATGCCGCCACTTCTCGCAGGCAAATGCCTATCTCGAAAGCATCGGCAAGGAGCCCATTCTCTGGTAGTCAGCGTCGACACATCTTTCTCGGCGAAGTAATTTTTTGGGAGGGGGCAAGTTAAAATAGGGCGAGAAGTACTCTGTTTCGCGCCCATCGTTCAGTAGCTAAAAGCTCCACATTTTGTATCACTATCGCTACGAAATGCATTATTGCTTGCTTCATTGCCATCTCTAAAATATCGCTGTAATTTTCAAATTTATAGATAATTACATTTTTAGTCAAGCGCCACTTTTGGTATCATTACCAAAAATCGCTACTTTTATCTCACAACCAAAACAAAGAGCCTGTCCAGATGTCGGACAGGCTCTTCTTAGGATCTATACAACTCTCGGATTAGTAACCCAGAGTCTTAGACGATGCATAAGAGATCTTGAGGGCATTCGCACGACGCAACTCCTGTTTAACGTCGGTGATGATACCCATCTTCGTCTTGCCGTCTGCCTTCAGACAGATGGTCATAAGCGCACGGTCAACCTCACTGAGCTGGTCGCGCTCACCGGCAACGAAATCCAAGATATCCTTGGTCGTCTTGTACGAATCGTTCAACTGGATACGCGGTGCAGTACCAAACTTCTCCTGCATAGCGAGCACCGGCTGACCGATGTGGATGTAACTTACCAATGATTTCTTCTCCAGTTTCTGCACCTCGGTTGCCTCGGGCACCTTGTAGTGTACGAGCAACTCCTGATCACGCATCGAAGTCGAGAGCATAAAGAAGAAGAGGATGATGTATACTACGTCAGGGAGCGATGTCGTCGACATTGCAGGGACCTCGCGGTCGCCCTTTTTCTTCATTACTGCCATATTACTTCTTTGCCATATTACGCGGCTCTGCCTCCGAAATCTTCAAAGGAATCGCCTTGGTGATTACTGAACTCTGCTCTTTTTCGAGGTCGGCAAACTTCTTGCCGAACTTCATCTTCGAAACCTCATCACGAACTTCGTTGAAGGCACGGGTAAGCTCATTCTGAACTCGGATGTAGACCTCATAGTCCGTATCGCGGGTGTTCTGGAGCGAAATCACACCCTGGCTAATCGGGTATGCCCACTTCGAACCATCCGGCATCTCGATCTCCTTAACCTCCTTCTCGGGAAGATTGGGGTCATCGTACGGATTGAGGATAAACTCCTTCGCCTTATCCTTCAGCTGGCGGAGATCCATCTGCTTGTTACCGACCATGATGTTACCGCTACTGTTCACGAACACCAACAGAAGGTTACGTTCCTTAACCTTGATCTCCTCCTGTTTTACGTTCGGATCGGGCATCGGCGGCAACACGCGTACAAGGCCGGTATCAACATCCATTGTCGAAACGACAAGGAAGAAGATAAGTACCGTGAAGGCGATATCCGCTTGCGACGAAGCATTAATTTGAGGTATATTACTCTTTTTGCTTGACATAATCTACCTTTATTATTTAAATACGTTACGAACCTCGGCAACAATGGTTGCGAGAATCGATGCAGCAGCAACTGCATAGGTAACCAGAATACCGGTCTCCGAAATTGCCAACTCAAACGGATCCTCAAAGAAACCGCCCTCTGCGTTGGGAATCTTCAGACCCTCGTGGCTCAATGCAATACCTACAGCTGCTCCGACAACCGCTACAACGATTACCACAGCAAGACCGGTCTTCTTGAGGCCTGCGGGGTTCTGAACCAAGTTAGCAACAGCTGCGCAGAGAATGCACACCACTGCTCCAACGAGCAATGTGTAGAACCACATAAGGTTCCAGCTGATGGCTACATCCGCACCACCCGAAACAACGGCCCACACAACGAAGGCTGCTGTTATGGCGAATAAGGATGCCAATACAATATTTAATACCTTTTTCATAACTTTTGTTTCTGTGTACGGGTTATTACGGTCTGTGATTATTTCTTGTTAAGCATATCCAACAACGAAATCGATGCATCCTCCATCTCGTTTACGATAGAGTCAATCTTCGAAATGATGTAGTTGTAGAATACCTGAAGAATCATAGCCGCGATAAGACCCAACAGAGTCGTAAGAAGAGCGACCTTCATACCACCTGCAACGAGTGCCGGAGAGATATCACCTGCAGCCTGGATCGAGTCGAACGACTGTACAAGACCAACGACTGTACCCATAAATCCGAGTGACGGAGAGAGCGAGATGAAGAGCGACAACCAGCTAAGACCCGACTCCAACTGACCGGTCTGAACCGAACCGTACGATACAACTGCCTTCTCAACAGCATCAAGACCCTGATTTGCACGGTCGAGACCCTGATAGTAGATCGATGCGATAGGACCGCGAGTGTTGCGGCAAACCTCCTTAGCAGCCTCTACACCACCATTCTTGAGAGCCTCCTCAACCTGAGCCATGAACTTCTTAGTGTTGATCGACGAGAATGCGAGGAAGAGAATACGCTCGATTGCAATAGCCAAACCGAGAACAAGAGCGATAAGGATAGGAAGCATCCATCCCCAACCACCCTCGAGGAACTTCTGCATCAGAACGTGGTGCATAGTCTCACCCTCGATCTGAACCTCAGGATTGATGGCAGCCTCTTCAGCGACAGCCTCCTCAGCAGCAGGTGCAGCCTCCTCAGCGGGAGCAGCAGCTTCTTCAGTTGCAGGAGCAGCAGCAGCGTTCTCCTGTGCAAAAACATTAGCAGTGCCAAAGGTCAACATGGCTACTGACAACATCAAAAATAATTTTTTCATAACAGTTTTAATAAGTTAATAATTTGAATTAGTTATTGCGTTAAATTTTTTGTAAAATCTTCAAATTTTTTCTCGCGCCAACACACTTTTACCCGTTTTTACTCCCTAAACGACTTTGCGACACATTTGTGACACAACCACTCTCAATCAGGGTAACAAATTATGTATCAACAACATAAACACCTTTTACCCCGTAAATCACGGGATTTGGGTGCCAATATCAGTGCGAAATATAGGAATTTTTTTCGGTTTATGCAATGCCTTCGAGTGTAAATTCTCCTTTCAATGGTCTATTTAACATCTCGCGACACTCCTCAACAGTGCAATTTTTACCCAGCAAATACATCAATTTGGTCACTGCCGCCTCGGTGGTCATATCTCGTCCGCTCACGACACCAATGCTCTGCAAGCCGACACCTGTTTCGTACAGATCCATCGCCACCGAACCTCCGGCACATTGCGTTACATTGATCACGATTATGCCTCGTTCGATAGCTTCGCTCAATACTCGAATAAACCACTCGCTGGTCGGGGCATTGCCCGAACCATACGTCTCGAGAACAACACCTCGCAACCCCTCGACCGAGAGTATTGCGCGAAGTATCGACTCGCTGATGCCGGGGAAGAGTTTTATGACAACCACGCCATCGCTCAACGAGGTGGCAATCTGGAGGTTATCGGTGTTATTCACCGGCTTTTCTATGGCGCCAATATTGTAGGCTATGTTGACTCCGACCTCGGCAAGTGGCGGATAGTTGTACGAGTAGAAAGCACTCAACTCTTCGGCACTGCGCTTGGTTGTACGGTTGCCACGGAAGAGTCGGTTTTGGAAGTAGAGAGCCACCTCCGGAATCATAGGTTTTCCATCGCGTTTTGCTCCGGCAATTTCGAGTGCCGTGATGAGATTTTCGCGACCATCGGTTCGCAAGATGCCCATCGGGATTTGGCTTCCGGTGAGAATCACGGGCTTGGCCAAGTTTTCGAGCATAAAACTCAGTGCTGCAGCGGTATATGACATCGTGTCGGTGCCGTGCAGAACTACAAAACTGTCAAATCGAGCGTAGTTGTCACGGATAATCTCGGCAAGTTCGACCCATCGGGTTGGCATCACGTTCGAGGAGTCGATTGGGGTCATTGTCAACACCTCGATATCGACCTCAAGGCGTCGGAGTGATGGGATCTCCTCGTACATGGCCGAGAAGTCGAACGGAACCAATGTTCCACCGGCATCGCGTCGCATGCCGATTGTGCCTCCGGTGTAGATTAGTAAGATTTTGGGTTTTGATTTCATAAATTATCAATCGTTTAAGAACATCCGCTCGGCATTGGCTGTTGTCTGTGTGGCCACTTCACCGATACTGATGCCCTTTATTTCTGCTATCTTTTCACATATATACGGAACGTATGCCGACTCGTTGCGTTGTCCGCGGAACGGAACAGGGGTCAAGTACGGACAATCGGTCTCAAGCAGCAACTCCTCGAGTGGTATCTCGCGAACGACCTCCGCAAGGGGACTCTTCTTAAAGGTGACAACACCACCTATGCCGAACATGAAATCACCACATTCGCGTAGTCGTGCATAGCTCTCCACTCCATCCGAGAAGGCATGAAAGACTCCTCGCACACCACGGCCGCGGAATCCCTCGATAACTTCACACATCTCTGTCCACGCACTGCGTGTATGCACTGCAATCGGGAGGTTGTATTGCAGTGAGAGCTCGATTTGCTCTGCGAAAGCCTCCATCTGCTCGTTGCGGTAGTCCGAACTCCAATACAGGTCAAGTCCGATTTCACCTACACCGTAAAAGCGCTCCACAGGCGGGTTTTTGAGGTACTCTCTGACCAGCTCCAGATCTTCGCGCCAAGCCGGGTTCTCGTTTACCGATGTCGGGTGCAGACCCATCATCGGAAAGCAGCGGTTGGGATAGTGCCGGCACATCTCGAACATTCGCTCGTAGCTCTCGCGGTCGATAGCTGGCAGAAGTAGTCGCTCGACTCCGGCTCTTGCCGCACGAGCCATAGCCTCCGGACGATCGTTGTCGAACTCGGGTTCGTAGAGGTGGGAGTGAGTATCTATATATTGTATCTGCATTTTCTTCGATAAAAACGGAATTTGGTTATACCAATCTTTCATACATATTTCCGGGCAGCATCCTTACGGCTCCCGCCAACTCGAGCGACATCAGCAGAGCCGACAACTCACCGGACAGCATGCCGCTCAACTCCATTAGCTCGCCCACGGAGAGCGGGTCGGAGTTGCGGAAACAGCCGAGCAGGCCTCTTTCGTCGGGTGTGAGGTCTTTCGTCGGGTCGATTTTGACGGCCGGTTCGGTGGGAAGGCTCAAATCCCACATCAACTCGTTGGCTATATCGTCTGCCGAGGTGACAAGCTGGGCACGGTGGCTGCGGATAAGGTGGTTGGTGCCACTTGATGCCGAATCAAAGATTCGTCCCGGCACAGCCATAACCGTGCGGTTGTACTCATCGGCCAATTTGGCTGTGGTGAGGGCTCCGCCACCGGTATGCGATTCGACTACGACCGTACCACTGCCGAGAGCTGCAATAATTCGATTGCGCGATATGAAGTAACACCCCTTTGGTCGGGTTGTGGAGGGCAGTTCGCTCACGATGGCTCCACCGTGTGCGATAATATCCTCGGCAAGGGCCGTATGTTGAGTGGGGGTGACCCCGGGCAGAGGATTTGCCACCACTGCCACCGTAGGAACATTGTTTAGTAGCGCAGCTCGATGAGCAGCCGAGTCAACACCAAATGCCAATCCGCTGACGATGCAGAGGTCGGGAATGCGGGCGGCAAGTCCGGCGATGAGCTCTGCGCATGCACGCTCACCGTGTGGAGTCATTCTTCGTGTGCCGACAAAGGAGATGCAACGGCGTGACAGAGCTTCGACTTCTCCGCGTACATATATAATATGAGGGTAGTCCGGAATCTCTCGCAATGGGGCCGGGTACTCATCATCGGTGGAGGCTATGGCGTGAATAGAGTGGCGTTGACAATATTTTATCTCCCGTTCGGCATCTTGCCAGCCGTCACGTCTGACGATTGCTCGGGCGATATCCTCACGCAGTTCGGCATGCTCGGTCAGCTCGCTGAGCGATGCACAAAACACGGCTTCGGCATCGCCATACACCTCCAAAAGGTGTGCGACACCCTTAACCCCAAGACCACGGGTCATAACCAAAGCAAGGTCCTCGATTTTCATTGATGCTCCCTTTCGGAAGGTAAAGTTACACAAAAAAGCGGAAAATCGTAGCATCATAACCAAAATTACAACCTAAAAACAGCTGCTGACACCGGAAAAGAACCAAGTGAAATGATTTGTGAACGATTTTCTATGAATAAAATCATTATCTTTGCTACAAATTAAAAAATGACGAAAGAATGAAAAGTGATATTAATACTCTGAAAACGCTCATCGAGAGCGCGTGGGAGAACCGCGACCTGCTCTCGGAGCCGGCAACCAAAGAGGCCATACGTCAGGTGGTTGAGGCTGTCGATAAGGGAGAACTTCGCACGGCTGAGCCTATCGACCTTGAGAAGAGCGAGTGGCAGGTGAACGAGTGGGTCAAGAAGGCGATAATCCTCTACTTCCCCATTCAGAAGATGCGCACGATGCGTGCCGGTGAACTTGAGTGGTATGACAAGATGGAGCTTAAGCACGATTTTGAGGCTCTTGGAGTCCGTGTTGTGCCTCATGCAGTGGCTCGTTATGGTGCATACATTGCTCCCGGGGCGATTATGATGCCTTCGTACGTCAATATCGGAGCCTATGTCGATACGGGAACGATGGTCGATACGTGGGCTACGGTCGGCTCGTGTGCGCAAATAGGCAAGCACGTTCATCTGTCGGGCGGTGTCGGCATTGGCGGAGTGCTCGAGCCGGTGCAGGCTGCTCCCGTAATCATTGAGGATAACTGCTTTATCGGTTCGCGTGCTATTGTGGTCGAGGGTGCGCATATATGTCGTGAGTCGGTGCTCGGCTCGAATGTGGTGATTACCGGCTCGACCCATATTATCGATGTCACGAGCGACGAACCAAAGGAGTATCGCGGATACGTACCACCACGTTCGGTGGTTATTCCGGGTACCTATATGAAAAAATTTCCGGCAGGCGAGTATGGCGTGTCGTGTGCCCTCATCATTGGCAAGCGTAAGGAGTCTACCGATAAGAAGACTTCGCTCAACGATGCACTTCGCGATTTTGGAGTGAGCGTTTAATACTTAACGACGGGATTCGGCAGAGTCAGCACGTAGCAGTTCTCTAAAAAGATTTAATTTACCCTTGTCCGAAAGGCGATGATTTACCGTTTCGACATACTTGGCTCGACGAATGATGAGGCTCGCAATGCCCTCTACGGTGAAGGCGATGTAGTCATTGCCGAGCACCAAACGGCAGGTCGTGGACAGCGTGGGCATACGTGGGAGAGTGCTGTGGGTGAGAACTTGACCTTTTCGCTCATCTTGGAGCCACGATTTTTGCCTGTGAATGAGCAGTTTTTGCTTACGGAGGTTTTGGCTTTGGGTTTGGTTGATACGCTTGCAGAGTTTGGCATTGAGGCTCGAATCAAGTGGACAAACGACATCTATGTCGGCGACAAGAAGATTGTCGGCATGCTTGTTGAGAACAGCCTTGGCGGAGGGTGCCTCGCGCGCACGATTGCCGGCATAGGCTTGAATGTCAACCAGACAGAGTTTGACCCCTCGCTTCCGAATCCAACCTCGATGTCGCTGGTTGCGGGCAGAGAGTTCGACCGCGAAGAGGTCTTGGCGCGGCTGCATCATCATATAATGGCACTCTATGAGGCGTTGCGCTGTGGCGAGAAGGCGATGTTGCAGAGTCGCTATCGTTCGACAATGTATCGCTTGGGTGAGATGCATCCCTATGCCTTGGCGGATGGAACGATCTTCGAGGGGATAATTCGTGGTGTGCGACCCTCGGGAGAGCTCCAAATCGAACACTCTGCGGATGGCACTCTGCACGAATATCTCTTCAAGCAGGTGGAGTTTGTGATTAAAAAATAGTGTGTAGGGTGTGAAATTCGGAATAAAGAGTTATATTTGCATAGAAATCAACAACTAAAACAGAAAGATTATGAACATTCCTTCGAATTTGAAATACTCTAACGACCACGAGTGGTGTCGTTTGGAGGGTGATGTAGCGTTTGTCGGTATTACCGATTTTGCACAGAGTGAGCTTGGCGACATCGTCTTTGTAGACGTTCCGACCGTTGGTGAGACTCTCGAAGCAGGCGAAGTTTTCGGTGCTGTCGAGGCGGTTAAGACCGTGAGCGACCTCTTCTTGCCTATGGGTGGTGAGATTTTGGAGGTTAACGAGGCTGTGGATGCAGATCCCGCACTTGTGAATAAGGACCCCTATGGTGAGGGTTGGCTCGTGAAGGTGCAGGTGTCGAACGCTGCCGATTATGATGCTCTACTCACTCCCGAGCAGTATGCCGAGTTGATAGGCTAACGGCTGATACGGCTCTTATGAAAGTGGCTCTCCGAATTTCTTCTCGGAGAGCCACTTGTTGTCTGTAGTGCTAACAACCTTTTGGATGCTCGCTCTAAAGGTTTTCCCGAAGGTTTAACCCATCAATTCGTCTAAAGCCTCGCGGATGATGCGGACACTGTCGCGGATCTCCTCTTCGGAGATAACCAACGGAGGCGAGATGCGGAATGCCGTGTCGCAGAAGAGGAACCAATCGCTCATAATACCCTTCTCGGCAAAGAGCTCCATCATCCGGAACATGCGCTCCGAGGAGCCGAGCTCGACTGCCAGCAGCAGACCACTGCGACGAATTTCGCATACGGCAGGATGGTCTGCGAGCAACTCTTCGTAGAGCGCACCCTTTGCTTCGACCTGCTCGACAATGTGGTTTTGCTCGAGGTAATCAAGCGCTGCCAGACCCGCAGCACAGCATACGGGATGACCGCCAAAGGTTGTGATATGTCCGAGTACGGGGTTGTAGGTCAGCGTATTCATCACCTCTCTGCGAGCAGCAAAGGCTCCGAGTGGCATGCCTCCGCCAAGCGACTTCGCCATGCAGACAATGTCGGGTGTAACCCCATATTTGAGCGAGGCGAACATCTCGCCCGTGCGACCGAAGCCGGTCTGTATCTCATCGAAAATCAACAGAGCTCCCACCTCATCACAACGCTTACGCAGAGCTGCGAGATATCCCTCTTTCGGAGGTCTAACTCCCGCCTCGCCCTGCACCGGCTCAGCAATTACGCAGGCCGTCTGTTCCGTGATTTCGGAGAGTTGTCCGAAGTCGTTAAACTCTATAGAGCGAACATCGGGCATCAGCGGACGAAAAGCACTCTTCCACTCCTCGCCTTCGGGCGAGCCCATCAGCGTCATCGCTCCGTGTGTTGAGCCGTGGTAGGCTCGGCGCATCGAGATAATCTCACGACGAGCGGTATAACGCTTAGCCAACTTTAGAGCCCCCTCGACGGCCTCGGCACCGGTCGAGAGGAAATAGACGCTGTCGATATCTCCGGGCAGCAGTGAAGCTATGCGTGTGGCATACTCAACCTGAGGGCGCTCGACCATCTCACCATAGACCATGACGTGCATATACTTTGCCGCCTGCTCCTGCACCGCCTTCACAACTGCGGGGTTGGCGTGACCAACATTGCTGACCGACACGCCTGC
>JAFQFG010000072.1 GCA_017398695.1 Alistipes sp.
ACTTCGGACCAAGGGTCTTGAAGTTGGGCTTAATTCGTTTGGTAATAAGACCCGTCGTCTTCTCGATAAGCTCGATATCCTTCACATTTACCTCGCCCATAATGAGGTTCTTGACAGCCTCGATATGCTTTGCAGTTGCCTTATCCAGCACCGGCACGAGTATCTTCGTAAGCGGCTGGCGCACCTTGATATTGACCTTACGACGCAGTGCCAACACCATTGACGATATGCGCTGTGCAAGCGACATCATCTCCTCGAGTTCGGCATCAATCAGCGACTCATCAGCCTTCGGGAAGTCTGACAAGTGCACCGACTCATCCGAGTGACGACCGCTCACTGCATTCAGGTCGCAGAAGATGCGATCCGAGATGAACGGAGCAAACGGAGCCGACAACTTCGCGACACTCTCCAAGCAGGTGTAAAGGGTCTGATATGCCGACAACTTATCCTTATCCATCTCGCCACCCCAGAAGCGTTTGCGATTAAGGCGAACATACCAATTCGAGAGGTTCTCGCCCACAAACTCCTGAATTGCACGCGCTGCAGGGGTCGGGTCGTAGCCCTCGAGCGACTCGGTAACACTCTTGATAAGGGTATTCAGCTCCGAGATAATCCAACGGTCAATCTCGGGACGCTCCGCAACGGGGATCTCCTCCTCCGAGCCTGTAAAGCCATCAATATTGGCATAGAGCGCAAAGAACGAGTAGGTATTATAGAGCGTGCCGAAGAATTTACGACGCACCTCATCCACGCCCTCAACATCAAACTTGAGGTTATCCCACGGCTGCGAGTTCGAAATCATATACCAACGGGTAGCATCGGCTCCATACTTATCAAGCACCTCAAACGGATCGACCGCATTACCCAAACGCTTCGACATCTTGTTACCATTCTTGTCGAGCACCAGACCATTCGAGATGATATTCTTGAACGCCACCGAGTCGAACAACATCGTAGCGATAGCATGCAGTGTAAAGAACCAGCCACGAGTCTGATCGACACCCTCAGCGATAAAGTCTGCGGGATAGACATCGTGGAAGTCGGCACCGCCATTCTCGAACGGATAGTGCAACTGCGCATAGGGCATGGCGCCCGAGTCAAACCACACATCTATAAGGTCGCTCTCACGCTTCATCGGCTCGCCCTTCGACGACACCAGCACAATATTATCAACGTACGGCTTGTGCAGGTCGATATTCTCGGTCGAATAGTTCTCCTTCGACATATCGCCCACCTTGAAATTCTTGTAGGGGTTCTCGCTCATAAAGCCAGCGGCAATCGAACGCTCGATCTCGCCCATAAGCTCCTCAACCGAGCCGATGCACTTCATCTCCGAGCGATCCTCTGTAGCCCAGATGGGCAGCGGGGTACCCCAGAAGCGTGAGCGCGAGAGGTTCCAATCGTTCAGGTTCTCAAGCCACTTGCCAAAACGTCCCGAGCCTGTCGATTCGGGCTTCCAGCGGATGGTCTTATTGAGTTCTATCATACGCTCCTTGAGAGCTGTAGTGCGGATAAACCACGAGTCGAGCGGATAGTACAACACCGGCTTATCGGTACGCCAGCAGTGGGGATAGTTGTGGGTATGCTTCTCGATGCGGAAGGCGCGATTCGAAGCCTTGAGCATCATCGAGATATAGATATCGAGATTCTCGGCCGCCTGTGCAGCCTTCTCATCGTAGCGGCCATCAACCGTAAACTGCGGATCGTAGGCATTCTTCACCCAGCGGCCTGCATAATCCTTGTAAGCCTCGACATCGACACACTCAGCAACGAACTTTTCGTCAAGCTCGTCGATAAGGTAGAACTTACCGGTGAAGTCGACCATCGGACGGGTCTCACCGCGCTTGTTAATCATAAAGAGCGAGGGGATACCTGCAGCGCGAGCCACAAAAGCATCGTCAGCACCAAACGTAGGCGCAATGTGAACGATACCCGTACCATCCTCCGTTGTGACGTAGTCACCCGTAATCACGCGGAACGCCTTATCGGCTGCCGGAGCCCAATTACCCTGATCGTCTGCCTCCACGGGTTTAACCCAAGGAATAAGCTGCTCGTAGCGAATACCCGCAAGGTCGGCACCCTTATAGGTGCGCTCCTCCTCAACTGTGTATGTACCCTCCAACTTCTTGTTGAAAATCGACGGCACGAGGTCGCGAGCGATGATGACCGTCTGCGGCTGCTCGGTATAGGGGTTGATGCACTTCACACGCACATACTCAATCTTGGGACCCACGCAGAGTGCCGTATTCGAAGGCAGAGTCCACGGGGTTGTCGTCCAAGCCAGGAAGTAGAGCTCGCCCTGCACATCCTCAAAGAGATGCTCGCTCTCGGCATTGCGCACCACCTTGAACTGAGCCGTACAGGTCGTATCTTTAACGTCGCGGTAGCAGCCCGGCTGGTTCAACTCGTGAGTCGAAAGACCCGTACCTGCTGCCGGCGAGTAGGGCTGAATGGTGTAACCCTTATAGAGCAGACCCTTGTCGAAGAGTTGCTTCAGGAGCCACCACAGAGTCTCGATGTACTTATTGTCGTAGGTAATGTAGGGGTCGTCCATATTGACCCAATAGCCCATACGGCGCGTAAGGTTCTCCCAAACGCCCGTAAACTTCATCACATCCGCACGGCACGCCTTGTTGTACTCCTCGACCGTAATCTTCTTGCCGATATCCTCCTTGGTTATGCCGAGAGCCTTCTCGACTCCCAACTCCACGGGCAGACCGTGCGTATCCCAACCCGCCTTACGGTGGACGAGATAACCCTGCTGAGTCTTATAACGGCAGAAGATATCCTTAATGGTACGCGCCATGACGTGGTGAATACCCGGCATTCCGTTTGCCGAGGGAGGTCCCTCGTAGAACACAAATGTGGGGTGGCCTTCGCGCGTAGTTATGCTCTTATGGAAGGTATCCTTGGCATCCCACTCACCAAGGACGTCACTTGCAAGTTTGGGTAGATCAAGACCCTTATACTCTTGAAATTTCATATATCGTATCTAATCGTTTGCGTTCGTAAACCTAAATATCCATCAACGTGTGTACCGGAGCCATACCCTCAAGACGAGCCTTGCCACCAAGTTCCTCGAGGTGTACCAGGAAGATAAACTCCTTGATCTTCACTCCGTACTCCTTGCCATCGACAACAATTCGCATCGACTCCATCGAATGGGCAACACCCTCGGCCGTACCGCCCGTGGCGAGAACATCATCAAAAAGCGTAACCTCGAAAACATCTCCCTCGGGAACTCCTGCACCAATGTCGCTACGACGATAGTAGAGCGTGTCGAAACCATACTCCTTCTCGATGCGCACTTCGATAAGGTCGCCTTCGTTGAAGGGGAGTTTGCCACTCTTACGTATCGGGATAATATTTTGCACCTTTTCGCTTGTCAGCAGTAGTGGTGACGCGAACAAAAATCCGCGAGCCTCGGGAGCCGCCACGTTGGCCGCTGTGGTAAGTTCGGTAAGTCGGTCGATAAGTTGCTTATAGACAGCCTTATCCTGCAAAAGCGGAATAATATCCACGAATTTGATACCCTCCTTCGGGAAATCCTGATAGAATTTAAGTGTGTTAATCATTGTCGTTTAAGGCATTTTATTTGCGCAAACTTACTAAATTATTTTCGTTTGGCGGAAAAATCATACAAAATTTTTAATTTTGTCCGTCATTTGAAGCTGATTACACGGAGTATGGAATCCTTGATGGAGTTTTTTATGGATTGGGGATATGTCGGGATTTTCCTCTCGGCATTTTTGGCGGGCAGTGTCGTTCCGTTCAGTTCCGAGCTCGTCATGGTTGCATTGGCACAGGCGGGGCTCTCGCCTCTGTGGTGTGTGGTCTGGGCCACGGCCGGCAATACGCTCGGTGGCGTAACCTGCTACTACATAGGCCGTCTTGGCAAGACCGAGTGGATTGAGCGTTACCTGCGCATAAGCCACGAACGTATCGAGAAGGCAAAAGCCTTCTTGCAGGGTCGCGGAGCAGTGATGGCACTCTTCGTGGCACTGCCATACATTGGCGATGCCATAGCCGTCGTGTTGGGCTTAATGCGCAGCAATGTGTGGATTACGACCCTGGCGATGATGGTCGGCAAGGCGGTGCGCTACATCGCCGTAATCTATGCAGCCGAGGGGATCGCTTCGCTATTTTAAGGGTTGATAGCGTGATAGAACTTTAATGTTTTACCAACACGAGTCGTCATCATCACCATTCTCATCAAACCACGAATAACCGTCATCTTCGTGGCAATAACACCAAGCATCATCGCAGTTGAATGAATCGTGCACATGATGCTCTTTCTCGTCATGTTTATCATCTGAATCCAATAGGTGATTAAACATGAAAAAATCGCTTATCACATCGTATTCATCGTGCTTCTTCTTTCGAGGCGAGGGGATACCTTTGCACTGCTCGATCAAATCACAATTTACACAAGAAATGTGTCTTGTACAACCATGTAAACCATCGTCATCAAACTCTTCTTCTTCGATTTTAGAGTCAGCATCAGTCTCTTGCGTTGTCAACCTATACAACCAACGGCATAAGTATACAACAGCGATAATCGCTATCGCGGCAGCCCAGAAATAGAACTTAAACATCAATAAGAAAATACTCCCTACTAAATTAATTATGAACCCCATATCCCGGAAATTTTGGTTATTAATTTTATTTGATGACAAAAGTATGGTCGCTCTGTGACAACTTTTGACACAGAGTTTACGTTTCGGGGTTTTTCAGGGAATTTATCCGATAAAGGCAAGCAGTTCGGTGTAGAGTCGCTGCACGGGCAGCCCCATAACATTGTAGAACGACCCCTCGATGCGCTCAATAGCCACATACCCTATCCACTCCTGAATGCCGTATGCACCGGCCTTGTCGTAGGGGCGGAAGTTGTCGACGTAGTAGGCAATCTCCTCGTCGCTTATTTCGCGGAAGCAGACCTCGGTCTCGACCGAGAAGGTGCGCTGCTGCTCCCTCGAGCGCAAGGTCACGCCCGTATAGACTTTGTGGCTTCGTCCCGACATCGCACGCAGCATCTCATACGCCTCTGCGCGGTCAGCGGGCTTGCCCAAGACCCTCTCGTCAATCACTACCGTCGTATCGGCAGTGACGAGAATATCGCCCTCGCCCAACGGCTCGGGGTAGGCATTGCTTTTGAGTGCCGAAAGGTAGGCGGCCACATCGGCTGCGGGCAACGTGGAGGGATAGTTCTCGTCACACTCAAACTTTGGTGCAAGCGTAAAGCGCATACCAGCCTCCTCCATCAATTGGCGGCGGCGTGGCGATGCAGATGCCAAAATCACTCTTCGGTCGGCAAGTTTTTCGTGCAGTAGCATACTTTTCGAGAATTTGAAATCGGACATTGTTAGCGGATATCAAAGTTGAGCAGTTCGTGGCCTTCAAGCGTAGCGACCAGATTGTCGCCTGCAACTACGGGACCCACGCCACAGGGCGTACCCGTGTAGATAAGATCACCGATTTTGAGGGTCATATATTGCGAAATATGGCTGATAATCTCATCGACCGAGAAGAGCATCTCGGCCGTGTTGCCCGACTGCCGTACCTCGCCATTCACTTTCAGGTCGAAGTGAAGATTGTCGATTGTCCCGACCTCTGCCAGCGGCACAAACTCGGGCGAGATAGCTGCCGAGTGATCAAAACATTTCGACATCTCCCACGGCAGACCCTCTGCGATAGCCTTGCGTTGCAGGTCGCGAGCCGTGAAGTCGATACCCAGACCCACCTCATCGTAGTAGCGGTGTGCAAAGCGGCGGTCGATGCACTTACCCACGCGATTGATCTTCACAACCAGTTCGCACTCATAGTCCACCCGTTCCGAGAACCTCGGGATGTAGAAGGGGTCATTATTGCGTAGCAGTGCCGTGTCGGGTTTCAGGAAGAATAACGGCTCCTTCGGCAACGTAGCGCCATCATTCAGTTCGGCCGCGTGGTCGGCATAGTTACGACCTATACAGATTATCTTCATATCTACTTTTCAAATTTTTTGTGACACACATTTACATATACCGCCACCGCAAGCAACATCCCACACGGAATCCCAACGAGCAGCAACATAAACAACCCCTTATTCGGCATCAGAGGCGAGAGCAACGCAAACGGAACACCCGCAAACATTGTATTTGATACCAGCTGCCCAATCTTCACAATATTGATTTTTTCGCGCTTATGCTTGGGCATCGTGTTGTAGCCCGACATCGTTTCGGGGTGTTTGCGAATAAACAGGGCTATCAAGCACCAAACCACGGTAAAAATCAGCGCACCAAAAATCATTAATTGTGAATTGTGAATTGTGAATTGTGAATTGATGTGACAATACAATCGCCAAATCTCTCACTCGCTCCCGCCTCGCCGATAATCGAACGCAACTCATCAAAGTCCGCAAGCATCTTTTCGCGCTTTGCACCACCCGTAAGTATCGAGCGCAGTTCGCGCTCCGCCTCATCCTGATTGACCTTTGCCACAACAATCTCACGCACAGCCTCGCGCCCAAGGTTGATATTTACAAGCGACACAAACGGTATTTTCAGCACCAGCGGTCGCAAAACCTCATAGAGTTTCGGGATGTGGTAAAGCACCATCTCGGGAATACCCATCAACGCGGTTTCGAGAGTGGCCGTTCCAGATGTCACGATGGCCGCCTCGGCAACGTTCAACGTGTCGTAAGTCTGGTTATATACCACCTTCACATCGCTGCCTGCCACTATCTTCTCATAAACCTCGCCGGCAATCCACTCCACGCCCGTAACCACAAACTGGCGGTCGGTAACCCTCTTTGAGAGTGCCACCATATAGGGCAGATTATCCTTGATTTCGCTCACGCGGCTGCCGGCAACCAACGCCACAATGGGTCGTTCATCCAAGCCGTTGCGTCTGCGGAACTCCTCGCCCGAGGGGAGCATCGGCTCTCGCTCGGCGATGGCATCCATCAGCGGATTGCCGCAGAAGGTGATGTTTTTGACCCCTCGGTCACCAAACCACTTCTGCTCAAATGGAAATATAATCAGCAACTTATCGACATACTTGCGCAGAGCCTTCACGCGGTGCTCCTTCCACGCCCACGCCTTCGGAGCGATGTAGTAATGCACCTGCAAACCCTTCGAGTGCGCCCACTTGGCAATCTTCATATTGAATCCCGGGTAGTCGATAAGCACCACCACGTCGGGCGCGAAATGCTCGATATCGCGCTTACACTCGTCAATCTGCGAGAAAATGGTGCGGAGGTTGCGCAGCACCTGCACAAAGCCGAAGAAGGAGGTCTGCTTGTAGTGCTTGACCAGATTCTCGACCCCTCCGACCTCGGCCATCTTGTCGCCACCCCAGAAGCGGAACTGCGCCTCCGAGTCAGCCTTCAAGATGCCGCGCATCAGATTCGAACCGTGCAAATCCCCGGAAGGTTCTCCTGCAATAATGTAATATTTCATACTTTACTCTAATTTCTCCAAGAGGTCTGGGCGAAGTTGTTTGGTGCGTTCATACGCCTGCGCCTCTTTCCACTTCTCTATCTCGGCAAAGTTGCCCGAAAGCAGCACATCGGGGACCTTCCAGCCACGGAAATCTGCAGGGCGGGTATATACGGGCGGAGCCAAAAGGTCATCTTGAAAGCAATCCGTCAGTGCCGACTCCTCATCGCCGATAGCACCCGGAATAAGGCGTACCACCGAGTCGGTGATGATCGCCGCAGCCAACTCGCCCCCCGTCAGCACATAGTCACCAATCGAGATCTCACGAGTGATAAGATGCTCGCGAATGCGGAAGTCGATACCCTTGTAGTGACCGCAAAGAATGATGATATTACCCAAGGTCGAGAGTCGATTTGCCTCGTGCTGGTCGTAGGTAATACCATCGGGCGAGGTGAAGATAACCTCGTCATAGTCGCGCTCGGACTGCAACTTCTCGATCAGTTCGAATACCGGCTCACACTTCATAACCATACCCGCCTCGCCACCGAAGGGGTAGTCATCCGTAGTCTTGCGCTTATCGTGAGCGTAGTCGTGCAGATTGTGCACCACAATCTCGACCAAGCCCTTCTCTTGTGCTCGGCGCAATATCGACTGATTGAGTGTCGACTCCAAGAGCTCCGGAACAACCGAAATAATATCTATACGCATACTCCGCACTAATTTTTATAATTTACCTCTTCGTTGATGACCTCGACAATAAATGGATTGTAGAGCGACTCGTGGCCTATTGTAGTCTCCTCGCCATGTCCGGGGTAGACCTTCACCTCGTCGCCCAACACAATAAGTTTGTCGAGTATCGAGCGCATAATCCACGAATAGTTGCCACCAGGCAGGTCGGTACGACCGATGCTCTCGCGGAAGAGAGTGTCGCCTGTGAGAACCACACCCATCTCCTCATTATAGAGTGACACGTGACCCGGAGTGTGGCCCGGGGTGGGGATAACCTTCAGGGTTGTGTTGCCAAAATGCAACTCCTCCAACGTCGCGAGGTCAACATCTATCTTTGCCGGAGCAGCGATCTCTCTGATGCCGAACATACGGGCACTTGCCGGTGCCGCCTCGAGCAAAAAGGCATCCTTGCCCGACATCGCAAAGGGGACGTCGAATGTGCGACGGAGATGCTCGACACCGGCCAGATGGTCGAAGTGGCCGTGGGTATTTACCGCCATAACGGGCTTCAAACCCTGCTCGACAATAAAATCGACCAATCGATTATCTTCGCGTGCCGAGATATTGCCGGCATCGACAACAATACACTCCCCGCTCTCATCCCACAAGATATAGGTATTCTCCTGAATGGGATTGAATATAAGTTTTGCAATCTTCAACATCGTATTCTACTTTTAACACGACAAAGATACGAAATATCTTGAGATAAACGTAATACAAACCTCTCATAAGTGGTTTTTAACACATTATATTGCCGATTGCAGCGATTTTATACTCTTTTCCTCGGTTGTCGACAAGGTATAATTTATGCTTATATGGCTATCAGAAAAGAGAATCGGAAAAAGTTGCAAAACACAGTTTTTATCACTTATTTTGCATAAAACAATAAAAAACATCAGACTATGAAAAACTACTTCGATCTTACAGGATATGTTGCCGTAGTTACCGGTGCATCGACAGGACTGGGTCTTCAAATGGCAAAGGCATACGCGAACCAGGGCGCAAATCTCGTTCTCATTGCTCGTCGTCAGAATCTTCTGGAAGAGAATGCAAAATCTATCACAGAAGAGTTTGGCGTGGAGGTACTCCCCTACCCCTGCGACATTACCGACACGGCACAGGTACAGGGTGCTGTCAAAGCCACTATGGAGCGATTTGGTCGTGTAGATATTTTGGTTAATAATGCAGGAACGGGAGCTGTGGGCCCTGCCGAGGAGATTACCGACGAACAGTTCAAACACGAGGTCGACATCGACCTTTTCGGCACATTCATCTGCGCACGAGAATTTGGCAAGGAGATGATTAAGGCTCGCTATGGACGTATCATCAACATCGCTTCGATGTACGGCTTGGTAGGCAATATGATTGTTGGAAGTTCGCCATATCATGCTGCCAAAGGCGGTGTTGTAAATCTCACCCGAGCACTTGCAGCCGAGTGGGGCAAGTACGGCATCACCGTAAACAGCATCTGCCCTGGCTATTTCTATACAGACCTCACCACCGCAACTCTCGACAGCGACTACTTCCAGGCCATAGCCAAGCGCTCGATTCCGCTGGAGAGATATGGACGTTCAGGCGAGTTGGACACTTGTGCCCTCTTCTTGGCATCGCCACACAGCACATACGTCAATGGCCAAAACATTGCCGTAGACGGAGGCTACACAGCAGTATAACACATCCGAGAGAAACCTCTCTGACAGATTGGGCTGTTCCGACAAAAAGTTGTTGGGCAGCCTAATATTTTTTGTCGTACATCGCCCCGACATCAATCAAAAACCGATATCTGACATCTCGAAATCCAATGTTACATTTATGTTAATTGTGGCAGGCCGAATGACACCGTTAGCGATAAGATTTTACCTTTGTAGACATAAAACAGACACAAAACTCAAACTTTTTTTACGATATGTCTCCAATTTTCACATTTATCGTCATCACACTTGGACTGCTTGCCGTACTGGGTATAGTCGTGGGTGTAACCAATGATGCGGTGAACTTTCTAAACTCGGCTCTTGGCTCGAAGGCTGCTCCCCGCAACATCATCCTCGCCATCGCCTCGGCAGGTATTATGGTCGGTGTAATGACCTCGAGCGGCATGATGGAGGTAGCCCGTAGCGGAGTCTTCTATCCGGCACAGTTCACCTTCTCGGAGATCATGATGCTGTTCCTTGGCATGATGCTCGGAAACATCATCCTGCTCGACATCTTCAACTCGCTTGGATTGCCCACATCGACAACCGTGTCGCTTGTCTTCGGATTGCTCGGCTCGGCAATGGCTGTGGCGTTCTACAAAATCGCAACCAGCAACGATGTAACACTCGGTGACATGTCGAAATACATCAATTCGGGCAAGGCGATGGTCATCATCTCGGCAATTCTGATGTCGGTGGTTATAGCCTTCGTAGTCGGACTCTTCGTGATGTGGATTTCGCGTGTGATATTCTCATTCCGCTATCACAAGATGTTCAACCGCATCGGTGCACTTTGGTGCGGAATCTCGTTTACGGGCATCATCTACTTTGCAGTTTTCAAGGGGCTGAAAGGCATACTACCGGCCGAGTTTATGGAGTTCGTGAACGAGCACCTGGGCGTGGCTCTACTCTGCGTGTGGGTGGTAAGTTCGGCATTCCTGCAGTTCCTCAAGCTCTTCAAGGTCAACATTCTGAAGACCACGATTTTGATGGGCACATTCTCGTTGGCACTTGCATTTGCGGGTAACGATCTTGTAAACTTCATCGGTGTACCATTGGCGGGTTACGACTCCTACAAGTTGGCGCTTGCATCAGGCAACGAGCAGATGACAATGGAGGCTCTGATGGAGCCGGCAAAGGCCAACTTCTGGATCATGGTAACCGCAGGTCTTATTATGGTTGTGACCCTCTTTATGTCACGCAAGGCGATGAATGTGTCGCAGACCGAGTTGTCGTTATCGAGTCAAAACGAGGGTCAGGAGAAGTTCGATTCGTCGTTCATCTCTCGCGGATTGGTGCGTGGTGCTATCCAGACCAGCCACTTCTTCAGTCGCATTATCCCCAAGTCGTTACAAGCCAAAATCGAGAAGCGTTTTGAGCCGCTGCCTCGCGAGGAGCAGACCTCGGCTGCATACGACCTTATTCGCGCAACCGTTAACCTTACATGTGCATCGATTCTGATCGCTGTGGCAACATCGTTCAAACTCCCCCTCTCGACCACCTATGTAGTATTTATGGTCGCTATGGGTAGTTCGCTGGCCGACCGCGCATGGGGTCGTGAGAGTGCCGTATACCGCATCACGGGCGTTATGACCGTGATTTCGGGATGGTTCATTACTGCCATTGCCGGATTCATAATCTCTTTGGTCATGACTCTGATACTGGTTTGGGGCGGATGGATTGCAACTGTAATCTCGGTTGCGCTCTGTGCATATCTCGTTCTCAAGAGCAACTTTACCGGCAAGAAGAAGGATAGCAAGGAGGATAATAGCAAAACCAAGTTTGTGGCTGACAACTCGGCCGATGTGATGATTAACCGCATCGAGGATGTGTGTACAACGATGGATCAGGTGACCCGCATCTACAGCCGTACAATTCTCGCGGTGTTCAAGGAGAATCGTAAGGTTCTGCGCGACATGGTCAAGGAGTCGAAC
>JAFQFG010000073.1 GCA_017398695.1 Alistipes sp.
AATTGTGAATTGTGAACCGACGAACGAAGCAATGGGGAGAGGCTGCTTGCAGACTATCCCTTGCAAGGAGGAGGAAAAGACCCCGAAGGGGGATTAATTGTGAACCGACGAACGAAGCAATGGGGAGAGGCTGCTTGCAGACTATCCCTTGCAAGGAGGAGGAAAAGACCCCGAAGGGGGATTAATTGTGAACCGACGCTGCGGAGCGAGCGCAGAGGGCAAACTTGTTTGCACTATGCCGAGCCGCGAGGAGGAAAAGACTCCGAAGGAGGATTAATTGAGAATTATAATTATAAGCTATGGCATCAATTTTTACACGTATTATCAACGGAGAGATTCCCTGCTACAAGGTAGCAGAGGATGAGAACTACTTTGCATTCCTCGATATCAATCCACTCGCAAAAGGACACACGTTGGTCGTACCCAAGCAAGAAGTAGACTACATCTTCGACCTCGACGACCAGACTTTGGCAGGAATGATGGTATTCGCGAAGAAGGTTGCGAAGAAAATCGGCTCAAAAATAGATTGCAAAAGGGTAGCAGTAGTCGTATTAGGGCTCGAAGTTCCCCACGCACACATCCATTTAGTGCCCATAAACAGCGAAAATGACGTAGATTTCCACCGCGAAAAGCTCAAATTAACTCCGGAAGAGTTCGAAAAGATAGCTTCGGATTTGAGAGAATAGGGGAGTATTTACAATTTTACACATCGCTGATTTTTAATAAGATAGCCAAATATTTTGGCTATCTTATTATTTATAATTTTACATAATATAGTTGTTAAAAGTTATTAACAGAGAATAAATCGTGGGGTAGTCGGGAAATAAATTATTTTCATAAAAAATCACTATTGAAAAGGTATCATTTTTACACTTGTAAATATATTCCATCTGTAAATAGTTATAATATTTTACTTTTGTAACTATTAACATCGCTAAAACCACTGTTAATTTATTACTTTTGTAAAAACGAGGCAATCGAAGATAAATACCTCTAAAACTACCCCAACAAGGTAAGTTCAAGCATTTAATTATAAATATTAATACCGCGATAATCAGCACTTTACGAAATTTATATAACGTTAAATATAAGTTACAAGGCAGCCAGAAGGGGTAATAGGTAAAAGTGGGGTATAGCAAGTGATTTAATAGTAATAACTATACCATTTTCAGTGTTTTATATGTTTTTATATGAATTTTCAGTTTAATTATAGATATATAGCGATATTTAACAAAATCTTGTTAATAACATTTGTAAACACTTTATTGAGTTATTAACATTTTACAAATTGTAAATTTTCTTGCTTTTCAAATGTAAAGTTTATATATTTGTAAAAAATTACGATTATGAAGGCAAAATTGCAACATTTGATAAAAAGTGAGGGTTTGACGGCAAGTCGCTTTGCTGAGATGCTCGAGATTCAGCCGGCCGGAGTCTCGCATATTTTGGCCGGACGAAACAAGCCGAGTTTCGATTTGCTTCAGAAGATTCTCCGCCGCTTTCCTAAAATCAATCCCGATTGGTTATTGCTCGACTCCGAGCAGATGTACCGCGAAGGTTGGAACGAAGCCGGCATTCCGATGGATGGCGCAACCACGGCCAACACGGTTGGTGGCTCGGGTAGTTCGGGCATGCCCGTCGGCTCGCTCTTTGGCGAAGCATCCGGAAGTGCAAACTTTTCGGGAGGAGCTACCCCTTCGGGCGGAGCAGGTGGAGGTGTCAATGTTGGTGCCGGAAATTTGGGGGGCGTTGGAGGTGCAGCCTCTTCAAGAGGTGCGAGTGGTGGCACTAATGGAGTTGCCGGAAATTTTGGAGGAGCATCGAGGGGCATGAATGGCGGACAAGCTCTCGGCACCCAAAATTTATCTCGCGGAGAGGCGAATATTTCCGCAGGTCAGGGCGTGGGTGCAGCTTTATCGCAATCTCACGCGGGTTTACCAATCACAAAAATCGTAATTTTCTACGCTGACGGCACGTTTGAGGCCTATTCTCACGGTTTTTAGCCACCAAAAAAAGGTTCGCAATCCGAAATTAAATAGAGTGAAATCGGAGTTATTGTGAAATTTTCGGGGTATCATCCCCATAAACTCTAAAATTTTCAGAGAATTTCTTTCGAGAGATTCTCTTTTTTGTTATTTTTGTAGTGCCGCGCAGGTTATGCTGTTTGGCAGACATATTTTTAGTGAAAGTGTTTCGCTAATCCTTAGTAGTAAAATTTGGCGATTTTAGAGCACAAGGATAAGCAAGTTCACTCGTCACCGTGTATGGGTATATCTTTTGCGATATATACCGGCCGGTGTGGGGTTTTGTTTATTTGTGTTCGGGCCACGCCAAATGCCTACTACTTGATAAACGAGCAACTCCACACTTTCTTATTTTATAAACCGCACGTTCGGGGTTGGCGGGCAAACAAAACGTAAAAGGATTATGGAAAATCAAAACACTAACCCTGTGTCGGAGCAAACTTCAACACAAGTACAACAGCAAAATCAGAACCGCTGGCTGATTGTACTATTATTGTGTTTCTTCCTCGGAGGATTGGGCATTCATCGTTTTTATGTAGGCAAGACCGGAACAGCCATTGCTCAATTACTAACTTGTGGGGGTTGTGGAATTTGGACTTTGATTGATTTTATTATGATTCTGCTCGGTAATTTTACCGATGCCGAGGGAAATGTCATCAAATCACAAAATTAATGTGACACTTATACTGCTTGCCCCGATAATATTCTACCTCATTCCGGAGGAAAATATATTATCGGGGGAGAGTATTTGTTTGCATAAAATCATTCTCAAAGAAGAGTGCTGGGGATGTGGTATCACTCGTGCACTTTATTTGATACTGCATAATGATTTCCACACGGCTATTAGTTACAACTATTTGGTTATCTTGGTTTTCCCATTATTAGTTGCTATATGGTTTCATATGTTGATCAAGGAAATATCTATATTAAACGGGAATAATCAATTTTCAAAATTAAAACGATAGTTCATTTGTTTTTGTTTGTTATTATGTGTATTAGTTACAATATTTTTTTGTACCTTTGTTAAAGCAACTAACTAATACCTATATAAATAATAAACACTATGGAACTACCATTTGCAGAATCTTGGCGTATCAAGATGGTCGAGCCGATTCGTAAAAGCACCCGCGAGGAGCGCGAGGCTTGGCTCAAAGCAGCTCACTACAACGTATTTCAACTGCGTGCCGATCAGGTCTATATCGACTGCCTTACCGATTCGGGTACGGGCGCGATGAGTAGCAATCAATGGGCTGCAATGATGCTCGGTGACGAGAGTTACGCAGGTGCATCGTCGTTCTTCCACCTCAAGGAGGCCATCAACCACATCACCGGCTTTGAGTATGTTATCCCGACACATCAGGGTCGAGCTGCGGAGAACGTTCTGTTCAGCCACCTCGTAAAAGAGGGTGCAGTTGTTCCCGGGAACTCGCACTTCGACACCACAAAAGGCCATATCGAGAGCCGCAAAGCTAAGGCCCTCGACTGCACGATTGACGAGGCGAAGGATACCCAGCTCGAACATCCGTTCAAAGGCAATGTCGATCCCGCGAAGCTCGAAAAAGCTCTTGCAGAGCATCACGAGCAGGTTCCATTCATCATCGTAACCGTTACGAACAACACTGCCGGTGGTCAGCCCGTATCGATGCAGAACTTGCGTGAGGTGCGTGCTATTGCCGACAAATATGGCAAGCGCGTAATCCTCGACTCGGCGCGTTTTGCCGAGAATGCGTACTTTATCAAGACCCGCGAGGAAGGATATAAGGACAAGACAATCAAGGAGATAGTTCTCGAGATGTTCTCATTGGCTGATGGTATGACGATGTCGGCAAAGAAGGACGGTATCGTCAATATGGGAGGTTTTATCGCCACTCGCCACGAGGATTGGTACGAGGGCGCAAAGCGCTTCTGCATCCCTTACGAGGGTTATCTCACTTATGGAGGTATGAATGGCCGCGATATGGAGGCTTTGGCTGTTGGTTTGGACGAAAATACCGAGTTCGACAACCTCGAAACGCGCATCCGTCAGGTGCAGTATCTCGCGGCTCGTCTGGATGAGTTCGGCATTCCGTATCAACGTCCTGCGGGTGGCCACGCCATCTTTGTCGATGCCTCGAAGGTGCTCACCAAGGTTCCCAAGGAGGAGTTCCCGGCACAGACTCTGACCGTAGAGCTGTACCTCGAAGCCGGCATCCGTGGCTGCGAGATTGGCTATATCTTGGCCGACCGCGATCCCGTAACTCGCGAAAATCGCTTTGGTGGCTTGGATCTGCTGC
This sequence comes from Alistipes sp., assembly GCA_017398695.1. Classification (GTDB taxonomy): domain Bacteria; phylum Bacteroidota; class Bacteroidia; order Bacteroidales; family Rikenellaceae; genus Alistipes. Next base: position 4,298 of record JAFQFG010000073.1, read on the forward strand.
GATTGTGTGTTGCACGTCGTGTCTATACCAACAACCACATGGATGTTATCGCCGTAGCATTGAAGAATGTCTTTGACCGTCGCAACGAGATTACACGCGGTGTGCGCATTGTCTGGGAGACCGAGCTTATGCGTCACTTCACGGTGAAACTCGAGCGCATCGAGGAGTAGCAAGTTTGTTGTCAGGCGTCGTTGATGGCGGCTTACTGACAGTCAGCTAAACACATGTATTCAAGAGGGTTGCGATAGGTATAAACCTGCCGCAACCCTCCCCTTTTATTCCTCTACCCCTGTTGAAATAATATTTGTATTATGTTAAATAAATAAATCGCTTCAATTGCGGCTATTAATCCCGCCCTTCATGATGAAATCATTACATCACCTATCGAGCGTATGTTGGATGATAAAGATATATTTTTTGCAGATTAACATCTTTTTACATATTTGCTCCATGAACATTTCATGAATCCAAAGTATCCTCGTTGGGTCAAGTATTTAGCCGGTTTTATGATAATTTTTTGGTTGTTGTTCGGTCTGCTTGTGCTATCTTTTGCGTTTTACATGTTGTATATTAGCGTTATACAATTTTAACATTGCGAATCCTCTGAATGATTCTCAAGATGGATCTTCTCAAGTATTCCGGTCTTTGATCGATCAGTTTTTTGAGCATCTACCCTACTCCTACGATTCTTATCCTGGCCGAATGCCTGCTGTGTGATGACGAACTGCCTCACACCTTCTTTTTTGCTTTCAGCCATTGGCCATTGTTTTTTTTTTGCTATCTTTGCCATAACAAACACAACCTAATATGAAAAAACTTTTTCAGACTCTATTACTTCTATTATTTGCTGGTTTATCCGTGGCGTATGGTAAGGGATTTTCGCTTGATGTGAAGGAGAAATCAGCAGTTATTACACTCGATAGAGCCAAGACGCAGACTCTTTGGCTCCCCATCGACAACTCTGCTAAAGAGGTGAAGATGACCGTCAATGGCTCTCCCCTCTTTACCGAGCCCGTAACCGTCCGCCTCGCCGAGAAGAAAGTGGACTGCTGGATGCCCCTCTATCTCGACAAGAATACGACCCGAATTGAGTTAAAAGGATGCAAACCCGAATATATTGCATGGAAAGAGCTGAAGATGGGTAAAAATCCTAATCCAAAGATTGAAGATTTTCGTCAACATATCCACTTCTCACCCGAAATGGGATGGACCAACGATCCGAACGGCATGGTGTGGCACGAAGGCGAATGGCACCTCTTCTTCCAATACAATCCACTCGGCACCCGTTGGGGCAATATGTCGTGGGGGCACGCTGTGAGTAGAGACTTGACAAAGTGGAAACAACTCCCCACTGTGATGTTCCCCGATTCACTCGGTGCTATATACTCGGGCAGTGCTGTCATCGACAAGAATAACACCGCCGGATTTGGCAAAGATGCAATGATTGCAATCTATACCTCATCCTACCGCAATAACAAAATCAAGCGACAGCAACAGAGTATCGCTTATAGCACCGACAATGGGCGTACATTCACAAAGTACGAAGGTAACCCTGTACTACCCAGCACACGTCGAGATTTCCGCGATCCGAAAGTCTTTTGGCACACCCCTACCGAGCGTTGGATTATGCCGTTAGCCTGCGGTCAAGGCATGGAGTTCTACTCCTCAAAAAATCTCAAAGAGTGGAAGTTTGAGAGCCGTTTTGGAGATAAATACGGCTGTCACTTTGGCGTATGGGAGTGTCCCGACTTGGTAGAGCTGCCATATAAAGATGGCACAAAATGGGTGCTCTTCTGCTCAATCACAAAAGATGCACAGCACGGCTCGTCAGTGCAATACTTTGTTGGTGATTTCGATGGTCACACCTTTACCTGCGATACGCCTGAAGAGCATACCGATTGGATAAACTATGGTCGTGACAACTACGCAACCGTAACGTGGAGCAATGTTCCCGATGGCAGATGTATGGCCCTGGCATGGCAGAACAATTGGAAATGCTGCTCTCATGCAGATTTCCCGACAGTGGGCTATCGAGGCTACATGAGCCTTGCCTATGAGCTGCAGCTAATAGAGCATGAAGGTAAGGCGAAGCTTGTTGCCACCCCTGCTCGTGAATATAACAACTATTTCAGCACTATTGCCCTCAATCGTAAGACTACCGTCGAAGGCCAGCTCGAACTCTGTCAATTGAAACACCAAGACAGAGCCTATCGTCTAAGGTTCGATTTCAAGGAGTCACAGGCTTCACTCTTCGGAGTCCGTCTATCGAACAAGCATGGTGAGTATGTGGAGTTCTGCTTCGATCGCGCCAAGCGAGAGTTGCGTGTGGATAGGCGCAAATCGGGCATGGTAGATTTTAACGACAAATTCCCCTCGGTATCGGTGGCACCAATGTCGACCGCAGAGATGCAATCGCTTACAATTATTCTCGATCGAGCTTCTGTTGAGTGTTTTAGCGATATCGCAGCCGTATCAAACCTCGTATTCCCGACCGAGAGCTACAACCATGTAGAACTCTACACATCAGGAGGACCCGTAGAGGTAAATGCTGAGGTTTCTCATGGGAAGTGATCACAACGCATTAATCCACGCATAGGATAAATATAATAAAGAGCACAATGAGTTGTCGGTCTACTACGATCGACAGCTCATTATTTTAAGTATGCCCCACATTTTGTCTACAGCCGTTTTCTCTTCCTATCAAGATAAATTATACGCTCTTTTGTGAATTTTTTAACACAAAAAAAATTAGGAGTATCGGCAATGATTTTGTAACTTTGCACGATTATAGTGCATTTTTGAATAAAATATCATAGATATTTCGAAAAAACTCAAAATATTACAGATATGGCAGAGAAAAAATTTATTACATGTGATGGTAACTACGCTGCAGCGCATATTGCGTATATGTTCTCGGAAGTTGCAGCTATTTACCCCATTACTCCCTCTTCGACCATGGCAGAGTACGTTGACGAATGGGCTGCGCAGGGTCGTAAAAACATCTTTGGTGAGACCGTAAAGGTTGTGGAAATGCAGTCGGAGGCAGGTGCGGCAGGTGCTGTTCATGGTTCACTGCAGAGCGGTGCTCTCACCTCGACATTCACAGCATCGCAGGGTCTGTTGCTGATGATTCCCAATATGTACAAGATTGCAGGTGAGCTGCTCCCGGGCGTATTCCACGTATCGGCTCGTGCACTCGCAGCACAGTCACTCTCGATTTTCGGTGATCACCAGGACGTTATGGCTACTCGCCAGACAGGTTTTGCAATGCTTGCGACTTCATCGGTGCAGGAGGTTATGGACTTGGCAGGTGTGGCACACCTCGTGGCTATCAAGAGCCGTGTACCGTTCCTTCACTTCTTCGATGGTTTCCGCACATCACACGAGATTCAGAAGATTGAGCTTATAGATGAGGCTTCGCTTACATCGTTGCTCGATCGTGAGGCTCTCAAGGAGTTCCGCGCACGCGCACTCAACCCCGAGCACCCCGTAACTCGCGGTACGGCTCAAAACCCCGATATCTACTTCCAGACTCGTGAGGCTGCAAATAAGTTCTACGATGTGCTGCCCGATATGGTTGCAGAGACTATGGATGAGATCTCGAAGATTACCGGTCGTACATATAAGCCCTTCACATACTACGGTGCAGAGGATGCCGAGAATATCATCGTCGCTATGGGTTCGGTTACCGAAACTATCAAAGAGTGTGTTGATTATCTGCTCACTCAGGGCGAGAAGGTCGGTGTTATCACCGTTCATCTCTATCGTCCCTTCTCGGCCAAGTACCTCTTCAACGTGCTTCCCACAAGCGTGAAGCGCATCTGTGTACTCGACCGCACGAAGGAGCCCGGAGCAAACGGAGAGCCGCTCTATCTCGATATCCGCGATGCATTCTACGGTGCAGAGTTGCAGCCGATGATTATTGGCGGTCGCTATGGCCTTTCGTCGAAGGATACCACTCCGGCTCAGATGTTGGCAGTATTCGAGAACCTGAAGGCCGCACAGCCCAAGGATCACTTCACTGTTGGTATCAACGACGACGTTACGATGTTGTCGCTGCCCGTAGGCGAGGAGATTTCGATGGCCAAGGCCGGCACGTTTGAGGCTCTGTTCTTCGGACTTGGTGCAGATGGTACGGTAGGTGCCAACAAGAACTCGATTAAGATTATCGGTGGCTCGACAGATACGTATTGTCAGGCTTACTTCTCGTATGACTCGAAGAAGTCGGGCGGCTACACCTCATCGCACCTGCGTTTCGGTGACAACCCGATCACTTCACCATATTTGGTTACCACTCCCGATTTTGTGGCTTGCCACGGTCCCTCGTATGTCGACAAATACGATGTACTTAAGGGCTTGAAGAAGGGCGGTTCGTTCCTTTTGAACTCGGTGCACGATGCAGCTACAACCTGCGCAACGCTGCCCGATGCGATGAAGGTTTATTTGGCTAAGAACAATATCAATTTCTATATCATCAACGCTACGAAGATCGCTTCGGAGCTCGGCCTCGGCTCGCGTACCAATACGATTATGCAGTCGGCATTCTTCAAGATTGCCAACGTGATTCCGTTTGACAAGGCTGTCGAGGAGATGAAGAAGGCAATTCTGAAGACCTACGGTAAGAAGGGTGAGGATATCGTCAACATGAACTACGCTGCAGTTGATGCAGGTGGCAACGCTGTTGAGAAGGTTGAGGTACCTGCAGAGTGGGCTTCGATTGAGGTTAAGGCTGCTGCGGCAAGTGTTGACATGTCGCGTCCCGAGTTCGTTCGCAATGTCGTTGACCCGATTAACGCATTGAAGGGCGATGACCTCCCCGTATCGGCATTCAATGGCCGTGAGGATGGCACTTGGGATAACGGCACTGCTGCGTGGGAGAAGCGCGGTATTGCTGTGAATGTTCCCGAGTGGAAGGTTGAGAACTGTATCCAGTGTAACCAGTGTGCATACGTTTGTCCTCACGCAGCTATTCGTCCGTTCCTTGCGACCGAGGAGGAGGCTGCAGCTTCGGGATTGGAGTGGAAGCAGGGCTTGGGCGAGACCAAGGCCTAC
>JAFQFG010000074.1 GCA_017398695.1 Alistipes sp.
GATAGTGGTGCCCGGAGCCTCTTTGCAAGCCCAGATGTGCCATCCCCAAAGCATCGCGTTGTCACAACGAAGAATGCCATCTGCGAGTGTGTGGGAAGCCATAGGGTTCATCATAAGCATGATACGCGCATTGCCTATGGCCGAGCCATCGTGCTTGAAGTAGATCTTGCCGGCAGCCTTGTCGAAATGGACGTTGTAGGCAATTTTGAGATCCTCGGCCCAGAGGATGTGAGCGAAGTTCGGCTCAAGCTGGTCGGCCGTAGTGTGCTCGGGATAAGCGGAGCTGTCTGCGCTGACGTAGCGGTCGTAGAGATATTGGTTTGACGGCACGGTGCCATCTACGCGCTTGATGTCGAACGAGTAGGTCTTCTCGGAGCCGTCTGCAATGATAATGTAGCAGTTTGCACTCTCGGTTGCCGAGAGGTTGATAGCTTTGCTCTTGTCGATCAGTTCATCGAGGTTACCCAAATCCAACGGAAGAATTTCGCGCGTGTTGACCGTGTGTGTTGAGGTCGCTGTGCGAGAGTATGAGCCATCTTTGGTCTTGAATCCGAGCGAAAGATTGGGATACTCGCCTGCGGGGAGTACAATGTAGAATGATGTTGCAGTAGCTGTGTTGAGCTGTACACCTCCGGGAACTTCGAGGTCGATAAAGCTATAAGCCGTGTTATCGCTCTCGAACGAGGGCTCCATGTTCGAGAGGTCGAGGGTTCCGATGCCCGACATCTTCTTCTTGTAGTCGGCAACTTTGAGAGTGATGCCCTCTACGATTTGTGAGCCTTTGACGCGAATCTCGATGGCTCCCATAACGCTCTGGAAGGTGACTTTGCCATCGGCAACCTGACCTGCCATGGTGTTGGTGCTTTCAGCAAATACGCTGCCGGCCTTGTAGGTCTGAACTGAGGGGAACGAGAGTTTGAGCGAGCCGGTGTCGGCAGTGCCGTTAACCTCTCTTGCTGCGCACTTTTCGTTACCATTGTAGATGTAAGGATAGAAGGCGTAGGTGTAGACATCACCCTCCTCGCCTGTGATAGCGAAGCCGGCAGTGGTCTTGCCTGCGCCACTCGTCAGGACACCCTGACGAATAGTCCCATCTGCGGTGATAACACCGATAACATCACCCTCTGACCATACGGTGCTGGCACTTGTGCCGGATGCTCCCGGGGTCAACGAGGTACGTGTCATATCGCTAATGCTGGCGGTCAGCGTTGAGGTCATAACCTTGCCAACGTTGCCTGCTCCACCGATTTCGCTGTTTGTCAAATCGTTTGTACAACCCACAAACATAAGCGCTGCCATTGCCAACGCCGATAAGAATATCTTTTTCATAGTTTCAAGTGGTGTTAAACGGTTACTAAAATGGAACTTCGGTGCCGGTGTACCATGAATCTGAATCGGCATTCATATCCCCATCTTTATCCTCTTCGGAAGAGGCAAATCCCTTTTCTGTTACGAATTCGTAGAGGGCGAATTCGGGTGTTGCGTAGGGAAGAGAAGTGTACTTATCTTCCAATCCGCGTTGAAGTCTTGTGGTCTTCATAGGCTTTGAAAATTAGTTGGTTATTAATATGTTTCGTATCTCTAATATCTGTTTAATTCGGATTTGAGCTATGGATGAGTATAAGAATCTGTTTTGAATTTTATTAAATGAGTTAGTTTGTCGCTGCGAGAATTAGTTTCGGTCTCTTTGTGGCTCTTTTCGGCATCTATCCATTTTCAAAATTTGAAAATAGCCCGCTATTACCTGCATCTCACAAATGAATA
>JAFQFG010000075.1 GCA_017398695.1 Alistipes sp.
GCGCTGCACAGGAGAATGTTATCAATGTTCACCAGAATCCTTCGCTGCATGCAGAGGGTTATCTATTGGAAGTTACTCCTACCGCCATCAATGTTACCGCTTCGACTGCACACGGAGTCTTCTACGCATTCCAGTCGTTGCGCCAGATGATGGCTCCCGAGGCTTTGACCGAGAAGTACGTCGGCTCGGTTGGCGTTCAGGCAGCGAAGATTGAGGATGCTCCCCACTTCCAGCATCGTGGTGTTCTCTTCGATGTATGCCGTCACTTCTTCACCGTTGATGAGGTTAAGACCGTTATCGACATGCTTGCAATGCACAAGATGAATCGCCTTCACTGGCACCTTACCGAGGATCAGGGCTGGCGTATCGAGATCAAGAAGTACCCCAAGCTCACCGAGGTTGGTAGCGTACGTGAGGATTCTCAGGTTGTAGGTACTCACCGTGTTCACGGTCTTCAGCTGGAGGGCAAACCTTATGGTCCTTATTTCTATACACAGGAGGAGATTCGTGATGTTGTGCAGTATGCTGCTGACCGCTTCATTACCATTATTCCCGAGGTTGATATGCCCGGTCACATGGTGGCTGCTTTGGCATCATATCCCCACCTTGGTTGCACCGGTGAGGATTACAAAGTTTGGACTCGTTGGGGCGTTTCGGAGGATATCCTCTGCGTTGGTAAGGAGTCGACTTTCGAGTTTATCGAGGATGTGCTGACCGAGGTTTTGGATCTCTTCCCCTCGGAGTATATTCACATTGGTGGCGATGAGGCTCCGCGCGTTAGATGGGAGCAGTGCCCCGCATGTCAGGCTCGCATGAAGAAGGAGCGTCTTAAGAATGAGGCTCAACTTCAGACCTACTTCAACCACCGCATCGAGGCGTTCTTGCAGAAGCACGGCCGCAAGATGATCGGTTGGGATGAGGTTCTCGAGGGTGGCGTATCGCCCACAACTACCGTAATGTCGTGGCGTGGTGCCAAGGGAGGTATTGCTGCAGCTAAGGCCGGTAACCAGGTTATTATGACCCCCAACACCCACTGCTATCTCGACTATCCGCAGGGTGCCGACACAACTCAGGAGCCTCCGTTCGGAGAGCGTCGTCCCGAGAAGCCGCACTATCTGCCTCTGACCAAGGTGTACAGCATCAACCCCTACGACCAGCTCTCCCCCGAGGAGGAGAAGTTCGTTATCGGTGTTCAGGGTAATCTCTGGACCGAGCATGTTAATACATTTGATCTTGCAATGTATATGTTCCTGCCCCGTACCTCGGCTATTGCAGAGGCCGGCTGGAGCCATCCCAATAAAGATTTCGAGCGCTATGCCAAGAACCTCAGCCATCTGGTGAAATACTATGAGGCATACGGTTACAACTATGCGAAGTCTTATTGGAGAGAGGGTAAATAATTGACAACCAACAGCACGTCCCGACCGAACCAAATGGTCGGGACGTTCCAAATGAGAGTTATAACCATCAATTTATATCAAGAGCAATATGGAAGGAAAATATTCTTTGCCGAAAGACGGTGGTCTGATTGCGGGAGCAGTGCCTCGCGATATTATCCATCGTTACGAAAAAATCCCCACTACAATTTTCCACAGTGAGCACGAAGGCACCCTCTACGTTGTTGATAAGATCGTCAACAGCATCAAGGAGTATGAGCAGAGCAGCTGCATTGACGAGGTTGGTACTGTTGCTGAACCCTTTGTTCTCGGTCTTTCTACGGGCGACACACCGCTCGGAGTCTACCGCGAGTTGGTAAATCGTTATAATAACGGTGAGGTATCGTTCAAGAACGTAGCCGTATTCAGCATTGACGAGTTCTACCCCATCGAGGCCGCAGATTGCCGTAGCCGCAACTACCGTATCCACTCAGAGTTCCTGAACCACATTGATATCAAGCCTGAGAATATTCATCTGCCAGATGGTACGGTAGCGATGGACAAAATCTCGGAGTATTGTGCCGAGTACGACAAGAGCATCAACAAGATCGATCTCATGATTCTCGGTGTCGGAGAGCAGGGACAGATTGGTTTCAACGAGCCGGGCTCATACGCGAAATCACGCACTCGTCTGGTTCAACTCTCATACAACTCACGCAAGGTTAAGTCGAGCATTTTCAGAGGACTGAATAATACGCCTACCATGGCTATCACCATCGGCTTGAGCACCGTAGCTCGCGCTAAGGAGGTGGTTATGATGGCTTGGGGCGAGCACAAGGCCGACATCGTACAGCGCATGGTCGAGGGCGAGATTTCGGATATGGTTCCCGCATCTCACCTCCAATCGTATACAGGTGTAGAGATTGTTGTCGACGAGGATGCAGCACAGAACCTCACATGCGAGCAGACTCCGTGGCTCGTTGGTCCGTGCAACTGGACACCCAAGTTCATCCGCAAGGCTGTGGTATGGCTCTGTGGTGTAGTCAACAAGCCGATTCTCAAGCTCACCTACGATGACTACATCGAGAACTCGCTGGGAGATCTGCTCGAAAAGACAGGATGCACATACGACAAAATCAACATCGACGTATTCAACGACCTCCAGCACACCATCACCGGTTGGCCGGGAGGTAAGCCTAATGTCGACGACTCGACTCGTCCGGCACCGTCAACTCCGTTCCCCAAGCGCGTGGTAATCTTCTCGCCTCACCCCGATGACGATGTTATCTCGATGGGAGGTACGTTCCACCGTCTGGTGCAGCAGGGTCACGATGTGCACGTTGCATACGAGACTTCGGGCAACGTAGCTGTTTACGATGATGTTGTTCTTCAGAATGTTGACACAGCACGCGAACTCGGTTTCGGCGACCACTACGATGAGATTGCCGAGATTATCGCCAATAAGCGTAGCGATGAGCCCGAACCACGCGCACTGCTCAATCTGAAGGCTGCCATCCGCCGTGCAGAGGCACGTGCAGCATGCCGCACACTCGGTCTGAACGACCGCACCAACGCCCACTTCCTCAACCTGCCGTTCTACGAGACCGGAGGCATCAAGAAGGGTGAGTTGTCGGATGCCGATACCGAGATTATCGTGAAGTTGCTGCGCGAGGTTAAGCCTCACCAGATCTACCTCGCAGGCGACCTTTCAGACCCGCATGGCACGCACCGCGTATGTGCCGAGGCTGTCTTGGCTGCATTGGAGGTTGTCGATGGCGACGAGTGGGTGAAGGATTGCCACATCTGGCTCTATCGCGGAGCTTGGCAGGAGTGGGATCTCGGCATGGTAGATATGGCTGTGCCCATCTCGCCCGATGAGATGGTCAAGAAACGCCACGCCATCTATCGCCACCTCTCGCAGAAGGATATCATCCCCTTCGCGGGCTCCGACAAGCGTGAATTCTGGCAGCGTGCCGAGGATCGTACACAGAACACCGCAAATATGTACAATAAACTCGGAATGGCGGAGTATCAGGCAATTGAAGTATTTGTAAAAATGAGATAAAATAACAAGCTATGAGATTAATCATCGAAGAGACCGGCAAGGATGTAGGTCGCTGGACCGCGAACTACATTGCCGCAAAGATTAATGCACACAAGGGCGATCGTCCCTTCGTGTTGGGTCTGCCCACCGGCTCGACCCCGCTGACGACCTATGCAGCCCTTATCGAGTTGCATAAGGCGGGCAAAGTGTCGTTTGCCAATGTCGTTACGTTCAATATGGATGAGTATGTAGGTCTGCCCGAGGAGCACCCCGAGAGCTACCACTCGTTTATGTGGAACAACTTCTTCAGCCACGTTGACATCAAGCCCGAGAATGTAAACATTCTCAATGGCAATGCCGCTGACCTCGAAGCTGAGTGTGCTGACTATGAGCGCCGTATCGCGGCTGCCGGAGGTATCGACCTCTTTATGGGTGGTGTTGGCGAAGATGGACACCTCGCATTCAACGAGCCCTTCTCGTCACTCTCGTCGCGTACCCGTATCAAGACCCTTACTCAAGATACCATCATCGTCAACTCGCGCTTCTTCGACAACGACGTAACGAAGGTGCCCAAGTTGGCTCTTACGGTTGGTGTCGGCACAGTTCTCTCGGCTCGCGAGGTTATCGTTCTGGCTGTTGGCCACAAGAAGGCTCGCGCTCTGCACCACGCTATTGAGGAGTCGGTAAGCCACGCTTGGACTCTCTCAGCTCTGCAGAACCATCCGAAGGGTATCATTGTCTGCGATGAGGCTGCATGTGCTGAGCTTAAGGTTGGCACATACCGCTACTTCAAGGATATCGAGAAGGATAACTTGTAGTTTGTAGTCTGAAAGATCGTTGACTGCAGACGACCGCAGTCTGATTTCAAGGCGAAAGATAGGGTTGCCCATAGTGTTGGGCAACCCTATTTTAATAGCACAATTATCGCTCTTCTAAAGCAGGCCTTTGTGCAGCACCGAGGAGTATCGCTGCTCAACCTTCTGCCAATCGACCCTATTCCAGATAGCTCTCACCGCATCTGCTCGAGCATTGCGATAGTCGATATAGTAGGCATGCTCCCATACGTCTATGGTCAACAGCGGATGCAATCCGTAACGCAGGGGATTGTCAGCATTGGCTCCACTCATAATCGAGAGTCGCCCATCGTTGTTTGCCACAAGCCACACCCATCCCGAGCCAAAGAGATTGACCGCGGCCTCATCCATAGCTTTTTGCATATTTTCCAGCGAGCCATACTCTCCTACTATAGCTTCAAGTAGTGCGCCCTCGGGCTTGCTCTTGGGCGTTGGAGAGAGTGTATCGAAGTAGAAATCGTGATTCCACACCTGCGCAGCATTATTAAATATTGCGCCATCACTCTTCTCAACTATACTCTTGAGCGACATCATCTCATAGGGTGTACCCGCAATCAGAGTATTAAGCTTCGCGACGTAACCGGCATGGTGCTTGTCGTGATGGAAACGCAACGTCTCCTCCGAGATCTCGGGCTCGAGAGAGTTGTAGGCATAGGGCAGAGGTGCAAGCTTGAACTTGCGTGTTTCGGCAGTTGTTGCAGTTGTCGACATAATCAAAAGTGTTAAAAGTAAAAGGATAAAAATCATATCACATAGATATTTTTGCGACAGACACTGCAAATTACGCTCCAAATCTGGCAGACTGCCGCCTCAAAAATATGGGCGTGCCCAAAACTACCCGGCACGCCTCACATCTATAAAGTATTACGATATTTGCTATACCAAACCCGAAAAACCGAGGAATGCCATAGCCAACAGTGCAGCCGTAACCAAGGCAATAGGAGTGCCCTTCATAGCTTCGGGTACATCTTCAAACTCCAAACGCTCACGGATACCGGCAAACAGCACCAGCGCAAGTGCGAAACCAATCGCGGTAGCGGCCGAGAATACCACGCTCTGCAAGAGCGAGAACTCCTTCTGAATCATCAAAATCGCTACACCCAACACCGCACAGTTTGTCGTGATGAGCGGCAGGAAGATACCGAGAGCCTGATAGAGCGAGGGCGACACCTTCTTGAGGATAATCTCGACCATCTGCACCAACGCAGCGATGACCAGAATAAACACAATGGTCTGCATATACTCGATATGCAACGGCACGAGAACGTAGGTCTGGATACACCACGCAACCACTGCCGTAAGCGACATCACGAATGTAACCGCTGCACCCATGCCGAGCGATGTCTCGACCTTTGACGAAACACCGAGGAAGGGGCAGATTCCGAGGAACTGAGCCAATACTACGTTATTGACCAGAATCGCTCCAATGATAATTGCAAAATATGAAATCTCCATAACTACTTCTTCGCAAATTTGTTAAACAAAGCCATCAAATAACCCAACACGAGGAAAGCTCCTGGCGCAAGGACAAAGACAAGAGGCATATAGTCCGCAATACCGAACGAGAACCCGAACACCGAACCCGAACCAAGCAACTCACGCACTGCACCGATAACAGTCAGCGAAAGAGTGAAGCCCAAACCGATACCTACACCATCAAGTATAGAGTCGATAGGCGTATTCTTCGATGCAAAAGCCTCGGCGCGACCCAGAATGATGCAGTTCACAACAATCAGCGGAATAAAGACTCCAAGACTCGCATAGAGTGAGGGAACATACGCCTCCATCAACATCTGGATAATGGTCACAAACGATGCGATGACCACAATAAATGCCGGAATACGCACCTTATCGGGA
>JAFQFG010000076.1 GCA_017398695.1 Alistipes sp.
ATTAGTTTCGGTCTCTTTGTGGCTCTTTTCGGCATCTATCCATTTTCAAAATTTGAAAATAGCCCGCTATTACCTGCATCTCACAAATGAATATCTGCTCGAAAACAGCTCACAAATAGCCTCGAAATAAAATTCAAACAGTTTCTGAAAAAAATTTAATTTTTGCTTGCTTTTTTCTATTCGGATTTATAATTTTGTGGGTGAACTAATAATAAACTTAAAAACAACAAGGTTATGAAGAAGATTTTTTCGTTTGTAATGTTGGTTGCTGCCGTTGCAATGGTTAGCTGCGGTAACTGCAATCAGAAGAAGGCAGAGTGTTGTGGTGATTGTCAGGCAGAGGCTCCGAAGACCGAGTGCTGCGCTGAATGTGAGAAGGCTGCCGAGTGCCCCAAAGCAGAGGCTCCCGCTGCCGAGGCTGCTCCCGCTGAGGTTGCTCCCGCCGAGGCTGCACAGTAATTTGAATATTTACAAAAAACAAGGGGTTGTCCGACCAATAAGTTGGACAACCCCATTTTTATGGAGATATATCTCTTACACGCTACTCAACCACAGTAATCGGACCACTGTAATACCCCTTGAGCTTGCCATCAGTGGTAAAACGAATCTTGAAATTACCACGCTTGGCATTGTACTCTGCACGGATACTACCCTGCGGAGCGTTAGCGCTGTTCCACACCTCCGAGCCGTATGTAACCGATATTTCGGCACTCTCCGAGAAGAGATGCTTCGAGCCGTCAAGCGGGAAATCCACCGGAATAGTGATTTTCACAGGCGAGAAGTAGCTCACCTCTTCGAATGTAATATCCTTGACCGGAGCCAGGTAGATATGCCACATATTCACCTCCCTCGTATCTATAAACGCACCCCAAATTATGGAGTTGAGCGCACCGACCTTATTGTGCATGTATGTCCACTCGTTGGCATACTCCACTGCACCACTTGAGATGCAACCGCCATTGAAGGAGAGTGCTGCAACGCTTCGCTCGTCATCGAGTGTAACCTCGAGCGATATGTCGAACGATGCCGACTTTACAGCACCGCTAATCGACACGGTGCCATTGGTTGCCTTCAGCTCATTCTCCTTTTCGATATCGAAGAGTTCGACCACTGCCTCACCCTTGCCGACATCGAGCGATTTACCATTGAGCAGCGAGGCCTCGAGTGTAATTTTCAGATAGTATTGAGCCGCATCAAGCGCATCAAACTTTACGTCAGAGGGGGTAAAATAGAGAACAACCGTATCCTCATCGCTCTGACAGAACGCACCGACCACCTCTGCGGTCGAGGTGTTGTAGGTAATGGTTCCCGACCCTACGGTCGGCTCTTTGCCCTCGTTCGGAGTATCGCATGCAACAGCGACGAACATGGCCACGACTATTGCCAACAAGAACTTTTTCATACTCTATCTCTCAATATAAGGTTATCGTTATCAAGCATTGATCTGCCTACTCAACCCACACGACATTCGCCATATCGTCATGCTCGGGCAGTGCCGCAGGCTGGAAATCGGAGTAGCCCGCAGCTACAACACAGAGCACCTCATAACTCTCGGGCAGAGGCAGCAGAGTGCGTAGCAGGTCGATAGCTTGCGCCCCGTTTGGCTCATCCTTCAAACGCGGACGGCCGTCAACATGCACCCAACACGAAGCCAACCCCTCCTCTACACAGGCGAGCTGGAGCATCGTGGTTGAGATTGAGCAGTTCACCGACCAGAGATCTGTAAGTGAGGTATCGCCCGCAATCACGAATGCTAATGGTGCATTTTTCAGAAATGCCGAGCCGTAGTCGCGCATCTCCGCCATTTTTTCGATGATATCCCTATTCTCAACTACGAATATACGGGTCGAGCGGCTATTACGCGATGAGGGGGCTGTGAATGTTGCCTTCAGAATGCGCTCTACGACCTCGCGAGGGACTTTGCGATCCGAGAACTTACGCACGCTGCGACGCTTGTCGATTATCTCTTTGAAATCCATAATATTTTACGTTTTTAGTATATGCACAGTGCAAATGTAGTTAAAAAGTTAATATTTATGAGCCATCGTTGCTCTAAAGCCTCCTCGCAAGTGCCGCTTGCAGTTGCCGGAGTGCTCGGTGCAACACAGCGCGAGTGGTGCCAACATTCAGACGCATAAAGCCCTCGCCCTGCCTGCCAAACATAGCACCATCGTTCAGCGCAAGCCCCGCCTCGTTCACAAAGAGGTCTACCAGCTCCTCATGCGAGAGGTTCAACGCACGGCAATCGAGCCATACAAGGAACGATGCCTCGGGGCGAATCGGCGTTATCTGCGGGATATGTTCGCGACAGAACTCTATCACAAAGTCGATATTATCCTCCACATAGCTTATCATCTCCCTGCGCCACAGCTCGCCACTCTCGAAGGCGGCAATGGTTGCTATCGGTGCGAAGATGTCGGGTTGATTGAGCTCATTACCGTCCATCCATCCAAAGAATCTGTCGCGCAACGACTCGTTAGGCACAATGGCGTAAGAGGTGACTATGCCGGCTATATTGAATGTCTTTGACGGAGCACCGAAGGTTATACTGCAATCGGCCGCCTCGCGGCTGACCGAGGCAAAGGGGGTATGTTGCTTGCCCCACAGTGCCATGTCGCAGTGAATCTCATCCGAGATGACGATAATGCCGTGTTCGTGGCAAAAGTCAGCCAAACGAGCAAGGGTTTCGCGACTCCACATTATACCGACGGGGTTATGGGGATTGGCAAGGATAAGCATCTTGCAGTGGCTGTCGGCCACCTGCTCGAGATTTTCGAAATCCATCTCATAGCTGCCACTTGCAGTACGTCGCAATGGATTCTCCACCACCTCGAAACCGTTATGCGCAGCCACATGGCGGAAAGGATGGTAGACCGGTGGCTGGATGATGACCTTATCGCCCGCTCGGAGCAACGACACCATTGCCATAGCTATACCCTTGACAATCCCCGGGATATAGCTTACCCAATGGCTCTCAATCTGCCAGTTGTGATGCGAGAGAATCCACCCCGCGATAGCTGCACGATAGCGCTCGGGCTCCAAGGTATATCCGAAAATAGGATGCTCGAGGCGCTGTCGAATGGCATCAATGATAAAGTCGGGTGTTGCAAAGTCCATATCTGCCACCCACATCGGCAGCAGCTCCTCCTTGCCATACCACTGCTCAAGTCCATCGCACTTAACGGCCCCCGAGCCGCGACGCTCTATATAGTTGTCGAAATCGTATTTCATATAGGCAAAGTTAACAAAAAGCTGTTAATATATCATATTTTTTGTATCTTTGAGGGTAAAAATACTAAAACTATGAGCAATAGACCGACAGTAGCACTTATTTACGACTTTGACGGCACCCTCTCGCCGGGCAATATGCAGGAGTATGACTTTATCCCGGCCGTCGGCAAGAGCAACAAGGAGTTTTGGCACGAGGCTAACTCGCTTGCCGAGGAGCAGGATGCCGACCGCATCCTTACATACATGGCCAAGATGATTCAAGAGGCAAAGTCCAAGGGACTCTCGCTGCGTCGCGAAGCATTCCAAGAGTCGGGTCGCAGGATTCAACTCTACGAGGGCGTCAAAGAGTGGTTCTCGCGCATCAACACCTATGGAGCTGAGCGAGGATTGAATGTGGTGCATTATATCAACTCGTCGGGTCTGACCGAGATTATCGAGGGTACGGAGATTGCTCACGAGTTCCGCAAGATTTACGCCTGCAAGTTCCTCTACGATGTCGACGGCATCGCCTATTGGCCCGGAGTGGCGGTCAACTACACCAACAAGACACAATTTATCTTCAAGATCAACAAGGGCGTGGAGTCGATCTTCGACAGCACGATGGTCAATCGCTACATCGAGGAGCGTGAACGTCCCGTGCCATTCAGCAATATGATATATGTGGGTGACGGAACGACCGACATCCCTTGTATGCGCCTCGTGAAGAACTTTGGCGGGCACTCCATCGCGGTCTACAATCCGCAGGATAAGGGAGCTCGCAAGGAGATGGCAACGCTCATTCGCGACAACCGCGTAAATCACGTCTGCGCAGCGGATTACAGCGACGGCTCGGAGATGGACACTGTCGTTAAGGCAATTATCGACAAAATCCACACCGACCTCCGCCTCGAAGAGTTGGCTGTGTCGAAGTAGCAGGAGCAATTTGGCTTCCGGCAATAAAAGCATTGCCGAGGCTCGGTGACAAAGTGTAAACCTAAAAAGACCCGACAGATTATGAAGCGACTGATTTTAGTTATGATATCGATACTCGCAGCAATATCGACATCGGCACAGGAGATCAAACCGCAGCAAAGCGGTGGCAATCGAGCCAAGTTGCCCTTTGAGCAACAGCATGAGGTGCGTGTGTCGGTCGGAATTTCGCCTCTGTTCTCAATGTACAACGGTCCGTATGATTATCTCCCGAGTCCGTACTATGTGCCACGCATTATCGATGGCCCAACCTACACTACGGGGGCGTTGAGTGTGTCGTATGGCTACCGTTTTCGTCGCTGGTTCGACTTGGGGTTACTCTTCTCGTATAACTGCGAGTATAAGCGTCAGTTCAATGCGCTCTCGGGCGACTATCTCCACCGCAAGTATCAACACAATATAACCATTATGCCTACGATTCGTTTCACCTGGCTCAATCGCAAATGGGTGCGTATGTACTCCTCGTTGGGTATGGGTATGACCATTCACACCACAAGTACCACCGGCTCGGGAGGGTCGACTGACGGGAATAGTTACGCTTTTGCCTTTCAGTGCTCCTACTTGGGTCTTACGGTCGGACGGTCGCTATTTGGATTTGCCGAACTTGGATTTGGCCCAAAGGGTGTTGCCATCTTTGGCATGGGTTACCGATTCAATAATCCTAAAAAACAATAGTTATGAGACGATTGATATATTTGATATATATTCTCCTGGTAGCCACATCGCTAACCGGCTGCAAAATCGATGATGGCGAGGTGTATGAGCCTACGCGAATGGGCAGACAGCTATTCTACATAACGGCCGATACTATGGGTGAAGAGTCGGAGTTTCTGACGACATTGCTGCACTTCAACGAATATCTTTCAGCCCCGACCGAGCAGGCCCGCGAGGAGGTGCACAACCGATACTTCTATACAAGCCGTATCTTCGAGACGAAGGATGGATGGCACATTGTCAATTCAAACAAGACTCTCGTCATCAACACCGGTGGCAAACTCCTCTCGGAGGTGGGTGCCGAGTGGAATTCTCTCGATAATGGCAAATATCCACTCTCCACTGCAAAATATCTTACGCGACTTGCTGATGAGGCGGATGACGATCGGGCGGTCTATCAATTTATAACCTCTCAAACGAACAAATACACCGTCAAGGTGCGCGAAAAAAACACTTCGCAGGGTGGAGCCTCAAAATCCGAATATGAGTTTTCATTCTCGGGTCGCGGCACGGCTTCACGACACTCGATATATGCCTATTTCGAAATTCTCGAGCCGACAATATGTGTGAGTACGTATTCGCAGTATCTCTATGGAGGCAAACTGCGCCTATGGTGTTTCGATGGGTCGTTGCGTTACGAGGTGACGGCTGCACCCGAGGTGTATGGTGGCTCGGTGACTATCTCTTACAACGATCACAATAAATCTTACAATCAATGACCGAGATAATTTTTGCTACGAACAACGCCCACAAATTGAGCGAGGTACAAGCTCTGCTGGGCGATAATTTTCACCTTCTCACCCCTCGCGATTGCGGCATCACGGAGGATATTCCCGAAACTGCCGCCACACTCGATGGCAACGCCTCGCAAAAGTCGCACTACCTCTATGACCGCATGGGTAAAAACTGCTTTGCCGACGATACCGGCTTGGAGGTCGAGGCTTTGGGCGGTGAGCCCGGGGTGCACTCGGCTCGCTATGCCACCGACGGGCACGACTTTGCGGCCAACAATCGACTACTGCTTAAAAATATGGAGGGGGTCAAGAATCGTCGAGCACGTTTTCGCACAGTCATCTCACTGATTATCGATGGCGAGGAGCATCTCTTCGAGGGAATTGTCGAGGGACGCATTGCCGAGAGCGAATCGGGGTGTGAGGGATTTGGCTACGACCCTCTGTTTATTCCCGACGGCCACGACTGCACCTTTGCCGAGATGAGTGCCGACGAGAAGAATGCCATATCGCACCGAGGTCGTGCCGTGCAGAAACTCGTGACATTCCTCAAGAGCAGATAGCAGTCCGCCTTGTCACATACTCTGTAATGTAAGCGTGGGGTTACTCCTTTGCCTGGAATATTGCGCGTATCTCACCATCGTTGAGCAGCAGGAGCATCGGTCCGTCAATCTCGTAAAAAGCTGCCTCATCCAACTCCTTGAACAGGGTCTGTTCCGACTCGATATTGGGACACATACGACGTGTCGAGGCGATGGTGCCTATATCTATTCCGCGCTTATCGTTCACCGAGTAGGGGGCGGTGAAGCGGTTGCAGGCTCCGATGCCGGCAAGAGAGCCGTCCTCTGCAAAGGTCAGATTGA
This sequence comes from Alistipes sp., assembly GCA_017398695.1. Classification (GTDB taxonomy): domain Bacteria; phylum Bacteroidota; class Bacteroidia; order Bacteroidales; family Rikenellaceae; genus Alistipes. Next base: position 6,509 of record JAFQFG010000076.1, read on the forward strand.
AACTCTCCGCAGCAAACGCGACGTCATTGCCTCTCAACTGCACCAGGTGCCACTCGGTGCCAACCAGCGGCTTGGCATTCTTGCGACTGAAGCGACAGGGGCAGCAGGCAACAGCCGAGGTTACCAGCAGCAGAACGACGAGTTTTATAGTCTTGATATTCATAGGTATTCGTATTATTCGATTTCACGACGGTTTGCAAGAGCATGCGTTATCGTCAGCTCGTCCACATACTCCAACTCATCGCCAAAGCCGATACCGCGGGCGATGGATGTAACCTTCACATCGGGAAAGGCTCGCAGGCGATTCATGATATAGAAGAGTGTCGTTTCGCCCTCAACCGAGGTCGAGATTGCAAGAATAACCTCGCGCACGCCGCCACGAGCTATATTCTCTATCAAAAGGTCAATCTTCAAATCCGAGGGGGCAATGCCCTGCATAGGCGAGATAACACCGCCCAAAACGTGATACATTCCCCTATACTGATGCGTATTCTCAATGGAGAGCAGATCGCCCACCTGCTCGACAACACATATTGTCGAGTGGTCGCGTGACGAATCGGCACAAATGGGACATATATCCTCATCCGAGAGATTATTGCACTGCTTGCAATAGCATATATCGGTGCGAAAACGTGCCAAGGCATCGGTCATCTGCACCACACTTTCGCGCTCCATCTTCAGCAGATGCATAGCCAACCTCAGAGCTGTGCGGCGGCCAATACCCGGCAGTTTGGAGAATTCGTTTACGGCATCTTGCAGTAGTCTGGACATCTTCGAACAGGGATTTTATCGGTTAAATCTGTTCAATCTTTGCACTCTCGATCCACCCCTTCTTACCATCGGCAATGACCACCTCGCTCCACTCATCGAGCGTCTCGACCACACGCAGAGTCGTACCCTCATGCAGAACAAACAGATCTGTTGCCGAACGGTCGGGTGAACTCTTGACCGAAGCCGTCGAGCTCATCACAACAGCCGCCTCGCGGTCGAGCATCGCACCTCTTGCCGAGGCCGCAAACCAAGTGGTCACCACAAAGAGCAGAGCCATTAACAACATCCCGTAAAAGCCCGTTTTACGCAGCGCCAATCGCTGTGCAAGAACAAAGAGCAATCCGAGAATGAGCACCGCTGCCAACATCGCAAGCGACATAATGGTCCAACTACGGCAACTCAACGTGTTACGCACCGAACGCAACCAACTCTTTAGAAAAAACTCCGGCACAGCCTCAATGCGGTCTTTGGTCAGACTCTCGGCAATGGCAAGGTTGTGACGCACATCCTCATCTCCCGGTGAGAGAAGCAGCGCACGGTTATAGTAGAGTATCGCTTTACCCAACTTGTTCTGCTTAAAGCAGGCATTGGCAAGGTTAAAGTAGAGCTTCAGCGAGTGTTTATCATCAGCCACGATGCGCTCGTAGAGCTCCTCAGCGCGAGCAAACCCTCCGGCAATATAGGCCTCATTCGCAGCGCTCCACGCCTGCTCGGGCGAGTAGGATGGCTCCAATTCGGCCTGTGTGAGCGGTTTGTTCGCAAGCGAGTCAACACCCTGTGCCGACACCGACAATGCGCAGAACGCACCAACCAAAAATATCATAAAGTTCTTCATAGCAATCTATCTTTTGATGTGCGACTCAATGTGTGAAACGATGCTGATACCCTCGGCATAAACCTCATTCATCTGCGTCGAAGCGATGGGCGAATATTGAGCCTCATCACACTGCGATATGATCGAGGTGTAACGCGCAGCCTCCTCGGGCGAAATTCCTCGCTTCTGGAGCTCCTCACGCACATACTCCTTTGTAAGGTTTGCCACCGGAATATTAAACTTATCGCTCATATAGCCCCACAGTGCCTTGAGCATCTCCTCGTAGAAGGCGTGACGATTCTCCTCCTTCATATAGCGCTCAGCTGCGCGGAAACGCTGCACCGCAACTTTATTGGCACGTTTGCCTCGTACCAAGACTACATTTTTGCGCTCACGCTGACGACGCGAAATGAAGATATAAGCGGCGAGTGCGAGTGCAAACATCGAGATGACCGTCACGAAATAGCCGATTGAGAAGATAGCCGGCTTCTCGTTGCCTCGAAGTGCCGCCCGACCCAGCTTAATGAAACGAATATCGTTATCGAGCAGACGTACATCCTCCTTAGATGCGCTATGTATGATTTGCGGAGTTGACGATCCGCTGGCATCAGGCGTGATATCGAAGGTGAACTCTCGAGATGAGAGGGTCACATACTCCTTACGTTCGGGGTCGAAATAGGAGAATTGAATCGGCTGAATAGTATAAACTCCCTCGGCACGAGCAATAAACGGATACTCAAAGTTGCGATAGCCCGAAGTGCCCGAACCCGAATATTTGAACGAGTCACTGCTCTTGACCTGATACAACTCAAACGATGTGGGCAGAGTCAAGGTCGGAGCCTGCACAAAGGCGAGGTTACCCGAGCCCGATATGCGCACATTGAATGTCGAAGCCGAGTTGGCTGCAAGCTGCGTGGTCGAGGGCTCGGCCTCCATGCGGAATTTACCCACAGCTCCACCGAAACTTGCCGGAGCACCTGCCGGCAGCTCATTGACCGTTACCGTAATGCGCTGAGTCTTGAGTTCCCGACGCACATTATAGATTTCTCGACCTCCACCGAAGAAGGGGTCAAATCCGGAGTTGCTCTGAACAATAACCTGAGCCACAGCCGTCAACTCTACGGGGTCAATGGTCAGCGTACCCGACTGCTGAGGATAGAGCAGGTACTCAATGAGATTGTAGACCTCGTAGACCTTGCCATCATAAGTCTCGCGGTAGGACGAATGGTTGCCCTCAAGCTGCTGACTCCAAAAACCATTAAATGAAGGCATCTTCGTCACACTGTAATCTGCCAGGCTGATTCGGTTGTAGAGCTTCAGTGCTGCACGGATAGGCTCACCCTTATAGACCGTGGTGCGCGAAAGCGACATGCGTAACAAGATGTCATCCTTCGCAATTTGACCCTGAGCCTGCGCCTCCATATCACCGCCTCGGGCACCACCTTGTGATGTACTCTGCTGCGGAGTCGCCTCCTTCACCTCAATCTGGGTCGGACGGGTGGCATAACGCTTACCATCGACCTCTATTGAGGCAGAGCCAATGGTGAATGTACCCTTGTTCTGCGGCAATAGGACATAGGTGATGGTGTAGCTCACACTCTTGGTCATGTTGCCGTTGATAAACTGCACCGAAGAGCCCTGCGAGGTTGCCGGCCCTGCCAGAACATCAAACTCTCCAAAATCCGGAGCCGAGAAACTTCCCTTGTCGGGCTTGGCATTCAGAGCAAACTCAACACGGAAAGCCTCACCCACCGAGACAATCATCGGGGTATTAACCTCGAACTGCACCTCCTCGGCAGCAAACGCAGTGATGCCCACAAGGAGCATCACCAGCGTCAGAACAGTGTTTCTGAAAATATTTTTCATTACAAAATCAATCTTGCTTACCAAACGCAAGAAGTTATTGATTTAGTGCTTAAAATCTGCAAAAAAATCGTTACCCTTATCATCTACGATGATGAATGCAGGGAAGTTCTCGACATAAATCTTGCGAACAGCCTCCATGCCGAGCTCGGGGAAGTCCACAACCTCAACCGACTTGATCGAGTTCTTCGCCAAGACAGCTGCCGGACCACCAATCGAGCCAAGATAGAAACCTCCGTTAGCCTTGCAAGCATCAGTAACCTCCTGTGAACGGTTACCCTTGGCAACCATCACCATCGAACCTCCGTTCTTCTGGAAGAGATCAACATAGGGATCCATACGACCTGCTGTCGTCGGGCCGAACGAGCCCGAAGCCATACCTGCCGGAGTCTTTGCCGGACCTGCATAGTACACGGGGTGCTTCTTGAAGTACTCGGGCATAGGCTTACCCTCGTCAAGCATCTTCTTAATCTGTGCATGGGCAATATCGCGAGCAACGATAAGCGTACCCTTCAGGTTCAGACGAGTCTTGATGGGATACTTAGTCAAAATCTCGCGCACCTTATCCATGCCATCGTCGAGGTCGATATCCACTGCAGGCGACATTGCAGGAGCCTCAGCCGGCAAGAAACGAGCCGGATTCTTCTCCAATTGCTCGATGAAGATACCCTCGGGGGTAATCTTAGCCTTGATATTTCGGTCAGCCGAACAGCTCACACCGATAGCCACGGGGCACGAAGCCGCGTGACGCGGAGCACGGATAACGCGAACATCGTGAACGAGATACTTACCACCGAACTGTGCGCCTACGCCACTCTTCTGGCAGATCTCCTGAATCTTTGCCTCCCACTCCAGATCGCGGAAGCAACGTCCACCCTCATTTCCCGATGTGGGCAGATGGTCGAGATAGCCGGCCGAAGCCTTCTTCACGGTAGCCAGACACATCTCTGCCGATGTTCCACCGATGCAGACTGCAAGGTGATAGGGCGGACATGCCGACGTGCCGAGATCTTTGATATGCTCGGTAATAAACTTCGTGAGCGACTCCTCGTTCAGGAGAGCCTTGGTCTGCTGATAGAGGAAGGTCTTGTTGGCCGAACCACCACCCTTGGTGATGAAGAGGAACTTATACTCGTTGCCCTTGGTTGCATAGAGGTCAATCTGTGCCGGCAGGTTTGTGCCCGAATTCTTCTCATCGAACATTGTGTAGGGTACTACCTGCGAATAGCGGAGATTACGCTCCTTGTAGGTCTCGTAGACACCGCGGGTGATGCACTCAGCATCGTCAGCTCCGGTGTAGACATCCTCACCCTTCTTGCCGATGCAGATAGCAGTACCGGTATCCTGACATGTCGGAAGCTCGCCCTCGGCAGCCACACACTGGTTCAGCAACATCGTATATGCCACAAACTTATCATTATCGGTCGCCTCGGGATCCTTGAGTATGTTGCTCAACTTCTCGAGGTGCGAAGCACGCAGATAGAACGATACGTCACTATAGGCCTCCTTTGCCAAAAGTTCAAGACCCTTGGGGTCTACTTTCAAAATCTGACGGCCGTCACACTCCACGACCTTCACATAATCCTTGGTCAAAAGGCGATATTCGGTAGTATCGGCCTCGATAGGAAACGGTTCCTGATAGATAAATTCTGCCATTTTTTTGAAATATTTATGATTTACGTTATCTCTTATCGGGCAAATTTAATAAAAAAGTATGAGAGCAGAGAAATTATCTGCAATTTTTTTGCTTAAATCGATGGCTTTTAGCCATAAGATGAAATAGCAACACCTCCAGGCCGATTGCCACAATGCCGTGAAGCCAAAACAAGTGGCTGCCCCGACAAGTTGTTCGAGGCAGCCACTTTTGTCTGATATTGTGTGGCCGAATCACCACGGGCATCAGATTAATACTTATATCTCACCCACTTCCACAACTCCTTAAAGGTCGGTTTCTTGCCATACATAAATATACCGACGCGGTATATCTTGGCCGACAACCACACCATCGCAACAAATGTCGCATAGAGGAGCGCAAGCGAAAGTACTATCTCCCAGGTCGGTATTCCGCTCGGAATACGGGCCATCATCACAATGGGCGATGTGAATGGAATATACGAACACCAAACAGCCACGGGCGAATTGGGGTCATTGAAGATGGTCATCATCACAAAAATCGAGATGATGATGGGCAGCATTACGGGCGTCTGCAACTGCTGAGCATCCTGCACCGAGTCAGCACTCGAGCCGATAGCGGCAAAGATTGCAGAGTAGAGCAGATAACCTCCGATAGTATAGAGCAACAGCCACACGAAAATCATCGTCATATAGTGAACATCTGTTGCGGTGCTGACGGCGTTGAGCATCTGCAAATTCACACCCTCCTGGGTCACGTCAAGCGTTCCGGCCTGCATAGCCTCAACGCTCTGCATAACATCCGCCGGGATAAGTGCCGGCATAGCTATAGCACTCGTGCCGACAATCAGCACTCCCCAGATGAGTATCTGTACGGCAGCCACCGAGGCTATACCCAGAATCTTACCCATCATCAAATCAAAGGGCTTAACCGACGAGACCATCACCTCCAGAACACGCGAATTTTTCTCCTCGATCACACTCTGCATAACCATAGCTCCATAGAGAATCAGGATAAAGTAGAGCGCCATGCCGAGGATGAAACCTATTGCGGTCGAGAGAGCCGACGACTTAGCCTGCTCCTGCGGGCCATCCTGCTCGCTCTGCTCATCATTGCGGTAGGTTGTAAGCGTTACAGAGGTCTTGACCTGACGCAAAATCTCATCGAGGTTGTGGATATCATACCCCTTAAGTTTCTCTCGCTCGATGATATCCGAAATCTCGCCTTCGATGGACTCCTCGAGAGTCAGCGAGGTCGAACCATTGGCATAGAGGCGGAGGTTGTTGGGATTGGTCATGATATCACCACCTATCTCCAACACACCAAAATACTCCGTAAGCAGCGTGCGTGCCTCCTCAACCGAGAGGTCGGTCGGCTCGTAGAGGATCTCTTCACCACTTTCGAGCTGCGGAGCCACGATACCACTATGGTCGATGACGGCTATACGCTTGGCATCGCCCTTCGAGTGGAGCATAATGAGCGACGGAGCGATCATCATCGCCACCATCAGCAACGGCATCAGCAGAGTGGTAATTATAAACGACTTTTTGCGAACTCGCTCGTTGAATTCGCGACCTATGATAATACCTATATTAGACATAACATTCTCGTTTTAGTAGTTCTACAATTTGCCGGCTACGGCACGGATAAAGATGTCGTTCATGCTCGGGATTATCTCATCGAACGAACGCAGCTCAACAGCCTCATTCACAGCAGCAATTACGGCACGCACATCCTCATCGCGTTCGATGTGAATCTTCATCGTATTGTAACGCATCGACTCCTCATCCTCAACTCCGAGCAGATCGCAACGCCCCTCCAAAGCCTTGTGCAGCGACTCCTCCTCGCCACGATAGGCGATGCGGAAGATGTTGTTGCCATGACGACGACGAATCTCGCTCACCGGTCCCGAAAGGATGTTGTGTGACTTGTTTATCAGGGTTATGTGGTCGCAAATCTCCTCGACACTCGACATATTATGGGTTGAGAAGATAACCGTTGCACCCTTGTCGCGCAGGGCGAGAATCTCATCCTTAAGCTGGTTGGCATTGATGGGATCAAAGCCCGAAAAAGGCTCGTCGAAGATCAGCAACTTGGGCTCGTGAAGTATGGTTACAATAAACTGCACCTTCTGCGCCATACCCTTCGATAGCTCCTCGACCTTCTTGTTCCACCAATCCTGAATACCGAAGCGCACGAACCACTCCTTGAGTCGTACGGTCGCCTCACGACGCGAAAGGCCCTTGAGTCGGGCGAAGAATATCGCCTGCTCGCCAACCTTCATCTTTTTGTAGAGTCCGCGCTCCTCGGGCAGATAGCCGATGTGGTAGACATCTTCGGGAGCAATTTCGTGACCATCGAAGAGTACACGACCGCTGTCGGGGGCGGTTATGCGGTTGATAATGCGGATGAGCGTGGTCTTTCCGGCTCCGTTTGGTCCGAGCAGACCATAGATTGAGCCTTGCGGAATGCTCAATGATACGTCATCGAGAGCAGTGTGCCCGGCAAAGTGCTTCGAGACGTTTTCAATTCTCAAAAGTTCCATAGGCGTTCTACATTCGTTAAATAAAACATTTTTTCATCCGCAAATATAGGTAAAATGTAGTTACGATGTTCTGCCAATTATCGTTTTTCGATAAATTATTCGATTTTATCACACCCGATAGGCAACAATTAATCCGCAAAAAGAGAAGCTGCCTCTTATTTACCTTTGCTTTGCACCTTGGCGATAAGTTCGGTGGCGGTGCAGTCGAAATGCTTGCGGCAGAATTTGAAGAATTTTATCTGCGACATATGTACCTTGCGAGCAATCTCCGTAGGGGTTATGTCGCTCTTCCTTGCCAAGTGCAGCACCTCCTTCTTCATCTTCTCGGTCAGCCACTGCTTGGGGTTTGCCCCGAACTCCTCGTTGAGTCTCTTGCGGAACTGATACTCCGTAAGTCCCGATAGGCGGAGCAGCTTCTCCACATTGCCACCCGCTTCGATATAGTTATTCTCAATGAATGAGCGGAAATCTATGCGTGTGTGCATCATCGGGCGGAAGAACTCCAGCAGCTCGGTGCGCTTGTAGAATGTGGCAAAGGTGACAAAAAAGAGTGTATTCCAAGCATTGCACACCTCGGTGATGTTGATCTTGCGGTGCCCCGTCATCTGGCTCACAATCATATCCACAACCTTTGCCATCTGGTCGTTCACGCGCAGCAGGTTAAACTCGTAGGGTTTGTCGGCAGCGTGGCGCACAAAGTAGTTGTAGAGGTTGTTGTCCATTCGCACAAGCGTCGTATCGAAGGCGAAGAATAGTGCCTTGCTCGTGCGCTCCAACGACTCTATATGGTAGAGGCTCCCTTTGGGCATAAAGGCCATCTGCCCTGCCTCTGCTCGCGCGTGCCGATAGTGCGAGCAGTCTATCGTCACAGCCCCCTGCAAGACGATGATTATGTAGTAGTGCTGCGAGTGGGTGTCGTTGTAGGACTCATTCTTTCTGAACGAGCGCAAGGCAAACCCCGTGATGTGGCCGTGGTCGTTGTGTACAACCTCGGCGATGGAGTTAATGTATAAAACATGCCTTTTCATACCCTCTACTATCCTCTATGTGTCATTTTCTCCACGAAAAAATTGGCTTTTTCCAACCGTTTGTTTTTCAATTCATTGCCCTCCACGATTTTGGAAAAGGGAATATAGTCGCACAAAATGGAATACCTATTTCTTACACAAAGTTAACAAATGTTCTCAAATAATTGTATAATTTTATAG
>JAFQFG010000077.1 GCA_017398695.1 Alistipes sp.
ATGCACATGTTCCACAACCCATGCTTTCACATCTCGGAGCACAACGTCGAGCTATTCAATCACTACCTCGATATGATTCGTCTTGTATCAAACAAGAAAGCTAACCATAGTGTGAAGGTCATCCAGGGGCTCATAAGCTCGATGTTGGCATTTACCCATGAGGTTATGGAGCAGGAGGTGGGCAATGCCGGCACAGCAAAGGGTGAGCGCATCAACAATCGCAACATGCGTCTTTTCGAGGAGTTTATGACTCTGCTGACTGAGAACTTCCGCTCGGAACATCAGATAGGATTCTATGCCGATAAGTTGTGTCTTACGCCCAAATATCTATCGTTGCTTATCAAGCAGACCAGCGGCCGCAGTGTCTCGGATTGGATTGATTACTGCATCATTATGGAGGCTAAATCGCTGTTGCGCTACTCCGATTTGAGCATCCAGCAGGTGGCATATACACTACATTTTCCCACTCCCTCTTTCTTCGGAACCTACTTCAAGCGCCATGTCGGCATGACACCTGGCGATTTCCGACAGGGAGATGAGAAACTGATGGGAGAGTAAAGGCGAGAATGGATAAAAGTCGCCAAAGAGATCAAATAGAGAATCTGCGTAGTTCGCTACGCAGATTTTTTTCTTCGCCGGCCAGGCATTGGTCAACAAGCGAATGGAAAGATTTCGAGTGGTTATGGTGCACTGTGTGGCAGAGTTCGTGGATGATTACATAGTCGCGCAAATGAGGTGGCAATGTCATCAAAAAGAGCGATAACGAGATATTGTTCTCGCCCGAACATGAGCCCCACTTACTGCGTGAAGCACGGATAGTAACACGACCATACCTAAATCCGAACTTTTCAGCCCAAAAAGCCACACGCCCAGGCAACCACTCTTTGGCTTCGTGGCGCATCTGCTCAATCTCTTCAGCGCTATATTCCACACGCACTGCGCCCCGCTCGGCAAAGCGTTCGCGCGACTGCTCGACCCACTCTACTCTACTATCGAGGAACTCCAACGCCTTTGTCTTCGACACAAAGCCCGGATACGACAAACGCACCTCACCCGATGGTCGCACCGTGAGCGACAGCCTCCTCGCACGCCACGATCGTACAAGCACCACCTCGCCCAGCAATGGGTGGTTATAGAGATTCTTTTCGGACGATTTCCCCCTTCCAAACATAAGCCAATGGCTAATGGTTACTCTATACGCTGGCGCACCACCTCAAAGAGCATAATTGCGGCTGCAGCCGACACGTTGAGCGACTCGATATGGCCGATAAGCGGAATTGCCAACTGCTCATCACAGAGTTTGAGCACCTCCTTCGAGATACCCACATCCTCGGCACCCATAACGATAGCCGTAGGCTTACGAAAATCGGCATCATAGAGCAGTTTGCGGCTCTTCTCGGTCGCTGCGACAATCTGAAAGCCCTCCATCTGCAACGATTTGAGCGTATTGCGAATTGAGCCCACACGAGCCACCGGAATCACATTCAGCGCACCTGCCGAGGTCTTGATCGCATCGGCATTGACCGGAGCCGAGTTTTTGAGCGGGGTGATTAGACCATGAGCACCGGCGCACTCTGCCGAACGGGCAATGCCACCGAAGTTGCGAATGTCGGTAACACCGTCAAAAACCACCACCAGCGGGGTTTCATCTTCGGGCACTCGCTCCAGAATATCCTCAACCGTAACATATTCAATAGCAGCCATCTGCGCCACCACACCTTGGTGATTACCTCGCGTAAGGCGGTTGAGTTTCTCGACCGGCACCTCCTGCCAGCGCAGGTGATGACGCACGCAGAGGTCCTTCAGTTCGTTCATCAACTGGCCCTCGGCGCCACGCTTGATATAGAGTTTTTCAATCTGCTTGTGCGACTCGATAGCCTCCACCACAGGGCGTATTCCGAATACGATATTTTCCATATTTTTCCTGCTTTAATTATTCTCCGTAATCTCGACCTCGTACGATGCCTTCTCCCACTCGTGCATCAGGTGGTCGTAATGCTTTTTCAGTTCGTCGTAAGCCTTGTAATCCTCTGCCGAGAACTCCGCAGCCTCGGCAAAGCGTGCGTCGTAGGCTGCAATCTGCTCCTCAACACCCGCCAACTCCGACTCTATCTGCTCCACCGCCTTGCGCAGTCGGCGCAACAGCTTCTCCTGCTCCTTCTTCTGCTCGTAAGAGAGTTTTCCCGACGAAGACTCACGCTCGGTCACAGGCACTTCGACACTCTTACGTTCCAGCTCCTGCAAAGACTCTATTTTGCGCTTTTCGAGGAAGTAGTAGATACCTCCCAAGTACTCCCTAACTCCCCCATCGCGGAACTCGTAGACCTTGTCGACCATTCCGTCCAAGAACTCTCGATCGTGCGACACTACGACAACCGTACCGTCAAACTTCTGAATAGCACTCTTCAAAATATCTTTCGAGCGCATATCCATGTGGTTCGTCGGCTCATCGAGCACCAACAGATTGTGAGGTTCGAGCATCATACGCGCCATGGCCAGACGCGAACGCTCACCTCCCGAGAGCACCTTCACCTTCTTGTCGACATCTTCGCCACGGAAGAGGAATGCTCCCAGAATATCGCGCAGACGAGTGCGAATATCACCAACAGCCACCCTATCGAGCGTGTCGTAGACCGTAAATTCGCCATTCATCAAATCGTCCTGATTTTGGGCATAGTAGCCAATGCTGACGTTAGCTCCGATACGGATCGAACCTTCGGTCGGCTCCAACTGACCGATCAGCATACGGGCAAAGGTGGTCTTACCCTCGCCATTACGACCCACCAAGGCTATTTTGTCGCCCTTGGTAATGGTAAATTCCGCACCCGAGAAGACCCTCTTCTCGCCAAATGCTTTTCCCACCTCCTTAATCTCGGCTACCACCTGACCCGAACGTGGTGCAGGCGGGAACTTAATGTTGAGCGTAGCCAAATCCTCCTCCTCGACCTCGATACGCTCCAACTTGTCGAGCTGCTTGATGCGCGACTGCACCTGATTCGACTTTGTCGGCTTGTAGCGAAACTTCTCGATAAACTCCTCGCTCTTCTCGATAAGGCGTTGTTGGTTTTGGTATGCCGCAAGTTGCTGTGCTCGTCGCTCGGCACGCGCCACCACAAACTTCGAGTAGGGCAACTTATAGTCGTAAATCTTGCCTAACGAGAGCTCGATGGTACGATTGGTAACATTATCCAGGAAGGCGCGGTCGTGCGAAATAACTAACACAGCTCCGCTATAATTTTTCAGATACTCCTCGAGCCACTGTATCGACTCGATATCGAGGTGGTTTGTAGGCTCGTCGAGCAGAAACACCGAGGGACGACGCAAAAGTAGCTTCGCCAACTCGATACGCATACGCCAACCACCCGAAAATTCACTTGTCGGACGAGCGAAATCCTCGCGGCGAAATCCCAGGCCGAGCAGAGTCTTCTCGATGTCGGCATCGCGTGTCTCTCCACCGAGAATATGGTAGTGATCATTAGCCTCATTCAATCGTTGCAGCAGAGCAGCATACTCATCGCTCTCATAATCTTCGCGCAAGGCTATCTCTGCGGTCAATCGCTCAATCTCCGCCTCGAGAGCCAACACCTCGGCAAAGGCCGTAGCGGTCTCTTCGAGAAGAGTGGTCGTATCGGCGACCTTCATCTGTTGCGGGAGGTAGCCCACCGTGCAGTCGCCATTGCGCGTGATGGCACCCTCGGTCGGCTGCTGCTCACCTATAATCAGGCGCAGGAGCGTAGTCTTGCCTGCTCCATTCTTGCCGACAAGGCCTATACGGTCTTTGGGATTGACCAAAAACGAAATTCCGTCAAAGAGGGTCCACCCTCCATAACTCACCGACACATTATCAACCGATATCATCGCGCCTCCAACATTTTTACGATTTCTTCATGAGGATCAGCTGCACCAAAGACAGAGCTACCCGCCACCAACACCTCGGCACCCGCTCCGAAGAGCAGTGCTGCATTCGAGGCAGAAATTCCGCCATCGACCTCAATGATAAGGTTGGGATTGGTCTTGTCGGCCATAGCTCTCAGTTCGCGAATCTTATCGACCGAATGGGGCATGAACGATTGCCCGCCAAATCCGGGCTCGACACTCATCACAAGCACCATATCTATCGCGGGTAGCCACTCTGCCAGCGCCGACACAGGCGTTGCCGGACGCACCGACATACCCACCTTCACACCGGCCTTGCGAGCCAGCGAAATGCACTCTGCGACCTTCTCGGTAGCCTCGAGGTGGAATGTAATCATATCGGCACCCGCCTCGGCAAAGCGCGCAATGTAACGCTCGGGCTCGACAATCATAAGATGTACGTCCAGAAACTTGGGCGAAGCCTTACGAATAGCCTTCAGCACGGGGAAGCCGAACGAGATATTCGGCACGAACACGCCATCCATGACATCAATATGTATCCACTCTGCGGCACTTGCATCGACCATGCGGGTATCTCGTTCGAGATGTCCGAAATCGGCCGAAAGCATCGAAGGTGCAATAATTCTCATAGCAACAAAATTTTATTCCGTACAAAAATAGCCGAAAATATCCGAAAAAGAAAAATAAAGTCTAAATTTGTAGGAACAAAAATCGTACTTATGGACACAATGGTTATAATTATACTGATTTGCGCAGCCGTAACAGCTGCAGCGTTGGCTCTCATCACCCTGCTGATGAATCGTGAACGCGCACGCCTCATAACCGAAAAAAACGAGATGGAGCAACGTCTGACAGCCGAGAAAAACGACATCTCGCAACGTGCGGCCACCGAGCGTGCCGCCCTTGAGAGTCGCCATGCCTCCGAACGCACAGCCCTCGAGGAGCAACTCCGCGACAAGATGGTCGAGGTGGCAACTCTGCGCACCCGCGTGGAGCAGACCGAGGCCGAACGCGAGAAGATGGAGGAGCAGTTCAAGGCCCAATTCCGCAACCTCGCCAACGACATTCTCGGCGAGCAGTCGCGCCAATTCCGTCAGACAAATAAAGATGAAATAGACAAGCTGCTAAAGCCATTTCGCGACAACATCACCGATTTCCGCGAGAGAGTGGAGCGCATCTACTCCTCCGAAAACGAGCAACGCGGAGCTCTGCGCAACGAGTTGGAGAACCTGATGAAGCTGAATGCCCGCATCACCACCGAGACTGCCAACCTGACCCAGGCACTCAAAGGCAATTCGAAGGTGCAAGGCGATTGGGGCGAGATGATTCTCGATAGCATCCTCGACAATTCGAACCTTATTCGCGGCATACACTACGACACTCAACTCAACATCAAGGATGCCGAGGGCAACAACCTTCGCCCCGATGTGGTCCTCTATCTACCCGAGGGAAAGCAGATAGTCATCGACTCGAAGGTATCTCTTACGGCCTATGCCGACTATACGGCCGCCGAGGATGCCACCGAGCGCCAGCGCCTCCTCACAGCACATATTGCATCGGTACGTCAGCACGTCAAGGAGCTGGGTAGCAAGGAGTATCAACGTCTACTCCAGTCACCCGACTTTGTGATAATGTTCGTCCCGAATGAGCCGGCATTCCTCACCGCCTTGCAGAGCGACAACGCCATTTGGAGCGATGCCTACGACCGCAAGGTCATCATCTCGTCGCCCACAAATCTCTTTGCCCTGCTCAAGTTGGTTGATGACCTATGGAAGCGCAACGACCAAAGCAAAAATACGGCCGATATCGTCACTTATGGCACCAAGCTCTACGAGCAGCTGGTGGCATTTGTCACAGCTCTCGAGGGTGTTGGTCAATCGCTCGATAAGGCGCAGTCGAGCTACAACGAGGCATACAAACGCCTCTGCACCGGCAACGACAACATCATCCGTTCGGGTGAGCGACTGCGCAAACTCGGTCTGCCGACAAAGAAGCAACAGACCCAACGCTCGATTGCTGCTGCCGGCGAAGAGAGCGATGAAATCCAAAATGAAAAATGAAATAGCGAATAGCCAATAGCCAATAACTATTACCACTTCCCACTCTCATTTTTGCTCTTTTATCTTTAATCTTTCTCTTCGGCATATAAAGAGAGAGCGCCAATCTTACGACCGGCGCTCTCCCCCTGATTTGCGGATAATTAATAATATGTATATGCTTATAAAATAAATAAAGCCGAAGTTGTTTTGTCTGAACGACAGCGCAAATCTCCACAATCTTGAACATTAATCCAAATTTCAGTGACGGAGAGCATTATAATGTAGCCAACATCGCCCAATTGGTGGCGAAATTCTGTATATAGGGGTGAAATTTTCAACCTGTCCCGAGCTATACTCTGCTGAATGTAAGGGAAAATCGCGGACATATTGCCAAAAATCGTCAAATAAACATCATAAAAACATATCGCAGACCTCTTGCTAAAAATCGTCAAATAAACATCATAAAAATATATCGCAGACACCCGTAGGCATCTGCGATATATCTTCAACATTTATAACGAGCCGACTAAATCACACCCTGCTCGACCATGCTCTTGGCAACCTTCATAAAGCCCGCGACGTTGGCTCCCTTCATATAGTTGATATAACCATCCGGTTCGGTTCCATACTCAAGGCAAGCCTTATGAATCGAACCCATAATCTGGTGCAGTTTAGCATCAACTTCCTCGGCTGTCCAGTTGAGTTTTTGTGAGTTTTGAGTCATCTCCAAGCCTGATGTAGCCACACCACCGGCATTTACGGCCTTACCCGGTCCGTACGGAATCTTGGCCTCAAGGAAGCACTCGATAGCCTCGGGGCGACAACCCATATTCGACACCTCGGCAACAATCTTCACGCCATTGGCAACAAGCATTGCAGCATCCTCACCCGAGAGTTCGTTCTGCGTAGCACACGGCATCGCGATATCGACCTTGACCTCCCACGGCTTACGACCTGCATGGAACACCGCACCCGGGAACTTAGTGGCATACGGCTCAACCACATCGTTATTCGAGGCGCGCAATTCGAGCATATAGGCAATCTTCTCCTCATCGAGTCCGGCCTCATCGTAGATATATCCATCGGGACCCGAGATGGTTACCACCTTAGCACCGAGCTCGGTCGCCTTCTTTGCAGCTCCCCAAGCCACATTGCCAAAACCCGAGATGGCTATGCGTTGGCCCTTGATATCCATACCCTCCTTCTGGAGCATGTGGCAAAGGAAATAGACTGCGCCAAAGCCTGTAGCTTCGGGGCGGATGAGCGAGCCACCGAAGGTCATACCCTTACCGGTCAGCACACCCGTATTTTCGAGAGCCAACTTGCGGTACATACCATACAGATAGCCGATTTCACGAGCACCTACACCGATATCACCTGCCGGAACATCGGTCTCGGGACCGATATGACGCCAAAGTTCAGTCATAAAGGCTTGGCAGAAGCGCATAACCTCGCGGTCGGACTTGCCCTTCGGATTAAAATCCGAGCCTCCCTTCGCACCGCCCATAGGCAGCGTAGTCAACGCATTCTTGAAAATCTGCTCGAAACCGAGAAACTTGAGAATCGAAGGATTCACCGAAGGGTGGAATCGCAAACCTCCCTTATATGGACCTATGGCATTGTTAAACTGTATACGATAGCCTGTATTCACCTGCACATCGCCCTTGTCATCGACCCACACAACCTTAAAGGTAAATTGGCGGTCGGGCTCAACGATGCGCTCGGCAATGCGGTTTGCCTCAAATTCGGGGTGCTTATTGTACGCCTCCTCGACTGTTGTCAGCACCTCTCGCACGGCTTGCAGGTACTCGTTCTCTCCGGCATGACGGCGCTCGAGTTCTGCCATTAGATTCTTAACATTCATAACTCAATTTTGAAGTTTTAATTGGTTGTTATCACAAATATAACAATTTTCTTCAAAAAATGAAATACAAATCGAAAAATATTTTTCAGCAGCACGATTCGGGCCGAATGGGACAAATCTCTTGACGAAAATGATGATATTCGAGCCCTTCCCGGATGATGACCAACTCTATCAAGAGGCTATATTCTCAGCCACAATCTCCGATAAATCCTTAACCGGCATTGAGGTTCCTCGTGCAATACTCTTCTTACACAGAGGGCATGAAGTAACCACCGTACCGGCACCCGTAGCCTCGAACTCTGCCGACATGGTCTGCGCCAGACGCAGCTGCTGCGCATCTCCAATCACGGTATTGGCAAGTGAGCCGCCACAGCAATATGAATTTTCGCGTGTATGCTTCGGTTCAAGCAACTCGCCCACAGCAGAGAGAACTTCACGCGGAGCATCGTAAATACCACAACCACGCCCCAACTCGCAAGGGTCATGGTAGGTAACCCGTCCACCATCATTATTCAGTTTTAGACGGCCCTCACGCATCAAACGAGCGATATACTCCGAGTGGTGCAACACCTCTATACCACGCAAGGCATACTCCTCGCGGAATACACGCAGACATATCGGGCATGATGTCACCAAGATCGAGATATTGTGCTTATAGAATAACTCTTTATTAAACTGCATCATCTTCTTTGCCGAGTCGGTCTCACCCGAGAGTTTCAAAGGGCGGCCACAGCAGACACCTCCATCGCGGTCGGCCCACCACACATCCTCTCCCACAGCCTTAAATATCTGTTCCATCGAGTGCAGTGTGCGCGGAGTGAGCAGAGTCATACACCCCGCAAAGTAGCCCACACGCCCCTCGCCCGAGGAGCGATCAAGTCCTTTGAAATATTTATATCGTGACTCATCGGGTATATTGCGCAATCTGTCACGCGAGTTTTGGCGCAGCGTATTAAGATTGATGCCCACGGGGCACACCGCCTCGCATCGTCCACACATCAGACAGTTGTTTGCCACGGCAAGCTTTAATCGGTTATAGCGCCTATCGCGCAAGAAGTAGACCGACTGCACGTCATTGATACCAAGATCTTGTTGCAGTTGGCATGGATCAAGGCATATTCCGCATCGCGAGCAGGCCTGGATCTGGAACTTATCGAGCGACGAAGCCTTCTCATGCGGAAGGAGGCGATAACGGCGCAAGAATATCAGCGGAATCTCGGTAAAGATATGTTGATAGCGCGAGAAGGGCATAGCCACAAAGAATACGCCCAAAGCGCATGAGTAGAACCACCACGACGGCTCGTAAAGCATCTGCAATATCTCGATATTGACATGCGAAGCCATCCATCGGCCAATAGTTCCCGTAAGAAATCCTCCACCTCCGTAGAGTGCGCATGTAAGGCTCTCGGCAACCAATCGTGCCGGAAAGATAAACCACAGAGCCGATAGAGCTACCCTATCCCCCAGAAAATGTTTGGTTGTGCGACGCATGCCCATCGCCCTCGAGTAGAATCGCTTGCCCCACGCCAGTGCCACGCCCGAAAGCACAAAGAGCAGCAAAGCATCCATCACAAAGTCGAACACCGGCTTATGCTCGCTAATGCCGGTTGCAAAATATCTGAAGAAGACATGCCCCTGCAGCGGCACCGGCTCCAACCCGAGGTATGCCACCGTCTCAAGCCAACCCACAACTATCAGCAAAAACCAACCAAATGCCAAACTCATGTGCATATAGCCGAGCAGTGGATTTATGCGGAAGATGCGACGGTGCAGCAGACACTCGCACACAACCTCACCCACTCCCTTCACAGTCTGCATAGAAAAGAGTCCGCGCCGGAGCAGTTTGCGGTCGGTGCGTGGCATATAGTAGACCCACGACACCCACTTTGCAATGATCGTCACAAAGAGCGACACCGTTCCTATAATAAAAGGTATGCAGAATGGAGCAAAGAATGTCATAATCAGAAATCTCCTAATTTACGTTTGATAAGCATAACCACACCGCGCGTGTTGATACCTCGCGGACACAACAGACGGCACTTTCCGCAGAGCATACACTTATTCATCTCCTCATAAGCGCCCTGATACTCGCCTCGACGCACCAGAGTATGCACCTTGCGAAAGTTGAATTGGGTGAGATTTCCTGCCGTACAACTTGCCGTACAGGCTCCACAACCGATACAACTCTGCAGTTCGGGCATCTCGAGAAGTATCTCATCACTCTTGCGCAGGTTGTTATGGTCGACATCTATAACTCGCGGGCGGCTTATTGCAAAGCCCCAATTTATCGCAGCCATACGCACTTAACTCAAATATTCGGTTACGGCATCGGCCACAGCCGAGCCCTCATTCAGCACCTCGCCGATACTCTTGGGAGCGGTGATGGCACCGGCATAGAATACCCCCTTGCGCGGTGAGCATACGTTCCCTGCAAACATATCTTTCGGAGCGAAAAATCCGTTTGGAGCGAGCGGCACACCCGCCTGCTCGGCCAAGTGCACATTATCATCATTCGAACGCATGCCGACAAGCAATACCAGCATATCGACACTCATCTTCAGCGGACGACCTGTCAACGTATCTTCAGCCTTAATCTGCAGACGGCCATCAATCGTAGGGCTTGCCTCCGAAATTCGGCCTCGCACGAAGTGGATATTGTGAGATAGCTGTGCCTCGCGGTACATCTCCTCATAGCCCGGGCCAAACATACGTATATCCATATAAAAGTTGAATACATCAGCCTCAGGGAAGAGTTTTTTCACCTCGATAGCCTGCTTCACTCCCGTCACGCAGCACACCTTCGAGCAGTGACGTTGGCACACCTTCTCATCGCGCGAGCCCACACAGTGCAGAAATGCCACACGGCGCGGACGCTCTCCGTTACGCAACGCAACCCTCCCATTGCGAAACATCTCCTCGAGGTCGGCAGAGGTTATTACATTGTCGTATATCCCATATCCGTACTCCTCCTTAACGCGCGCATCGAAGAGCGTAAAGCCGGTGGCAAGCACCACCGCTCCACACGCCAACTTCTCGCCCGAAGCGAGGGTCACACTCCGATTATCGAACGATACGACCTCCGCCTCAAGGCGTACTTCAATATCGCTGTCGGCCACCTCAGCTTTCAACCCTCCGAGCACCTCTGCAGCCGACGTAAATGTCGGGAAGAGGCAGTGCCATTTGCGCACCTTACCGCCCAGATGACGGCTCTTCTCGAGCAGCGTAACCTCAAAGCCTCGTCTGCGCAGATCAAGAGCCGCTTTCATGCCGGCAACGCCTCCTCCGATTACTATAACTCGTTCCATCACAATTTGATATCGTATATAAACTCCTGTGACGGGCAGTTCACAACTGCCGACGCAGGTTTTCCAATAAATTTTCCGTTGCGTCCCAAATATTTTGTCGACGGATCATATTCGACACCAAGCCTATCGAGCAACGGTTCGACATTGACCTGATGCATCTGCATACCCAACTCCCACGGGTCATAACCAAGCACCAGTCCGGCCATCTCCTCGTAGGTAAGCACCGGTATGCCATAACCATTTGCACCATACGTTCGACCATTCATCTCGGCAATAGTATATTGCCACTTATCGAGAAACATCGAGCATCCCGGGCAGTTGGCAACGATAAAGTCGGGATGGTATGGAGCCATGCTCTCCAGCTTCTTCTGAGAGTTTGCCACCGAGTAGCCTCGATTGGCCTGCACCAAATAGTTGCGGAAGCCAAAGCCGCAGCAGTGTCTACGCTCGGGGTAATCAACACACTCACCACCCCACGACTCGATCATTCCGGCCAAAACGTATGGGAACTCCGAGCCTCCGATGCCCGACTTGGGGAATATCTTGGCATAGTGGCAGCCGATATGCTCTACAACCTTCAACGGCTCACCCGTCATCGAGTCGACCAACCGACGCTTCGCACGTGCTGCAATCTCCTCGCGGAAATGAAATATCACATCCGATGTATGCGCCAACGATTTAGGCTTTGCAAACTCTCGTCCCGTAGCCTTAAAGAGATTTTCGCGCGTGCGCTCCTCGGTCTCGGGGAACTCCTCCCACGTAGAGAGAATCTCGGTATAGATGCCGAATGAGGTTATGCACGAAGTGACAAAATTCTCATAGCCGGCCTCGCTCATCAGCGCAAATTGTCGCGCCACAACGGTCATGATTGTCTCGAGTGGCACCACATCCGAATGGTAGCCTATACCCGTACACGACGAATGGGCCGGATCATCGAAAATATCCTTACCCAAGTCGCGTTGCAAAATCTCCAAAAACGCCTTCTCGCTACCCGGGAAGAAGTTTTGGCGGATACAACTGCGTGCATAGTAATATCTATCGTCGGCAATATCTTTTTGGTAGTCCGACCAACTCTTTGCTCTCATACTCTTCGGTTATTCGTGTTCGTATCCCGAGTTTTCGGTAAATGTGCGCATCATATACTCATCCGTAGCTCCATCATACCCCATCTCACGCGCCTTGCGGTCGGAGTGGCGCTCGATGAGCTCAAACATCTCAGTACCACCACTCACATCGAAGATACGGCGCAACTCCTCGAGCGCGCCCTCATCCATTCGACGCAGGGCACCTGCCCCTGAACGATTATAGGCTGCCGAGAAACGGGGGTAAATCTCATCATGATTATCGAAAATCCAACGCCAAACCGTACCCTGCTCGGGATGAAGTTCCGGGCGGATACGACGTGGTACCAGGCAGTAGCCTGTTTGTAGAATATTGTCACCCACCGTGCGTTTGAGCGCCAACTGCTGACGCCCCTTCTCGCTCTCGACAAAGAGTCCTGTCTTCTGCGACAAGGTACGCAGAGCCTGAATCACATATCCCGGAGTATTACCTCTCGGGCAACGCGGACGGCACGACATACACTCACCACAAAACCAGATGGTATCACTACGCAGCAACTCCTCGATAGCTTCATCATTGCGTGTCTGGACAATGCTGACAATCTGGCGCGGGTCGTAGTTATAGAACTCGGCAGCAGGACATACGCCCGTACAGACACCGCAGTTCATACACGCCTTCAACCCTTCGCGCAGGCGCACATCCTCCATCAACATATCAAAATATTTCGCCATAAAAAAAAGCAACTTTGCACTGCGCAAAGTTACTTCTACAACCTATTTAGGACAACCGTATAAATACCTAGAATGATAATTGACAATTGATAATTGATAATTGATAACCGACGCTGCGGAGCGAGCGCAGAGGGCAAACTTGTTTGCACTATGCCGAGCCGCGAGGAGGAAAAGACCCCGAAGGGGGATTAATTGTGAACCGACGAACGAAGCAATGGGGAGAGGCTGCTTGCAGACTATCTGTTATAGACCTCGAAAGTAAAAGGATATTCATACTTCTCGCCACGCTCAAATCGCTCGCTATCAACTTTTTGCCACTCCGACTCATTCCATTCGGGGAATGACGTATCGCCTTCGTACGAGTGGTGCACACGGGTGAGGTAGAAACGGTCGGCAATCGGCATAGCCTCACGATAGATCTGCGCTCCGCCTATAATGAATATCTCCTCATCTGCAGAGAACATCGCAAGAGCCTCCTCGAGCGAGTGCACAACCTCACACCCCTCAATCTCGATATCCTGGCGCGTGATGACCACGTTTTTTCTATTAGGCAACGGACGTCCCAGCGACTCGAATGTCTTGCGGCCCATCACAACCGGATGTCCCGAAGTAATCCTCTTGAAATTGCGCAAATCCTCCGAGATATGCCACAGCAACGAGTTCTTATCCCCAATAACGCCATTCTCGGCAACAGCAACGATAACACTTACCATAACTCCACTCCTCTCTCCAAAAATTAGAATGACATCGGGGCTTTGATTGTCGGGTGAGGATCATAGCCTTCGAGCGTAAAGTCCTCATATCGGAAGTCGAACACCGACTTCACTTCGGGATTGAGCTTCATCGTAGGCAGCGGTCGCGGCTCGCGCGAGAGTTGCTCATCGACCTGCTCCAGATGGTTCAGATATAGATGTGTATCGCCCAACGTATGGACAAACTCACCGGCCTCCAAACCGCACACCTGCGCAATCATCATCGTCAGCAGTGCATACGAAGCGATATTGAACGGCACACCGAGGAACGTATCGGCACTACGCTGATAGAGTTGGCACGAGAGTCGGCCATTCGCCACATAGAATTGGAACAAGACATGACACGGCGGCAAGGCCATATCTTCAACCTCGGCCACATTCCAAGCCGAAACAATCATACGGCGCGAGTCGGGGTTCTTCTTGATAGTCTCAACAACCTGCGCAATCTGGTCGACAAACGACTCTCCGTCCGGCTTATCCCAATGACGCCACTGGTAGCCATAGACATGGTTCAAATCACCGAAACGGTAGCCCTCAATGGGCGACTCCACACCTGCCGCAGCGAGGAAATCCTCACGGCTCACAGGCAGAACACCGTTTTTGATGCAGAGTTCGTTATAGTAGCGATAGGCATCATTATCCCAGATATGCACTCCATTCTCGACCAGATATTTGATGTTGGTATCGCCCGATAGGAACCACAACAGCTCGTGTATCACACCCTTCAGAAAAACCTTCTTTGTCGTAAGCAGAGGGAAGCCCTCGCTCAAATCGAAGCGCATCTGATGTCCGAATACGCTCTTCGTACCCGTTCCGGTACGGTCACTCTTGACTACGCCTTCGTTCTTAATCCTTTGCAGAAGGTCGAGATATTGTTTCATATTGCAATCTTGTTAATCATTCAACTCACGAAGGGTTATCACGCCCTGCGCATCCATTGCCGCGTACATCGGGCGATACTCCCACTCTCCGAGAAAGAGCACATCCATCGCTCCACATCGACGCACCTCCGCATTATGCGTATGCCCGAAGATGCAGACATCCACCCTCTCGCGGTCGCACAATTCCTCGGCATAGCCACAGAGCGCATCGTTGACAGCGGATGTTACCTCTCCGTGCGACTTACGCGATTTACCACTCCACCAACGGCCGAATTCCAACGCTAAATCGGGGTGCAGCAACCACGAAAAGAGGCTTCGTGCCACCCTCGAGCGGAATATGGTATTCATCAACTTCAGCATCGGCTGACCGTCAATCCTCATATTATCACCGTGAGCCATAAAGAGTCGTCGCCCTGCCACCTGCTCAACGATAGGTTTAGTAAAGATTTCGACTCCGCACTCCTCACTGAGATAATCTCTGACCCACATGTCGTGATTACCCGTCAAAAATACAACTCTGACACCCTTTGACGTAAGTTCCGACAACTTCGCCAACGTACGCACAAAGCCCTTCGGCACAACACGACGATACTCATACCAAAAGTCGAAGATGTCACCCAGCAGATAGATGGATTCGGCATCCTGACCCACCCTATCGAGCCACTCGACAAAGCGCGTTTCGACCAGACGAGCAGACTCCCCGCCACCGGCACCAAGATGTATGTCCGATGCAAAATAGTACATTACATAGTCAACTTTTCGAGTTGAAGTTCGAGATCATTGCCATAGATGTTCTTGGCTACGATATTGCCCTCGCGGTCGATAAGGAAGTTGGCCGGCAGGCTCTTCACATTGTACATACCCAGCACCGGAGAGTGCTCTCCCCGCATATCGCCTACCGATATCCAGGGCAACTGTTGCTCCTGAACGGCATTAATCCACACAGCCTTTGAGCGCTCGATACCTACCTGATAGATCTCAAATCCACGCTCCGAGAATCGCTCGTAGATCTCCTTCAAATCGGCATTCACACCACCCATACGTCCCGACTCAGTCGACCAAAACGAGAGAAGAATCACTCGACCGGCAAGCGATGAGAGTTTAATATTTTTGCCGTACATATCGGGCAACTCAAAATCGGGATATCCAGACTCCTTGATTTGAGATACGAGCGTCTTGTGAGCCTCCATACGGGCAATATCAGTACGCAACGTAGGCAGGAATGGCGAATTGGGATAGCTCTCCTCGATAGCATCGGCCACAGTACGGAAATAGATGATATCGTCCCTGTTGCTAAATAGGTACTTCTCATTTGGCAGGCGCTGATAGAGTGCATATATCGCAGCGATATTGCTCTTATGCTCAATGATGAAACGCAACTGCTCGCGCTTCAGGGTACGATAGACGTGGGTATACTCCTGCATCAAGGTTTGCTTATCCAACTCGGAGTAGTTATTGCCGGAGTAGTTATCGAGGATTGATGTCATATTGCTCAAACCCTCGACATAGAACCTATTGAACTCGCGCAGCAACTCCGACTCCTCAGAGCCCTCGACCGTATAATTTCGCAGAGGCGAGCCAACCGTATTGACCGTCACACGCTCACCACCCATAAGCAACAACGGAATGCGCTCACCGCTATATACAACGTTGTAGAGCAATGGAGTGTCACCCACATCCGAGAGCTCAAAGCGATAATCTCCCGTGGATTCGAGCTCCACCGAATCAACCAATTTCACATCTCCACCGGTAACCTTCTCCAAATAAACAACCTTGCTTCCCATACCGAGCAGACGTCCCGAAATCTTAACCGACGTCGACTGGCAGCCACACATAAGCACTCCCAAAGCAAGTATCAAAAGGGTTTTCTTCATATCAATAGTTTTGTCATTATGCAAATATACTCAATATCACAAAAAAAACGGCAAATTTCGGCAACTAATTGTGTTTCCCGCCATTTTTCTGCTGACGCTGACCATGCGCTGTTCGAGTCTGAGATTTGGCACTCTTGGACTGTGAGCCCTTACGTTGTGCCTGCTTGCCACCATTTCGGCCACTCTGCGGGCGTGCCGAAAAGTGCTGTTTATAGTCACTTCGGAGATTGTTGAGCGCATTTTCATCTATCTCGATGGCATCTGAGGACATTCTTCTTATATCTTTTATGATAATCTCGTTATTGGGATGCTCCTGATTATACTCGAAGCTCTTGGCACGCATATATCGGGCGATATTATCGACCGACTCCGACACCGCCTCGGAGCGTTTCTCCTCTGCCAAAGAGGATAACAGTCGAGCGACATATTTACCGTAATGCTTGTAAGGAATATAGCTCTGCGGGTACTCCAATCGCCGAGGCTCAACCATCAAATCGTGGCGCGAAGGCAACGGATAGGGCGAATCGACATCCAAACGGAAATCCGACATAATAATCAGGTGATCCCACAACTTATGGGTAAAGTCGGCCGTATCGCGCAGCAGCGGATTCAAATTTCCCATAACCGCAATAACGGCCTTTGCCTGGCGCGTACGCTCATCGCGGTCCTCGATCTCGATAAGCGAATCGACCATCTCCTGAATATGTCTGCCATACTCGGGAAGATAGAGTTTCGGACGTGTGTAGTTGTAATTCTTTTTCATAAAGTTTTTAATCAAATAGCTCTTCAAACATGCCCCTCACCACTACTCTGTTCGGTTGAGCGGAGTGGCTGAAAAGACTCGCATAATAGGCATTTTCGAAGTGCATCGGGGCGACCTTTACGATTATCGGCACCGCCGTCAGAAATTGTTTCTCTCGCCGAAAAGTCGCTAACTTTGATGCAAAAGTAATAATTTTTATTTTAGTTGCAATATGACAAAGGTTTTAATTTTGGACCAATCAAAAAGTATGCGAAACACCTTGCGCGAAAGACTCGAATTCGAGGGATTCTCCACCGAAGCTGTGGATGACGAAATCGTTGCGGCACAGATGTGTCGCAAAATTCCGTTCGATGTGATTATCTCCGACAGTTCGATGCATATCCCCGATGCCGGCATACCTTTTATTATATTATCGGCCGACAACAACATCGACTCAGCCGTGAAAGCTCTACGAGGTGGAGCGCACGACTTTTTGACCAAGCCGATAGATATGAATCGCCTGCTGCACTCCATCCGTTCGTCCACCGCCACAAACAACGGCAACCGCGCCAAAAGCGCACCACGCACACGTCGTCGCAACTCTGCCGGCAATGTCGAACCCATAATCGGCACTTCGCAAGCCATGGAGCGTGTTCGCATGCTTATCGACAAGGTAGCCACATCTGAAGCCCGCGTGCTCATCACCGGCGAGAACGGCACCGGCAAAGAGCTTGTTGCCCGCTGGCTCCACGAAAAGAGCAACCGCAGCAATGCCCCATTTGTGGAGGTCAACTGCGCAGCAATCCCCTCGGAACTGATCGAGAGCGAACTCTTCGGCCACGAGAAAGGGGCATTCACATCGGCCATCAAGCAACGTCACGGCAAATTTGAGCAGGCCGATGGTGGAACACTCTTCATGGATGAAATTGGCGACATGTCGCTCTCGGCACAAGCGAAAGTCCTGCGAGCCCTGCAAGAGAGCCGCATAAGTCGTGTCGGCAGCGACAAGGATGTCGATGTAAATGTGCGTGTCATAGCTGCCACCAACAAGAATCTTCGCGAAGAGATTGCCAAAGGCAACTTTCGCGAAGACCTCTATCACCGCATAGGCGTTATAGTTATCAGAGTACCCGCCCTGCGCGACCATGCGGAGGATATTCCCCTCCTGGTCGAATACTTTATAGGCAAGATTTGCGAGGAGTACGCACTACCGCCCAAGAACATATCGCGCGATGCTCTCGGGGCACTGCAAAAGATGCCGTGGAGTGGCAACATCCGCGAGCTGCGCAACGTCATCGAGCGACTTATCGTCTTGAGTGGCGATGAGATTACGGCCGAGGATATCAGGCTCTATTGCTGATTCTCACTCGACTTCACCTTGTAGAATAGTGAAGTGACGAGTATCGACATCAGCGGGCTGACCAGATTGAATATACAGTACGGCAGATAGGTAAAGGTCGCTACACCGAGCACCGTAGCCTGTGTCATACCGCACGAATTCCACGGGATAAGCACCGAGGTAACCGTTGCCGAATCCTCCACCGAACGGCTCAACAGGCGCGGCTCGAAACCGCGCTTGCGATAGAGGTCGCGAAAGAGGTTTCCGGTAAGAATTATCGAGATATATTGGTCGGCAGTACAGATATTGAAGAACAATCCCGCGCCCACGGTCGATGCTACGGCCGAGGAAGCGCGACGCACCAGGCGCAGGAAGATATCGGTAATCGAGGCAAGCATTCCACTACCCGTCATCACTCCACCGAAACACATCGCACAGACAATCAGCCATATAGTCTCGAGCATTCCGGCCATACCTCGCGTTGCCACCAGGTCGTTGAGTTCAGCACTGCCCGTATCAACAGCGGTAGCTCCGTAACAACTCGAGAGTACGCCCTTAAATCCCGACATAAAGTCGAGTGACTCGACACCCGCAATCTCGGCCAATACCGCAGGCTGTGCTACAACCAATGCCACACATGCCATCACGCACGAGACGAAGAGTGTCACAATTGCCGGCAATTTGCGAGCTATGAGCACTCCTGTAAACACCGGCACAAGCAGCAACCAAGCCGAGATATTGAAGGTCTGCTCCAGCGCCTCGGCAACAGCCATTGCATGGCTCGTATCGGCATGGGGATAGAGCACTCCGGCCACAGCAAAGACCACCAACGCCACAATAAACGATGGGATTGTTGTCCGCATCATGTAGTTTATGTGAGTAAATATCGGCACCTTGACGGTCGAAGATGCCAGCACCGTCGTATCGGATAGCATCGACACCTTATCGCCGAAATAGGCACCCGAAATTATCGCTCCGGCAATCCAACCCTCCTCAAAACCGAGAGCTTGGCCAATACCCATCAGCGCAACTCCGATGGTGGCGATTGTTGTCCACGAACTACCCGTGATGAGCGACACCAGAGCACATATAGCGCATGTCGCCACCAAGAAGATCGACGGATGTAGCACTTTGAGTCCGTAATAGATAAGGGTCGGCACCACACCACTGACCATCCATGTTCCGGCAATGGCACCGATAAGCAGTAGAATGATAATGCTTGATGCCGAGGTGTGGATATTGTCGAGAATTGCCTCCTCGAGCCTACTCCAACTGCAGCCGTAAACACCGATGGCAATCATCACGCACACCGATGCCGCTGAGAGCAGAGCCACCTGGCTGCCGCCCATTATGGCATCACTGCCAAAGCACTTTATGACAAGCGCAAGCATTGCAACAAGCACCACCATCGGTATGGCCGACACCCATGCTGCCGGTTGGCGAAAGACTCTGTTTTTTCTCAATTTGGGCATTTTCATCCATTTTTTATTCAGGTCCGGGTGCAAATATAAGAAACTGTTTTGATTTTTTTATATCTTTGCACTCCGAATGGCATTTAGGCGCACGTGATGTGAAGTGTTGACTCTCTTCCTGCATCTCTTGCACGGTCTATGCGCATTCGCAATGGCTCTATAGTTCAAGGGATAGAACGAAGGTTTCCTAAACCTTAAATTCGCGTTCGAGTCGCGGTGGAGCTACTGCAAGGAGGGCTGTCCACCAAAATCGCTGGACAGCCCTCTGTTTGTTTAGCGTGCATTAACCCTTATCGTCGAACAATTCTCTGCAACGGTTTATTGGACAACTTCACCGGAGAGTTCTTCGCAAAGAAGTCGATACATCTATCCAGAACGAGATTATCCGAGTGGACAACCCTATCCTCTGCCTCGATATCCCTGTAAGTTTCAGCAATATAGTTACACATTGCAACCTTATACCTACGACCCTCGCGCAGTGTCGGGAAGATGACATTCACAGCCTCACCGCGGCTGTCGGTCACGATGTCGTAGGGCACGGTCGAGTAGAGGTCGACACGGTGCGACTCCTTCACATTGCCCGTGTCGTTAAACTTCGAGATAATCATCCGACGCATATCTGCCGGAGTCATCGTCATCGATGCCACGGTCGAAAAAAACGGCTCTAAATCGAAGAGCGTAGCACGACTCACAGCCCCCACAGGCAACTCCGCAAGGCGCACACCTCCATAGTGATAAAATCCAATCTCGGCATCCACAGCATCACGCACAATCGAGGCCTGCATCTTGCCAAGTCCAACATGGTTGAGCAGTTCGGCATTCTCGCCCACAGCCTCATTGAGGTGCGGGTCGGCTGTAATCTCTGCCACGCGGGCTGCAAAGAGCGAGTCGGGCTCGAACTCTGTGAGCATGTGGTTACAATATACGATACTCTCGATTTTGCGACCCTTCATGCGTATTGTCGTAGCACCGACGGCAATCAGATTTTTACGAGTTTGACCTATCACTGTACGATTGACCAACGTATCTGCCAGGACATGCGTATGACCGCTGATAATCAAGTCGTAATCATCATTGACAGCCGCCAACTCCATATCCTTGACCCATCCCATGTGCGATAGCAGCACCAACACATCGCATCGGTCTTTCAACTCTCCGGCCACCTCGGCAGCACGTTGTTGGGGATCGGGAAAGCGCAGTCCGACAAAACTCTCGGCCTTACCATCGGGATAGCCGTTTGCATAGTTCGTCACTGCACCGACAATGCCCACACGTGCTCCGTCAGCCTCAACAATTACATAGGGCGGAATCTTCGGAAAATCGCCGGACTCAACCTCGATATTGGCACAGACCGTTGCAAATTTCTGCTTCTTTATCATATCGCGCAAAAAGTCGCTACCGCCATCAAACTCATGATTTCCAAAGGTCACCACATCATAGCCGAGTTCGTTCATAAGGTCGATAATCGGCTTGCGTGGCTCGGGAGCCAGGTCGACAAACGCATTACCCGTCCAACGGTCACCCGCATCAACCAACAGAGTTGCCACCGTATCGCGGCACTCCTTCACAGCTGTGGCCAAACGGGGGAAGTTATTGATACTCGCGTGCATATCGTTGGTCGAGAGGATCACGATTTCGCGCTGCGCAAGTGTGCGGTTATAGAGTGCAAAGCCCGCAGGCGTAAGCAACAATATAAAACAAAGTGCATAAAGTGTTCGTTTCATAGCAATAAACTGTTTTTGATGTGCCAAAGTTAAAGAAATTATCACTATCTTTACAAAGTTAATTAAAAACTTTCGCTGTGGACAAGATAAAAATCGTTTGCGAAAACACCTCTTCGCAGGTCGAAGTGACAATGGGAACATCCCTGCTCGACCTCTGCTCACAATTGGGCGTACAGTGTAAATATCCGATTTTGGCGGCATACGTCAACAACCGCATCAAGGAGTTGGGCTACAAAATCTACACTCCGATAACGGTTCGCTTTGTCGACATCACACACTTTGTCGGCTATAGGGTCTATCAACGTACAGCATCGTTCGTAGCACAAAAGGCCGTACGCGAACTCTACCCCGGGCAGGCATTCCACATCCGCCACTCTCTGGCCGATGGCTTCTACTGCGAAATAGATGGCCAGAGCGAGTTCACGCAGCAGGATTGCGACAAAATCGCTGCCGAGATGCAGCGTATTGTGGATGCAGACTATCCCATCACTCGCTCACGCGAGCTGACCAGCGATGTTCTGCGCATATATGAGCAGGAGGGCTACACCGACAAGGCCGAGTTGCTCACCACACGTCCCCGCCTCTACAGCCATATCTGCCGTATGGATAATATGGTTGGTTATTTCTACGGAGCACTTGCCCCATCGAGTAGCTATGTCACCTCTTTTGCATTGGTGCCATACTACAACGGGTTCTACCTTGCTCTGCCACAGCGTTCCAATCCCGACAATATTCAGACCGAAGTCAATCGCGACAAGATGTTCGATGTCTTCCATGAGTATCAGGAGTGGGTACGCATCATGGGTGTACCGACCGTGGGCTCGCTGAACAAGAAGGTTATCGGCGGCGATTCGAGTGAGCTCATCAAGATTGCTGAAGCTTTCCACGAGCGCAAGCTCTCACAGATTGCCGATGCAATATATGGCGCCAACACCACTCGCGGAGCACGTCTGGTTTTGATTTCGGGTCCTTCGTCGAGTGGCAAAACCACCACCGCCAAGCGTCTTGGTGTGCAGCTGCAAGTCTTGGGGTTAAATCCGGTACTCATCTCGCTCGATGACTACTTTGTCGAGCGCGATAAGACTCCGCGCGATGAGAATGGAGAGTATGACTATGAAGCGTTGGAGGCTATCGACCTCGCGCAACTCAACGATCATCTGCGACGCTTGGCAGCAGGAGAGTCTGTCGCCATCCCGCGCTACGACTTCATCACAGGCAAGCGTCAGTGGCATGAAAATCCGTTGCAACTCGATGAGCGGTCGGTATTGATTATGGAGGGCATCCACGCACTGAATCCCAATCTCACGCCAAGCATTCCGGATGATGTAAAGTTCAAAATCTACATCTCGTGTTTCACATCTGTTGCGATGGATAATCTCTCGCGCATCCCGACCAGCGACAACCGCATGCTACGTCGCATCACTCGCGATTATGCCACACGCGGAAACAATGCTCAGGCCACGTTGGCACGTTGGGGCAGTGTCCGTCGCGGTGAGGAGCGCCACATCTTCCCCTATCAGGAGAATGCGGATGTGATGTTCAACACGTCGCTCTTCTATGAGATTGCTGTGTTGCGACCCTTCGTGGAGCCGATACTGCGCGAAGTGCCCGACACCGTGCCCGAATATGCCGAGGCTGTGCGCATGCTCAAGTTCCTCGACAACTTCACGGTCATCAAGCCCGATGAGATACCTTCCACCTCGATTCTGAGAGAGTTTATCGGAGGCAGCTCGTTCAAATATTAGGGTCGTCAAGACTATTTCAGTGAGAACAATAACTAAATAAGAAAAATATGTTTGATAAATTTGCCGACAGACACGTCGGCGTAAGCAACCCAACAGAGTTGAGCTCAATGCTCGACACCATCGGCGTAAAGTCGGTTGAAGAACTTATCTCGCAGGTTATACCTGCCTCAATTCGCCTCAAGAAGCCCATTGCTCTGCCCACGGAGGGTATGAGCGAGTATGAGTTTGCGGCACACATCCGTTCTCTTGCAGAGCGCAATCGTCAATTCCGCTCGTTCATAGGCATGGGATTCTACCCCACAGCCGTGCCGGCAGTCGTTTCGCGCAACGTATTCGAGAATCCGGCATGGTACACCTCCTACACTCCCTATCAGGCGGAGATTTCGCAGGGACGTTTGGAGGCTCTGCTCAACTTCCAGACCGCCATCACCTCGTTGACCGGCATGGAGATAAGCAACTGCTCGCTGCTTGATGAATCGACAGCCGCAGCAGAGGCTATGTTGATGATGTTCGCTCTGCGCTCGCGCGAGGCTGTCAAGGCGGGTCGCAACCAGTTCTTTGTCGACAGACAGATTTTCCCACAGACTCTCGACCTGCTGCTCACTCGCAGCGAGCCGTTCGGCATCGAGCTTATCGTTGACGATTTTGCGGAATACACCTTCTCGGGACAGGAGTTTGGCGCAATCGTACAGTACCCCGCAGCGGACGGAGCCGTGCACGACTATGAGGATTTTGCAGTTGCGGCACACGCTCACGGAGCGATGGTTACGGCCGTGGCCGACCTGCTATCGTTGGCACTGCTGAAGTCGCCTGCCGAGTGGGGAGCCGACATCGCAGTGGGTGGCACACAGCGTTTGGGATGTCCGATGGGATTCGGCGGCCCGAGTGCAGGATATATGGCAACCAAAGATGCCTTCAAGCGTAATATGCCCGGTCGCATTATCGGAGTTTCGATTGACCGTTTGGGAAATAAGGCTCTGCGCATGTCGCTTCAGATGCGTGAGCAGCACATCAAGCGCGAGCGTGCCACGTCGAACATCTGCACAGCTTCGGCACTGATGGCTTCGATGGTCGGGTTCTACTGTGTCTACAACGGAGCCGAAGGCTTGCATCGTGCAGCGATGACTGCCCATCTGGCGGCTGTCACCGTTGCCAAAGCCCTCGAGGCCATGGGCTATACGCTCAAGCACAAACACTTCTTCGACACTGTCGAGGTGGAGGCCGAGGCTGCTGTCGTGCAGTCGATAGCCCTCGAGCGCGAGATAAACTTCTTCTATCCCACCGAGGAGAGTGTCCGCATGTCGTTTGACGAGGTTACAACCCCCGAGGAGATTGAGGCGGTGATCGAGATTTTTGCCGAGGCTATGGGTCGTAAGCCCAAGAGCGTAAAGATGGCTACCGAGCCCTCGATTGCAACAACTCTGCGCCGCACATCGGCAATTCTTGCCGAACCGGTATTCAACCGCTACCGTTCGGAGAGCGACCTTATGCGCTACATCAAGCGTCTGGAGTTGCGCGACATCTCGCTTGCCAACTCGATGATTTCGCTCGGCTCGTGCACAATGAAACTCAATCCGGCCGTCACCATGCAGCCTCTCTCGCTTGATGGCTTCCAGAATATCCACCCCTTTGCTCCCGAGGAGCAGAGAGAGGGCTACACCGAGATGATTCGCGAGTTGGAGAGCGACTTGGCAAAGATTACGGGCTTTGCAGCATGCTCGTTGCAACCCAACTCGGGCGCAGCAGGCGAATATACAGGTCTGATGGTTATCCGCGCCTATCATCAATCGCGCGGCCAGGGCTACCGCAACATCATGCTCATCCCCGCATCGGCACACGGTACCAACCCCGCATCGGCAGCTATGGCCGGCATGAAGATCGTCACCGTAGCGTGCGATGCCGAGGGCAATATCGACGTCGATGACCTTGTAAAGAAGGCCGAGGAGCATAGCTCGGAGCTGTGCGGAGTGATGATCACCTACCCCTCGACACACGGAATCTTTGAGTCGCGCATCCGCGACATCGTCGATGCGGTGCACGATGCCGGTGGCCAGGTCTATATGGATGGAGCAAATATGAATGCACAGGTCGGACTGACCAATCCGGGATATATCGGAGCGGATGTCTGCCACCTCAACCTACACAAGACCTTTGCGATGCCACACGGAGGTGGTGGCCCGGGTGTTGGTCCAATCTGCGTTGCAGAGCATCTGCGCAAGTTCCTGCCCACTCACCCCGTCGTTTCGACCGGTGGTGAGGAGGGTATCACTGCCGTTTCGTCGGCTCCGTGGGGTTCGGCTCTGTTGTTGCCGATAACCTATGGTTATATCAAGATGCTCGGCGAGAGTGGTCTGCGCCACGCTACGGAGATGGCAATCGTCAACGCGAACTATATGGCAGCAGCTCTTGCGCACGAATACAGCACACTCTACAAGGGCGAGAATGGCCGTGTCGGCCACGAAATGATTCTCGACCTGAGAATGTTCAAGAAGGATTACGGAGTCGATTGCGGTGATATCGCTCACCGATTGATGGATTACGGATTCCACGCCCCGACCCTCTCGTTCCCCGTACATGAAACCTTGATGGTCGAGCCGACCGAGTCGGAGCCAAAGGCAGAGATGGACCGCTTTATCGAGGCTTTGGTAGCAATCAAACGCGAGTGCGAGGCTATCGGCGGCGAGGCGGACAATGTGGTTGTCAATGCACCTCACACAGCCGTAGAGTTGGCAGGCGAGTGGTCGCACCCCTACACCCGCGAGCAGGCAGCCTTCCCGTTGGAGTGGATTCGCGAGGCGAAGTTCTTCCCCTACGTTACCAAAATCGACAACGGCTATGGCGACCGTAATCTGGTATGCCGGAATGAGATGTAATAACTTTTCAAAAAAATCGTTATATTTGCGACTCAAATAACAAAACAATAAAGTGTAACTATTAAAACAGAATAACATGAAAGTAGCACAGAACAAAATGGTGGCGGTACATTATAAGCTTACCGTCGATGGCGCAGTAGCCGATCAGTCGAATCCCGAAGCTCCGCTCGAGTTCATCTGCGGCACAGGCATGCTCCTGCCCAAGTTTGAGGAGGCTATTATGGACAAAGAGCCGGGCGAGAAGGTTGCCTTCACGCTCGAGCCGAAGGATGGCTATGGCGAGGTTATGCCCGAGGCTATCGTTGAGTTGCCCAAGACTGTCTTTATGATTGAGGGTAAGGTTGCCGAGGAGATTCTCTTCGTAGGTTCGCAGGTGCCGATGAGCGATGCAAACGGCAATCGCATGATTGGCGTTATCAGCGAGGTTAAGGAGGAGAGCGTGATGATGGATTTCAACCATCCGATGGCAGGCAAGACCCTCAACTTCGAGGTTGAGGTAGTGTCGGTGCGCGACGTAACTCCCGAGGACTTGATGGCAAAAGGTGGCTGCGGATGCAGCGACTGCAACTGCGGTGATGAGTGCAACTGTGGTGATGAGTGCGGTGAGCACTCTGAGGGCTGCGACTGCGGACACTGCCACTAAAACTCTGGTTAACCGAAAGAGCTCGTGTTGCGGCAATGCTTAAGACAATTCCGCAATATATTTCCGCTATGAGTGACACCTATGGTCTGACAAAGACCTTAGGTGTCATTGACATTTATACCACTCACAACGGAGCGCCTTGGTTTGCCATAGGCAACAGCTCGGTAATCTTCCGCATCAAGCACGAAGGTCGGGAGAAGATGCTCAAATGCTACACGCGCGACAAGCGCAACCTGCGACGCATCTACGGAGATAAATGTCTGCGCGAGGAGCTATACATCCACGATAGCAGAGGTGGTGGCGAGTGGGTTGATGTTATCCTTGACGATTGGATTGAAGGCACTACCTTAAGCCGAGCCATAGCAGAGAATTTGGAGCGACCGGACTACATCCGAAATTTGGCAGAGCAGTTCGACAAGATGGCTCTACGGTTGCTCGATGCGGAGTGGGCTCATGGAGATCTAAAACCGGACAATATTATCGTCACGCCCGAAGGCCGGATGCAGATGATCGATTTCGACGCACTCTTTCGTCCCGAGTTTGAGGGCGAGCCGAGTGACGAGATCGGCACAGCCGCGTTTCAGCACCCATCACGAGGAAACGACTACTTCGACAAGTCGATTGATGACTATCCGATAGCCTTGATATCGACAGCACTTCATGCGCTATCAGTCGACCCTACGCTTGCAGAGCGTTACGACATGGAAGAAGTGATGCTGTTCCACCCTCGCGAGTTGGTAGATGGCTCATCAGAGAGCCTTAGTGAGGTGCTTGACATCTTCGCCACGGAGGGTATGGTTATTCCCTACCGCATAGCCCGATTATTACACTCACCCACACCTCGACTCTTCGGATTACGCGAGTTGATTGGCTATGCTGTAACACCGAGCGAAACCGCTGCATTGGAGGGTGATGAGCCACTATCGCTCGATGAGCAAAACGGATTGTGGGGTTATCGCCGTGGCGAGTTGTTCGTCATCCCACCCCTATATGACAATGGATTTGAGTTCAGCGAGGGGCTGGCGGCAGTCTGCTTTGGTGGGCGATGGCACTACATCGACTCGACGGGCCACATCCGACTCAACTGTTCAAATTTCGATGCGGTCAAATCATTCCACAATTCGAGAGCGGTTGTTATCGAGAATGGAGTTCATAAGCACATAGACATCAATGGAAAAGTGATTTGCTAAATCGAAAAGTTATTGATAATTTTGTCTGACTATTTGCGTACCCTTTCCGCCTCATTTACGAATTACTATGTACGAGAAAGAGATTACACGTTGTCATAGAACTGCATTTATAATAGCTATCGACCAATCGCAATCGATGTTGGAAGAGGTGTGTCTGTACGGTAAAGCTATGCCGAAGGCCGAAGCCGTTGCAAAGATTACAGATTGCCTTATCGCTGAGCTCATATTGCGTGCAAAGCGCGATGAGAAGATTCGTGACTACTACGATATAGCCGTATTGGGATACTCCGATGATGAGGTCTACCCATTGATAGACCCAAAGCGATATTTCATCCCCGTATCAGAGTTTTGCTTCTACAAACACTCCCAATCGTCATCTACCATTGAGCGACTGCTACCTGATGGCACATTACGCCAGCACACAGAGTGTGTGGTTTCGTGGATAACCCCCAAGGCATCCGGCAACACACCGATGTATGAGGCAATGATGCAGATTAGGGACCTGATCGCAGAGTGGTGTAGCAAGCCTCAAAATGCAGATAGTTTTCCGCCTATCATCTTCAATATCACAGATGGTATATGCTCGGATTGCAGCGAGGATGAATTAAGGTCTATTACCGAGCAGATACGCAGTTTTTCGACAGGCGATGGCAACGTTCTACTGCTGAATATCCATTTGGCATCGGGTTCAACGTCACGCTCCATTATCTTCCCATCGGATAGCGACATCGACCCAGATGACCATTTCATGCATCTGTTGGCAGATTGCTCGAGTTTCATGCCCGAGGCATTCAACGAACTGATATTGACACAACGTGGTTGTTGGGCACTCCCACCGTTCCGTGCCATGAGTTATAACGCATCGTTAACCGAACTGATTACGATGCTCTGCATCGGTTCACGCAGCATCACGAACCTTTCATAACCAGCAAGCGCAACATGGCACCATCGATAGTATCCTTTTCAGATTTTCTGTTGGCCGAGAGTCCCTCATTCAAGACTCTTCGCGGGGTTGTTGTCATCAAGTCGGACAATGAACCCATAATAAATCGCACAACCCACTTTGCCGAGGCTCTCATCGAGATCGACGGTCGAAGAGCTCTATTGTGCTTGCCGTTGAGTGGGCATATCGAGAGTGCAGTCGAACGAGTATGCATTGCGCTCAACAAGCATTGTTCGTCGGCTCTCTGCGAATACAGACTCCTCAAGGGAGAGATTTCGCTCTGCAACTCCATGGGGGATTCGACTCCGCACGATGTAATTTTACACGCCTTGCCCGAGGGCGAAAGGCTCGATAGGGCAGTGAGATTTGTTGCGACATCGCGCCTGCGGGCTGCACTCGCACTGCTCAAGGAGGAGATGTTATCCATTGGCTTCGTTCACGGCAACTTAAAGCCCTCAAATCTGATTTTCGGCAATGACGGAAGGCTCTACCCCATTCGTTACAACTATGCCCATCTCGGAGCTTCCGAGAGCGAGATTCTGGAGGAGATGCGCTCCATAGAGACTTTCTTGGCCGGAGTGCCTGAAGTTGTCGATTTCAACAAACAGGTTTTGCCCACCAAATATGACTCCCTGCTACCCTACGATGAGCTATTTCCGATGCAGGATATGATGTACAGAGTGCGCAAAGGCGACCTATACGGTTATCTCAACAGCAACAAGACAGAAGTTATAGCTCCTCAGTTCACCTACGCTGAAAATTTCTTTGAGAATCGAGCCGTAGTGCAGACCCGCGAGGGTAAGATGGGAGTTATCGACCACAATAATAGTTGGATTATTGAGCCCGTTTACGAGATGCTCGGCATCGAGGGTGGCATATTCAATGCCCGCATCGGAGAGAAGTGGATTAAAATAGACTATATGGGAAATATCATTAAATAACAATAAAACTATGGAAAACGTAAAATGCTTAATCATCGGTAGTGGCCCCGCTGGATACACAGCCGCCATCTACACCTCACGCGCCAACCTCTCACCCGTACTCTATGAGGGTATCGAGCCTGGAGGACAGCTTACAACAACAACCGAAATCGAGAACTTCCCCGGCTACCCCGAAGGCATCGGTGGCACGGAGATGATGGCCGACCTGCGCAAACAGGCAGAGCGTTTCGGCACCGACATTCGTTTCGGAGTGGTCACTTCGTGCGACCTCTCATCGCGCCCGTTCAAGGTTGTTGTCGATGGCGAAAAGGAGATTTCGGCAGAGTCGATTATCGTAGCCACAGGTGCAACAGCACGATATCTCGGACTCCCCTCCGAGACCAAATATCGCGGTATGGGCGTGAGTGCATGCGCAACCTGCGACGGATTCTTCTATCGCAAGAAGGATGTGGCGGTTGTCGGTGGCGGAGATACCGCATGCGAGGAGGCTACCTACTTGGCAACTCTTTGCCGTCAGGTATACCTCATCGTTCGCAAGCCTTTCCTGCGTGCATCGAAGGCTATGCAGGAGCGCGTATTCAACACCCCGAATATAAAAGTTATGTTCGAGCATAACACCGTAGAGGTTCTCGGCGACGAGGATGGCGTTACGGGAGCCTTGCTGCGCCACACTGACGGCACAGAGACAACCATCGACATTGCAGGTTTCTTCCTCGCTATCGGCCACCACCCCAACACCGAGCTCTTTGCCGGTCAGCTGGAACTCGATGCCGAGGGCTACATCAAGGTTGTGCCGGGCACCTCGAAGACCAACATCGAGGGCGTATTTGCTGCGGGCGATGTTAAGGATCCTCACTATCGTCAAGCTATCACGGCCGCTGGCTCGGGCTGCATTGCCGCACTCGACTGCGAGCGTTTTCTTCTTGCTCAATAGGAATTTATGCCACTGAAAGTCACCATACTTGGTTCGGCATCGGCCAAACCGACCGTCAATCGCCACCCATCGGCACAGATTGTCAATGCCAACGAGCAGTACTTTCTGGTCGATGCGGGCGAGGGCGTGCAGCAGCAGATGTTCCGCAACGGCATCAATCCGCTGAAGTTGCGTGCGGTGTTCATCTCGCACCTACACGGTGACCACGTCTACGGTCTGTTTCCACTCCTCTCAACCTTGGGGCTCTATGGCCGCCAGACACCGCTCATGGTCTATGCGCCACATCCGTTTGGTGAGATTTTGGAGTGCCATCGTCGCTACTTCGACCAGCACGTTCCATACGAGGTCATCTGGCACGAAGTCGACACCACCAAGCACGAACTGCTCTTCGAGAGCCGCTCGCTCGAGGTGTGGAGTATTCCGTTACGCCACTCGTTGCCGGCTGCCGGATACCTCTTTCGCGAGAAGGCTCCGGAACTCAATGTCGACAAGTTCAAAATTGAGCGTTACGGATTGTCGATAGCTCAGATTGTTGCCGCCAAGCGCGGGGAGGATATAGCGTTGGAGAGTGGTGAGGTCTTGCCCAACGCATCGCTCACCTACCTACCCTATGAGCCGGCATCGTATGCCTACTGCTCGGACACCAACTACTCGGCACGCATAGCCGAGATTGTGCGTGGAGTCACTACCCTCTACCACGAGGCGACGTATGCCGACAGCGAGAAGGCTGTCGCCAAGGAGCGCGGTCACGCGACAGCTGCCCAGGCAGCCAAGACAGCCCTGAAGGCCGAAGCTAAGGAGTTGCTTATCGGCCACTTCTCGTCGCGATACAAGGACCCGACGATTTTGCTTGACGAGGCTCGGCAGATATTCCCCGCCACGCAGATTGCCGAGGAGGGGAAGACGTTTGAAATCAGGTAATGATGTCCAAATTAAGAACAAAAAATTAAGAGTGTCAAAAATGACACTCTTAATTTTTACAGCACAGCCGAAGCCTTTCTATACTTTTCCAACTCGGCTGGTAATTCGAGTTGTTCAAGTTGCTTTATCCTCTCGGCATAGTGGCGGCGGAAATCCTCCCAACGATAGTATGGAGCCACATCGCTTACCACGGGCAGACGTACCTCAGCCTCGTTATGCAGCACCTTAACCAACACCTCTCCCTGTTTATTGCGATAGAACACCATCTGCACATTGGCCGCCATAGAGGTGATATTCACATCCTGCCAAACAGTGTGGACCTTATCCACCTCGGCAAGCGACACACGAGCACAACGGCCCTCCATCTCGAGAAAGTTGATTAGCGGCACCACCATCATATCGTGACCAAAGCGCAGAAATCCCGAACGGCCACCATTTTCCAACACATCGTCAACATCGGCGATGATATGACGCATCAGCGGAATAGCTTCGGCAGCGACAAGATCGCCAAACTCCGCTGAACTGCCGAATATCGTATAGTGGTGCATATTTCTAAAGAGCCACAAGTGGTAGAGCTCCTCCGGCGTGAAGATATCGTAGAGCGTGATATCCATCTCGTCGTGATTTTGGAGAATGGTTGCGATGTAGAAAATACGCAACATCGCATCATACTTATCAATCTTCGCCGCATACTCCGGCTTGAATATTGACGCTACGAAGCGGTCGGGATTGGTGAAATGGCGAATGGTTCCATCCTCAATCTCGGCCTTGGCGTAGCTGCTTATCATCGCGATTGAGGCCGTTTTCGACAAAAAGGCCTTGTAGCGTTCGCCCGTTGCACGTCGAAACTCCACCTCGGGGTTGAGCTCCTTGATGCGTTCGTTGTTGGCAGCCATGCTCAAGATGCAACGCGGATAGAGTGTCGAAAGGCACTCGATATAGCATCTCTTGCCACCCTTGGTCGAGAATATCTCGGGATAGTTCTGCACCATACGCTCGGCTATGCCGCGATGCTCGCGAACGCCCTTATCGGTGAGCATACCCTCACGACCGGCAGCATGCTCGCTCACCGCCTTCACTCGCGCATAGACATTTTTGCCCCACTCGGTCAGTGCATCCTCGGCCTCGGCCTGCTTGAAGTAGCCCATAGCCTTCTCATAGTAGTGCGGGCGCGTATGCCAGCGGCTGCCGTGGCGACCATAGGTGCTGATGTAGAATGGTTCGTAGCCCTTCGGTGCAGGAGTGTGGGGTGTTGGCTTATAGATATAGCCCAACAGATTTGACGATGCATATTCGGGGTGTTCCTTAATCATCTCGCGCATATCCTGCGCTGAGAGAGTCACGACACTCGCAACAAGAGCTATCAGCAGTAGTCTTAATTTCAGTAACTTCATATTGGTCAGCATTTATTAGTCATTATATCAAGAATCATTCTGTCGGTTTCGTCCATCGCATCGCGGCCTATGTCGGTCAGGTTGCGGATAGTCTTGTCGACATCCTCATCTACAATACCCTCGGCCGAGGTCGTGCATCGGTGCTCCATGGCCATCATTGCCGAGAGCACAGCCGTCGAGACTCCGCTCGAGAGCTTGAGCGAGCAGCTCGGCTTGGCACCGTCGCAAATCATACCCGTAAGGTTGGCAACCATATTCTTCACGGCTATCGAGATTTCGTCATAACCGCCACCCATAAGGTAGGTTATTCCGCAGCTCGAGCCCGTAGCCGCCACCACACAGCCACACAGAGCCGACAGACGACCCAAACCCTGCTTGATGTAGATCACAGCGAGGTGGCTCAACGCCAAAGCCCTCGTCATCTGCTCATGCGAGGCTCCGCATTCACGTCCATAGACCACCACCGGCACCGTAGCAGCAATACCCTGATTGCCACTGCCCGAATTGCTCATCACCGGCACTGCCGCGCCACTCATGCGGGCATCGCAGGCTCCGGATGTGTAGGCCAATATCCGCGAGAAGAGCGTGTTGCCCATAAGATTTGACTGTCCACCC
The DNA here is from genome assembly GCA_017398695.1 of Alistipes sp. GTDB lineage: Bacteria > Bacteroidota > Bacteroidia > Bacteroidales > Rikenellaceae > Alistipes. Next base: position 33,861 of record JAFQFG010000077.1, read on the forward strand.
CCGCGCAACATCACACCGAGCCCGTGGCCATAGCTACCACTGAACGAGGTCTCGGCAGCAGCCATATTCATTCGTTCGGTCTCGAGGATAAACTCCAACTCTTCGAGCGGGGTTGTCATCGCGAAGTCGTAGACACTGCGCAGCGACAGTTCGACCTCCTCGGCCGCCACCTCGTCATGCACGGCTGCGACCTCTCCGCCCTGCAACAACTCGCCATTACGCTCAACCAACGCTATGCCGGAGTGCGTTCCGGCAATCACTGCTCGAGCCGAGTCGGCACCACTCCACACCTCAACCTCGACATAAAGTTTCGGCACCGAGCCTTCGGCAAGCGAGATACTTATCGGATGCTCGGCAAGGTAGCGTTTGCCAACCTCAACCTGCTCGGGCGTCACGCCGCCAAGTAGCTCAAGTTCGCGCGCAGAGTCGCCATACAACGCTCCGAGCGCCACGGCTATGGGCAGACCTATCATTCCCGTGCCGGGGATACCGACACCCATGGCATTTTTCAAGATATTGGCACTCAATCGCACCTCCACACGCTCGGGCTGACCCTCGGGTCGACACCCCAACGCCTCGGCAGCCACCGCAGCACACAGAGCCACAGCTATCGGCTCGGTGCATCCCACGGCAGGCACCACCTCGCGCTTAATCAGGGCGATGATTTGTTGTTGCTGATGAGTTAAAGACATTGACTCTGACAATTTATAGTTTCTATTTGCCTACGGTTTGCGCCAACACAAGTGAGTAGCGCTCGGGGCAGAGGTTGAGCAGTTTGAGCACCTCCTCGCTCTGGGCACTGCCTCGAGTGATAGCTTTCAAGCCATTACCTGCGGCATAGAGATTGACATTCTCGGCATAGCCTGCTGCATCCTGACCACAGAGGAATCGCACCACATCGGCCGGCATATTGCGACCCTCGTAGACCTTAGTGTCGGCAATGTAGACCAGATTGAGCGGAGCATGGTTGGCAAACTCCTGACGTGCCGACAATGCACGGTGGTCACCCTCGGCCACACGCACCAACTTGTGTGCTACGGCATCGTAGAGGTAGACTCCACCCTCGAGGAAGGCGTAGACCTTCACCGGATAGAGCCCCAGCGCCGACGGAGCTGTGAGGTGTCCATCCTCGCGATTAACTCCCGCGGCAGCCCACACTACGCCCGACAGCTCCTCGAGCGAGAGGGGCTCGGTGCTATAGTCGCGGCTCGAACAGCGGTTCTTCAGCGCCATATTAACGGTCGTACCCGCCTCGAGGTCGGGCTGGGTCAGCACAATCTCGGCACCCTCCGTTACAGCCGTTGCCACCTTGTCACACTTACCTGCATTGCCTGCGCAAGCCGTCATCGCAACCACCGCAAGCATCATAAAAATCTTTCTCATAATCTTCGTAGTTTGTTTCGTTCGAACAAAGATAGCTATTTTTTTTGAATACGCTCTCACGCGCGCGATATTATATATGGTAAAAGAGTGAGGGTGTCCGACCCTGCGGTCAACACCCTCACAATTATAAACTTGTATAGGCTTGTGCGATTACTGAATCTTTACACAACGAACACCCATACCGGTGTTAACGGCATAACGGTACGAGCCAATCGACAGACCAGCAGCAGCATCTTCTGTATTACACTTAGATGCCCAACCATTTCCGAAAGTGTTACGTATCTCGGCTGCAGGATATACAGCGTGCTTAGCAACCTGAACATTAGCTACATTCTGAGTACCATTCTGATAAATGTAGGTATTCTGACCAGTATACTTTGCAACCATATCATCCTCATCGGTCAATGAATCATCAAAGAACCAGAAACCAATACGAGGATAGCTATGCCAAGCATAGTTAAAGTAAGAAGCATTATCAGGACGACGCAGACCCTGCCAAGGAACAAATACAAACTCGCTGTTATGGGTAAAGTACTGGCCCGCAGCACCCGGGGCAATCTTATAAGACTGATTAAAGGCATCTTCCATCTCAGATCTCGAAGGAACGCGATAGCCTACCGGACACGGGTCAAACTGAGTCTTGGTCGACTGCCAAAGAGCAACATCACCAAAACGCAAATCACCATACGTGGTTCTATCCTTCTGCCACCAAACCAAGGTTCCTGTATCAGCGTAAGAAGAGGTAACAGTCGAATAGAAGTTGAAATACATTCTTGAACGCACCAAATCCGCAGCATTTGCACCCGAACTGAACAGACGAATCGAATAGGGATCAACTGCCCAAGGATAGAGAATCCAGCTGCCCGCTCCTGTCCAAGCCGAATTTCCTACAGCGGTCGAAGTGAAATCCGCAGGCACAAAGGTCGAAGTTCTCGACGGACGCGGAGTCGGATTACCCCACTGATAGTGGCAACCTGCCGAACGCCACAACTGCTCGGTATTCATATTCTTCGCCTCTTCGAGAGTAGTCGGAACATAAGTTGCACCGAGGTTACAGTTGAGGAATACGTGTCCGCCCGCGAGCGTCTGATCCTTAGCATCGCTAACCCAGATATGGAACTGGTTAAAGCGCTCCAAACCGGTAGTACCGAGCATGATGATTGCATTACCGGCCTTCGAAGCTGTGAAGTAGACGTTATCGCCCTCACGACGCAGATTGGTGATAACACCCTCGCTATCCTCTGCATATACCCAAGTGGTATTGTAGTTCTGGTTGGTGCCGGTCTTACCCGAAGAGTTCGGGTTGATCAATGTACCATCAGCCAACTGGAAATCCTTGGTGTCGCCAACCATCTTCGCCACAAACTTATACTTCTTGGGCGATTCCGATGTGGGAACGAGGTAAGTAAAGCTATAACCGTCTGCGCTCAAGTTGGTAACATCCTCACCCTCGCCATAGAGGTTGTGAATCTCATCAACATCAAAAGCGTTGAAGCTCAAGATAGTGCTGCACTTAACCTCGTGAGACTGGGTAGCCTTCTTGATTACCGACAAGGCCGGAGTAGCTGCCTGAATCTGCAAATCATCGTAAACACCTGCGGGGAGAACAAAGAACAACTTGGTCGGCTCATCGCTCAAGAGCTTGATACCCTTACCATTGTTGTCTGCACCAGCCATAAATGCCGAGTGAGTACCATACTGCTTAGCAGTGATGGTATTGTAGTTGTAAGTTGCCATGTGGTAGGGAACAAACGCAGGCTGCTCAGCAGTCAGGTCGATTGTACCATAGTCCGAAAGCTCCTTCTCATCGCTGTGGATAGTGAAGTTGTAGAAATTTCTCTCCTGTGCATCAGTGAGCTGCAACTCAACAACACCGCAAGCACTCTTGAACTCGAGGTTACCATCTGCATCAGCCTTTGCTGTCATCGGCAACTCGTTAGTCTCGAATGTCAAGCCATAGCCATTGAGGATATTACCCTCCCCCTCGGTCTTGTTCTTGATAAACTTACGCTTGGGGTTCAAACGCAGGCCGGTAAGCTTGTTATCAGCATACTTAACACCACTCTGGTAGGGATAGTAAGCATAGATATACTTCTCACCCTCAACAGCGCCCGAAACGGTAAACTCAGCCTCAGCCTTACCTACCGCCGAAGCGTTGATAGTAGCCTGACGGATAGTTCCATCCTCGGTAACAACACCGATCACGTCACCGCTCGACCACACAACCTGAGCTGCAGAGCCGGCCTCAAAATCGTTCATCGAGGTACGAGTCATACTCTCGATGGTAGCCTTAATAGTGCGGGTAACACCGCCCTCGGGAGCGATATCAGTATTTACGTCCTTGACGCAAGCCGACATCATAAGCGCAATTACTACGCTTGCCAAAGCAATAAAATTCTTCTTCATAGTCATCGCACTTTTTAATTAAAACTCCTCCTCTTCTTTAACAAAGCTGTCAGCAAAACCACGCTCGGTCTTAACCTCCAACAGCTCCACACTCGGGGTACGATATGCGCTTCGCAAATCCCCCCCCCTAAAATTTTTGGTCATCATAGTAATAATTAGAGATTGTTTATAAAAAATTAAGTTAATTGTAAGTTTTCTGCATTATGCGTATAATCGGAACAAATATAGACATTTTTCTTTATTTATCAAACATTTACACCAAAAATATTTGAATTTACATTGTGCATATTCCAAAGGAGGGATTTGCAAGGTTTTGTCCCCACCCCTCAAGCCCTATCTCGCAAAAAACCAAGCGAGCCGAAATTCCACAACTTTGAAATTATTTTCATGACGAACTCTTGCAGGTTGTAAAAAAAGTTGTATCTTTGCGGCGATATTTAAGTACTTAAATCATTTTTTAACAAAACAGACGTAATGAAAAAGGGCATTCATCCTGAAAATTATCGTTTAGTGGCATTCAAAGACATGTCGAATGACCACGTGTTTTTGTGCAGGTCCGCCGTTTCGACAAAAGAGACCATCGAGGTGAACGGCGAAACCTATCCCGTGTATAAGATGGAAATCTCTAACACATCGCACCCGTTCTACACTGGTAAGATGAAGTTGGTAGACACCGCCGGTCGGGTGGATAAGTTTATGAGCCGTTACGCAAAACGCTACGATAAGAAGAACGCGAAGTAAGAGTTTTATTTCACGATTTCTCACTAAAACCGCTTGCAACCTCTGGGTCGCAAGCGGTTTTTTTATTAGGGGAGGTTAGATAGATTAGAGAATTTAGGAAGGTTAGAGAGGTTAGAGAGGTTAGGGAGATTAGGAAGGTTAGGAAGGTTAGGAAGGTTAGGAAGGTTAGAGAATTTAGGGGAATTAGGGAGGTTAGGAAGTTTAGGAAGTTTAGGAAGGTCCTTGACTTTGACTTTGACTTTCATCTTTCATCTTTCATCTTTCATCTTTCAGTTTTCACCTTTCCTCTGTTCTCTGTACTCTGTTCTCTGTTCTCTGTACTCTCAAGCCACAAAAAAGGGTGCATCCAACAACTTGGACACACCCCATTCTCTGCGTTGCGGCACAGCAGCCCGAAAGGACTACTTCTTACCCTTCGGCGCAAGAATCATATTCATCTTCTTGCCCTCGAGTGCAGGCATCACCTCCACCTTTGCAATCTCCTCCAAATCGGTAGCAAAACGCAGCAACAAAATCTCGCCCTGCTCCTTAAAGACAATCGAGCGACCGCGGAAGAAGACATAAGCCTTGACCTTCGCTCCCTCCTTGAGGAAGTTCTCGGCATGCTTGAGCTTGAAATTGTAGTCGTGGTCGTCAGTCTGCGGACCGAAACGAATCTCCTTGATTACAACCTTGGTCTGCTCGGCCTTAATCTCCTTGGCCTTCTTCTTCTGCTGATAGAGGAACTTCTGATAGTCGGCAATGCGACATACGGGAGGCTCCGCCTTGGGCGAAATCTCGATAAGGTCCAACTCCATCTCATCTGCCAAGCGTATAGCCTCACGAATGGGCAATACGAGGTTCGGCTCTACGTTATCACCGACAACACGCACCTGCGGTGCCGTGATCTCGTCGTTGATACGGTGGGGGTTCTCTTTCTCCGGACGGCGTCCGTTCTGACGGTTCGCCTGATTTTGATTATTCGCCGAGACAATCGGTCTCGGTTTGAATGGTCTCTGGTTTGCCAAAGTGTTTATAGGTATTGGTTAATTTTTAATTTAATGCGTTCTATTTCATCTTATTAGCCTCGATCTCCTCGCTAACGAGTCGGTGCATATAGTCGCGATACTCTTCGAGAGTCATCTGACCCTTGTCGCCCTCACCCTGTGCACGCACCGAAACCAGACGCTCCGAAGCCTCCTTCTCGCCCACGATGAGCAGATAGGGGATACGCTTAAGCTCGTTATCGCGAATCTTGCGACCAATCTTCTCGTTGCGGTCGTCGATGTGAGTGCGGATATCGTGACGATTAAGGTATGCCACAACCTCCTCGGCATAGTCGTTGAACTTCTCCGAGATGGGCAATACAACAGCCTGGTCGGGAGCCAACCACAAGGGGAACTTACCGGCCGTATGCTCCAGCAACACCGCCACAAAACGCTCCATCGAGCCAAACGGTGCGCGGTGAATCATAATCGGGCGGTGGAGCTTATCGTCAGCTCCCTTGTAGGTCAAATCAAAGCGCTCGGGCAAGTTGTAGTCCACCTGGATAGTTCCAAGCTGCCAGCTGCGTCCCAGCGCATCCTTGACCATAAAGTCGAGCTTCGGACCATAGAAAGCCGCCTCGCCATACTCGATAACCGTGTTCAGACCCTTCTCCTTCGTTGCCTGAATAATTGCGCTCTCGGCCTTCTCCCAATTCTCATCCGAGCCGATATACTTCTCGGTGTTGTTGGGATCACGCAACGAAATCTGCGCGGTATACTTGTCGAACTTCAACGTCTTGAAGATGTAGAGCACGATGTCGATAACCTTCTCGAACTCCTCGAGCAACTGGTCGGGGCGAACGAAGAGGTGGGCATCATCCTGCGTAAATCCGCGCACACGGGTCAATCCGTGCAACTCACCCGACTGCTCATAGCGATACACCGTACCGAACTCTGCCAAACGCACGGGAAGATCTTTGTACGAACGGGGCTTGCTACGGTAGATTTCGCAGTGGTGGGGGCAGTTCATCGGCTTGAGCAGATACTCCTCGCCCTCGATGGGTGTATGAATCGGCTGGAACGAATCCTTGCCATATTTTGCATAGTGACCCGAAGTGACATAGAGGTCCTTGTTACCGATATGCGGAGTGATGACCTGCTGGTAGCCATAGTCCTTCTGAATCTGACGCAAGAAACGCTCCAGGCGGTCGCGCAGCTCTGCGCCCTTGGGAAGCCACAACGGCAAACCCTGACCCACTCTCTGCGAGAAGGTGAAGAGTTCGAGATCCTTGCCCAACTTGCGGTGGTCGCGCTTCTTCGCCTCCTCCAACATCGCCAGATGCTCATCAAGCATCGACTTCTTTGGGAACGACACACCATAGATACGTGTGAGCATCTTGTTCTTCTCGTTACCGCGCCAATATGCACCCGCCACCGAGGTAAGCTTCAGAGCCTTGATTGCACCCGTATTGGGGATGTGCGGACCACGGCAGAGATCGGTAAACGAGCCGTTGGTATAGAATGAGATGGTACCGTCCTCGAGGTCGCGGATAAGCTCGACCTTATATTGGTCACCCTTCTCGGTGAAGGTCTTAAGCGCATCGGCCTTCGACACCTCCGAGCGAACGAGCGGCTCCTTATTGCGAGCAAGTTCGGTCATCTTGTTTTCGATAGTTTGAAGGTCGGCTTCGGTGATAGCTACGGGGCAATCCACATCGTAGTAGAATCCATTCTCGATAGCGGGGCCGATACCGAACTTAATACCCGGGTAGAGTGCCTCGAGAGCCTCTGCCAGCAGGTGTGACGAGGTGTGCCAGAAGGCGTGCTTGCCCTCGGGATCCTCCCACTTATAGAATTTCACCGAGGCATCCTCCTCGATGGGGCGCATCATGTCGACAGTTGCGCCATTTACCGAAGCGGCCAGACAGTCGGCAGCTAAACGAGGGCTGATGCTCTCGGCTACTTGGTAAGCAGTTGTTCCCTTAGCGAATTCGCGTACCGAACCATCAGGGAAAGTTACTTTAATCATAGTGTTTTGTAGTTTAATTTATTGTTTTTGTGCCTTCACAGCTCCACAATCACGAGACGGATTACTGCTCAGTTGCACCTATTTTGTTACTCTTCTATCGCTTTACTCTTCGGTCTGCGGAAGATCCTTCACACTCACATCGCGACCCTTATCGCGTTCGAAGTGCTGCAGCGGATTGGACGTCCACTCACGCCACTCTCCTCGACGCTCGACAATATCAATAGCCTCGTAGATGGCGTTACGCATTGACTGCGCATCGGCACTATCCTGACCAGCTATATCGTAGGCTACACCGTGATCGGGCGAGGTACGCACCTTCGAGAGCGCAGCTGTAAAGTTTACTCCGTCAGGCGAGATGGTCTTGAAAGGCGTGAGTCCCTGATCGTGGTACATTGCCAGCACCGCGTCATACTTTGCATAGCCGCCATTAGCAAATAGTCCATCCGCAGGGAAGGGTCCGAATGCCAACACACCGCCCTCGGCAGCCTCAACGATGGCCGGCTTGATAATCTCCTGCTCCTCGCGACCGAGCAGACCGCCATCACCAGCATGGGGATTGAGTGCAAGCACTGCGATACGCGGCTCTACCACTCCAAAATCCTGCTTGAGCGTCTGGCGCAGAGTGTTCAGGCTTGCGACAATCTTCTCCTTAGTGATGTTGGCACTAACCTCCGACACCGGAATATGGATGGTTACCAAACCTACACGCAGACGATCGCTACACATAATCATCATCGGCTCGCCATCCAACTCCTTGGCAAAAAACTCGGTATGGCCCGTGTAGTGCCACTCGTCGCTTTGTGCACTCTCCTTGTTTATTGGAGCGGTCACAACAGCGGCCAAATCTCCGGCCTTCAAATCGGCAATCGCAGCCTTAAGTGCTGCCACAGCCGCCTTGCCCGCTGCGGCCGAAGGCTTACCGGGCTCAACGACAAGGTTCGCATCGCCACACGGCACAAGGTTCACCCTTCCACGTTTTGCCTCCCGAGCCGAGTGACAGATATTAAACTGCACGGGCTCAAGCTCGGCAATACTCTTATGATAGAACCTGGCCGCAGCCTCCGAACCATAGATTATTGGTGTACAGAGTTCCGCCATACGCGAATCGGCAAAGGTTTTGAGTATAACCTCCCAACCGATACCGTTGGTATCGCCCTGTGTAATTCCTATTTTGAGTTTATATTCTGACATAAATTTGACATTCAATCTCTCAATCTGCAAATCTACTAATAATTTTCGATATGCAGGTAACTTTTAGCGATTTGTATGCCGTTTTTTTTGATTAGAGGACTATTTTCCTGCACGACGACGGAATTCGGCACAGGTGACAGCTGTGGCTATCGCCACATTAAGCGACTCCGAGCCGCTATTGTCGGTCGGATATGACGGAATAAACAAGCGGTCACTTATCAAGTGGGCACACTCCGGACTGATGCCACGTCCCTCATTGCCCATAACGATTACACCTCGCTGCTGCAACTCCTTTTCGTAGATATTCTCACCATCGAGGAAAGTGCCGTAGACAGGAACATTTCGTGCGACTGCTCCACGCAGAAATTCGGGCAGGTCGAGGTAGTGAACCCTCACACGCAAAATAGCCCCCATAGTCGCCTGCACAACTTTAGGATTGTAGCAGTCGGCTGTTGCCGGTGAGCAGACTATATCGTTGATGCCAAACCAATCTGCCAGGCGTATGATAGTGCCGAGATTACCCGGGTTCTGCACGTCATCCAGCGCCAAAACCAGATTATTATCGAGCTTCGCGGGGTCGAACACATAGCGCGGCTGCTCGACAACGGCAATTGAGTTATTGGCCGTCTTAAGCATCGACATACGCTCCATATCCTTAGCTGTCACAACCTCCACATCACCACCTTCGAAAAGGCCCTCCAAAGCGTAGATGCGTCGTATGCGTAGCGGCGAGCTGCGCAACTCCTCGATGAGTTTGCTGCCCTCGGCAACGAAGAGCCCCAGCTCATCGCGATTGCGTTTATCCGCCAACGAACGGACAAGTTGTATCTCGGCTTTTGTAATCATTGCCACAAAGATATGAAGAACTTGCGTAAAAATGGCAGAATGAGGGCAAAATATGATAAGTGGTTGGTACTTATACCATTTTTGTGTTATCCC
>JAFQFG010000078.1 GCA_017398695.1 Alistipes sp.
CTGGATGAAATCTCCGGGACACAAAGCGAATATGCTTCTGCGACAGTACTGCTATATCGGTTGCGGCATGACAGGTGTGAGTAAAAATAAAAACTGGATTCAGATGTTTGCAATCGGAAAAGGAGTAATCGGTGCTAAACCCAGTACAGGCTCTTATCACTTCAAAACGGTTACGGATATGGAGAAGGCATATCTAATTTGCGACACCGCAGATGGAATCACAGGTTATATTCCGCTTGATGCCGATTATATGGTCAAGAATGGAAATAAGTACACCATTTACATCAAAGGTGTATCGGTGACTGTAACCGTTGGAGATTAATCGCACTATTTATCTACTACCGTTTTTTTTGAACTTTGACACAAATTAACATCTAAATTTTATAAGAGTATGCTTATTCCTATTATCATTTGCGGAGTTGTTTTGCTCACATTAATTATCATGTACTTTGTTTACAACAACAAAGAGGTTGCCCTGCGAAAAGAGGCTGATGCTCAAAGAGGCAAAATAGAGTCTGTGTACGACACCATGTGGAAAGTGCTGAAGCAAGAGGCTGGCGTGACAGACCAATATCGCAAAACCTTTGAGGAGATCTATCCAAAGCTGATTGCCGGACGATATGCCAATGACGGAAAAGAGTTGATCAAGATGATTCAGGAGTCGAACCCTGCATTTGACACCAAACTCTACGACAAGTTGATGCAGGCTATCGAGGTTCAGCGAGCCTATTTCGCATCTGCACAGCAGAGAATGCTCGACATCATTCGTGAGCGTGAAACATTATTAGAGTCGATGCCTTCAGGTTGGTTTGTGCGCAATAAGAGTAAGATTGAGTATACGGTTATCTCATCTGAAGTGACACAAAACATCATCGCTACTCGCCGAGAAGACAACATCGAGCTATTCTCATAGTCTTTGTCGCTCGATATGCATCGACTCGCTTATATATTCCCGCTACTAACCATCGGGGCACTGGTTCTATTGTTTCGCAATTACGAACTGTGGTGGATATTCCTCATTATGGCTGTGGTTAGCGAGCTCTTCCTGTGGCTTATTATGCGCAGGGCAAGCCGCACACAAGAGTACTTAAGCGGATATGCACTCAATGTGCAGCACCATGAGCCATGGGTGGAACGAGTCGAGCGAACAGAGACCTACACAGATAGTCGCGGTAATACTCGTACAAGACGTGTGGTAGATTACAGGTACCACCCCGATGTGTGGGTCATGCCTCTGAATACAGGAAACAGCACCTACATCAGCTCCGCCGTCTACAATCACTACCGTGCACTATGGCAGACTCCGGAGCATTGGATCAACCCTCCACATTTCAACTGCGTCAGCGGAGGCGGAGGACAGCTTTATGAATGGAATGGGGTGTATGAAGATATGGCAACTCATACATACAAGGGGTTGTATGTCAACTATGTAGCCAATTCCAATTCCATATTCAGAAAAGAGCGGGTAACCCGAAATGACATTGAGGAGTACGGGCTGATTGACTACCCCAAAATCGAAAGAAGTTATCTGGAGCAGGATGTGATTTTGTGCTCGCCAAAATTACCCGAACAGGTGCAATTCGCCAAAAAAACACAACGTGCGTTTCAGCTGATAAATGCCTTTGCCGGCCATAAACATCAAATTCACATATTTGTCCTTGTGTTTGATGCTGCGCAAGGTATCATTACAGCACTCAAACAGCAGGCCTATTGGAAAGGTGGCAACAAAAACGAGTTTGTCGTCTGTCTGGGTGTCGATTTCGGTCATATCGACCCACAAAAAGAGTCCGATGAGAATACGCGCCCTACCGTCAAGTGGTGCAAAGCATTCTCGTGGTGCGACATTCCACGACTCGAATCGGCAACAGAGAGTTATTTTTTAGAGAACAAGGAGTTGCATCTGCATGCTTATGCCGAATGGCTGCGAGGGCATCTCGACTTATGGAAACGCAAAGAGTTTAAGGATTTCAAATACTTGGGAGTGCGGTTATCGGCAGGTCGCAAGGCTATTGTTGCGGCTGTGACAATCCTATTCTGTATTGCCATAATAGTTATCGCTTGTGCCATAGCATTAGAACATCGCAATTACGGCTACGGCAATAGTGAATACTATTCTACACCGGGTTACGAGCTGCTCGACAAGTATATTTTGCAGACACCGGCACCAGAAGAACTCTAAACTCATAAAATGGTAATGATGCAAAAAGTGGTGCTTTTTGCATCATTACCCGATTTTGCCGAGCGAAACACTGACAACTACCCTATTCCCAGCTGGTATTTATAGTTTTCGATATCCTCTTTGGTTCCGATAGCCTTACCGGGGACATCGCTCAATTTCACACAGCCATAGATCGGTTGACGCTCGTTAATGCGGCACTCTTTCAGCTTCATAACAATGTTCATAGGGCTGACACCAGGTATATCGCAAGTGAGGTTTGTACCGATACCGAATGTTACCTTAATACGTCCGGCAAAGTACTCCTTAATATCGGCTGCCGTTTCAAAGTCGAGCCCATCAGAGAATACAATGGTTTTACTCAATGGGTCAATACCATACGACTCATATTTCCGTATAATCCGATCGCCGAACAGCTTGGGGTCACCGCTATCGTGGCGCACTCCGTCATAGAGCTTGGCGAGCTTCATCGAGAAGTTTCGAAGGAAGGCATCGACGGTATAGGTGTCGGTAAGCACCGTGCCAAGGTTACCGTCATAGACATCGACCCATCGCTCCATCACCTCATAGTTGGCCTCCTTCGGGGTATGCACCGCTGCCTGGAACATAAAACACTCATGCGCCATGGTGCCGATAGGTCGGATGTTGTACTTCATTGCAAGTGCAACGGTCGACGTTCCCGTGAAGGTCGGGCAATGCTCCTTCATATACTCAATAACCAGCTCCTCGGAGAGTACGCTGAAACGTCTACGCATACCAAAGTCGGCAAAGTAGAGATTATGCTGCGAGGCGATAGCAACCTTCCGCTCCATCGCTGGAATCATCGCCTCGGCAAGCTCTTCGCGGGTTTGGCGGCCATCTCCGATATGGCGATGATAGAGCTCGGATACAATCGCCAGAATAGGGATCTCGTAGAAGGTGACCTTATACATCAACTCGGCAACCTCAATGTGCAGATGGTGCTCATCGTCGAGCCACACAGCAATCTTCTCGGGCTCAAATCGGAATTGGCATAGCCACTCCCAGAAACATCGAGGGATATAGTTGATGCTCTTTACCGCCCATGTGAACTCCGACGGCTGTAACGCGAGGGTTGCAAGGTTGGCAAACTCAGCTTTCAGCTCATCGACAAACTCCTCGGCATATTCGGTATTGTTTCGGTCGTGGAAAGTAAAGGCTCCCCACGCATTGGGATAGTGTACTTGATAATAGTACGACATCGAAAACTTATAGAGATCGTTTTCGAGAATTGAGCTGATTACCATACCTGAAATTTTAGCATTAAAGACCCATGACTACTAATCGAAATATTTGAGGTTTTCTGATTGCGGTTGCAGCTCTCCACGCTCAATGCGGTGGATAATATCGACCACACGATCATTCATCGGAGTCGGACACCCCACCTTACGACCGTAAGCCGACACAGCCCCATTGATGGCATCCACCTCGGTCAGTTTCCCCTTCTCGATATCCTGCAACATGCTCGCCTTCAGCTTGGCATGCTTGCGGATCGCTATCGGGATAATAAACGACGAGAAGGCCTTTTTCAGCGGGTTAGAGTAGTCGAGCAATTTGACGATATCCTTACCCTGCACCGGTTCGATGCGTATACCTCCGGCCTTGCAGACATCTATACACTCCTTAATCAGAGCCTGCACTACACGTCGCGATCTACGCGGGCCGGCAGCTTCGCCAAATGTGCATCCCAACACTGCACTCATACCCGAAAACGAGGCATTAATCAGCAACTTACTCCAGCGTGTACCTATAAAGTTCTCCTCCACCTCGACCGTACCCATATTCTCGAGCAGTGCCTTCACCGCTGCAAAGTATTTGTGTCGAGAGGCTGTGATGCCTCCCAACGAGAAGGATAGAGCATCGGGTGCACTGGTAAGTTCACACACACCCGGACCCTGCATGGTAGCCCCCCACGCCACGGTGCATCCCAGCACTCGCTCCTGGCCTATAATCTCGGCAATCTGCATCTCCGGCAGTCCGTTCTGGAAGGTCACAAGCACACCCTCCTCCGCAAGGTACTCTTTCAGCATTCCCACCACCTCTGCATTGTGTTGTTGCTTGGTCATCAGAAAGATGACATCATACTTACCGCTCATCTTATCGGGCGTATAAGCGACCACCGGCTGGCAGAACTGCACCGTTCCGACCACCTTTGCTCCGTCGGTTTGCAGGGCTTCGACGTGAGCCTTATTACGATTTATAAGTTCGATCGCACCACCGGTCTTGCTGATGTAAGCTCCCAAAATCGTACCGAGCGAACCGGCTCCATATATAGCTACTCGCATAATCTTACTATTGTCTATAAATTAATCGAATAGACAAATTTAATAAAAATATGATATATCTCCGAGATATGGGCAACTAAAAAACCAAAAAAGAGCTTACAACGCCACCATTTCGTCATCGTGCGGGAAGATAATTTCACTATCGGGGAATAGTTCCGCGAAGCGTTCGGGGGTGTCGGTATGGATAGGTACGAGGTGCTTGGGTTGCACGAGTTCGACAATGTGCTGCAGGGAGGCAATATCAGCATGTCCGCTCGAATGGATATCGGGCAACTGCTCGCAAGTAGCCTCTACCCAACGACGAAAACGCTCGGTGTTGGGCTCATCCCAATAACCACTCCAAATCGACTTTACAAAGCGAATATGCGGAGCATCAATCTTTTGCAGAAACTCCACCACCGAGGGGCGTACCAGCATCACATAACGCTCGGGCGTGGCCGAAATATCGGCATAAGTCACCTTGTTTTCACGCGGATTGAGCGAGTAGACATACCGCTCTTGGTTACGCTCCGTAAGGCGTGTAGTAAGGCGTGGCGGAAAATAGACCTTTATCTGATCGGATGTGGTTGCCGACGGAATCTTGGGATTTATTTTAGCCACCGCAGCCAACACATTTGCCGTATAAGGATCTACTACAAGCGTTTTCCCTCGTCTGAGGCAAGCACGGAACAAGACGCAAATTCGGTCGATATTTTTCGATGAGCACCACACCAAATTGAGGGCATAGGGGGCTTCGTCAAAGGTTTTGACAAATTCGTTCTCAACCTCTTGCTCTGTCGGATTGTGTCGCTCACGGGCAATGTTTGTGCCCTCCAGCAGCAGATAATCGACCTCGCGAGGCAGATATTTATATAACTTACCTTTCACACCATGCAAACGCACATCGCCACTATACAGCACACGCTTACCCTCCGTTTCGAAGAGCAGGGCACACGCTCCGTATGCCGAATGGTCGATTGGATAGGCCGTTACGGTCAGCCCACTAATTTCGTAGGGCATATACCCTCGCATCGGACACTTTTTGAGGTGTGTGGTCGGGTCGTCGCCGAGAATACCGTCGAGTGAAAGCATCGCAAAGGTCTCCTCGGTGGCGTAGACGGGTGTACCCTCGGGCAGTCGATCGAAGAGCCCGTAGTGGTCGGCATGGGCATGGCTCAAAAAGAGTGCATCGACACCCTTGCACCACTCGGCGGCGTTGCGTCGGATTTGCTCCTGCTCTTCGGGAGTACGCTTATCGTAGTCGAGTGGCAGGCCGAAGTCGATTAAAACCTTCGCTTCAGCGGTGCGCAACTCCACGCAACTGCCCCCAATCTCGTGGGTGCCTCTATGGATGGTTAGGGTCATTATTTTTCAGTATTTTCAGGTTTAATTTCGCCAACTAAATATTTACCTTGTTTTAACGAATAGCAGATGTGGGAAAATTTATTTGCTTTATATTTATACTTATCCGCTTCCTCATACTCCTTTTTCTTTTGGATAATGTTATCAGCCGTTCCTCTATCACTATTGGTGAGTAGCTGAACAAAATATCCACACGCATTCTCATCGTAAAGTTTTTCGAAATTCGTTTTGTCCACGTCATCCGACTTGTGATTTAACTCACTGTGCAGTTTTTCATAATCATTTTTGAACTTCACATTATGAGCCTTAAACTCAATCAAACAAATACGTTTGAGTGGATATCCTCCGTGTATAACCAAATCGATATTACCAGACAGTGCTTTATCTCCTTTGAAACTATATGAGCCAACAGTAGGGGTTTCCACTGAATAATAGATCGGCTTATTGTCATAACTCAATTCTTTGTTCTTGATTTTATCGATTAAGATACTGACAAATAGGAAACGCAACTCCTGTTCACTAATTCGGAATGTACCATCTCTCTTTTTAGGGAAGATTATACTTCCTGCTTCTAAATTTTTGACATCTTCACGATAATTATAAATACCCTCTATTGTTTTGAACGTTGTGTCAATAATCTGCTCAATCTGTTTTTTGAAATCTTCCATAAGTATCAGTTTTTACATTAATATTCGTTTAATATACTCATCTATATTCAGCGCTTCGCGTGTGGGGATGGTGGCGGGTTGGTCTTGCTGAGCCGTTAGCAGAGCCTTGCGAAAGCGATTAAATTCGCACCCTTGGATATGCTCACCAAAATTGCCGCAATCGGGGCAGAAGAGCGAATAGCTGCCTGCACCCGAGGTCGGCACACCGCAAAAGTGATAGACCTTGCCCTCGCCGCCACAATGCGGACACTTTGCCGTCAGCCCACAGCTCCACGCCTTCATCACCTGCCCGATACGCAGATCTGCCACACCCCAAACATCAAACGGCACAAGGGCGTTGCACAACTCCTCGTGAGCGAGCGTATAATCCCCCGTCCACACATAGAGTGGCACATGGTCGGCATAGAGTTCAACCAATCGTTTGCGCTCCTTCTCGAAATACCACCGCCAAGCCCCGGCAAGCCACCACTGATAGTCGGCAAGGGTGCAGTGTAGAGCCCCAACCGATACCTCTCGCATATCCTCAAATAGGCACTTCTCGTCGGTGGTCATCTCCACGCCATATTTACCGCGCAGGGTGACCAATGCACCCTCCTTGCAGACCACCTCGAAATCGACAATGCGTACCGTGCGAGTGTAGTAGTCGTTATTTATCGTCGTCCTCATTTCGCAACTCTTTATCGTAAATAACTGCCGCCTGCATCAACTTCCAATGTATGGAGGCTCTTACCTTTTCAGGCGAGAGCACCTCTATCTGCCAACCATACGACATCAGTCTGAGATAAAACTCCTGCGTTGGGGCCACAAAATACTCAAAGTCGGCATAGCGGTTGGTCGTTTCGACCTCACGCTGCGAGTGATGCAGCGGCAATGTTCGCAGGTAGGCGGCAAGTCCGGCTCGAGCACGGATACGGACCGTACAGGGTGGCACCTCGTCGTAAATTGCCACGCCAAAGGCGTTGCGGGTGTACTCTTCGGGGGCAAAATTCTCGGGAAATTCAAATTTATCCTCCAACTCCACCACTGCGGAGATACGATCAAGTGCATAGAGTTTGATCTTCTCATCGCTCGGTTTGTTGGCATAGAGATACCATCGTCGGTCATATAATTTGACAAACAAGGGTTGCAATACCAACTCAAAAGGAGCCTCCGCAACAAAAGGCTGATAGGTAACCTTGATGCGCCTATTCTCGCGCATGGCCGCCAGCAACTCGGTCAAACAGTGCTGAGCCGAGGGAATCTCCTCGACCTGCACACGACTACCGAGAGATTGCGACTCGGCAAGGAGATTGCTTATCGAGAAGGCGTTGAGCAGCCACGACGAAAGCCCGTTTTTCGCCAACTCACCCTCTTCTGCGATATAATATTTATTAGTGCGTTCATCACACGCAATACGAATGTGAAACAGCTCCTCAACCACCTCGCGATGGTTGTGAAAGGTGCGAATTGCCAACTTCTTTTTATCGTAAAGAGCGCTTTGCTCCCATCGCTCGGCTATCTCCTTAAACGAGATGGGTGCGTGTCGATAGATAGTGTCGACCAACCAAAAATACCTTTTTACCGGATTTGCTATCATAAGTTATCTGTTTTATACCACAAAGATAATACGGACTATCTGCCAAATAATGGCAGATAGCGGATTTTTTTTGAAATCTCGAGCTTTTTTAATCCTACAGAGCGAGGCGACCCCTCACAATCTCAACGCTATGTCGAAAAATTTGCTAACTTTGTGGCATGGAGATTGAGAATCTGCTGCACTTTGCAGAGCGCAGTGAATTAAGGCAGTGGTTGGTAGATAACCACACCACCTCACAGGTATGTTGGGTCGTGACATCACGTTCCAAACACCCCGAGCGAGGCGTTATACCCTACATCGAGGTTGTCGAGGAGGCTTTATGCTTCGGTTGGATCGATTCGACCGTCAAACGCCTACCCGATGGAGGTCTGGCACAACGACTCTCTCCACGTCGCAAGGGTAGTCATTGGACCGACTTGAACAAACAACGCTGTAACGACCTCGAACACCGAGGCCTAATGACCGAATCGGGTCGCAGAGCTTTGGAGTGTGCAAAATAGAGAGCTCAACAGACAATTAAGAAGCTGTTTGAATTTTATTTCGAGGCTATTTGTGAGC
>JAFQFG010000079.1 GCA_017398695.1 Alistipes sp.
GTCGCGGCGCACCTGCACAGCGGTTATGCCGTGCATGCCGGCCAAGATGTGCGAGAATACGTGCGTGATACCTTGACGATGGCACATCAGCAGCGTGCGACGGTATTCGCTCAAACGCTCGATGGTCTTCTCGGGGATATTATTTCTCAATGTAGCCATTTTGGGTACAGATTATTCGGTGGTTATCGTGTAGTTCTTATGATAGTTGATGCGCACCCACTCTCTATTCACGTTAATCGCAGTCGGAGAGCCGTCCGGTAATGTTTCTGACATGTTGAATCTGTAGGGCGTAATCAGCGGAGTGTAGAGCTTGCCACTCATAGCCTGCTTGTAATCATCGCTAAAGATTCCATTGCCAAAGATTACGGCAGTATCGTAGCCTCGATAGGCAAAGAGTGTGGGCATCGAGCCAAACTCGCTGATAAATTTCCTGTCAAACTCGTAAATCTGCTCATTGTCGCGACGTGCATGGTATGACGAAAGCATGACTACGTTGTCTTGGAACAGTATCGAACGGTCGATATTATTATAGCGATTCCACTTTGGGTTACCCAGCACCGTGAACGGAGCTACATTGCGGGTCTTTGCAGTGAGCGATATATTTGCCGATGCGATAGCCGTCAGAATGCGGTCGACATCTGTTTCGTTATTGGCCAAGATAATAAGCGTGTTATTGCCCTCCTGCTTGAGCAGTGGTGACATATCGCTCGGGCTTATAGGCTCATCGGGAACCTCTACCCCGCTGTCGCGTAGCCTTTGACGCTCTTTTTCGCGAGCCTCGATAATTGAGGGGTGCTCATATTCGTATTTGTGAGTGTTGTAGGTACGGCCCTTGAGTTGATCGAGAATCTCGCGCTCAAATTCGGTGTCTACCTTATCACTGTAAATAAGAGTCACATTTCTCTCCTCGGCAAAGAGGTTCTTAACCTTGTCGTATTTGTATTTGGGCGAAGGCGACATCTGAAATACCGTAGGGCTGACCTCGTTGTTGAGCGCAAGCAACGGCGAGACTATATGCAACGATTGTCTGCTCTCGGCATATCTCACTACGGGAACCAGCTGCTCCTCGTACACGGGACCAATAATCAAGTTCGGACTATTAATGCTAAACTCGTTTTCGACGATGGCCTTGGCTCCCTCGGGCGTGATGTCCGTATCATAGAGCGTGAGTGCGATTTGATGACCATTGTTCTTTACTTGCTCCATGCCAAGCAGAAAACCTCTGTAGAAATCGGTGAAATTGTTGTTGGCAACACCATTGCGGGTCATTGGTAACATGAGAGCAATCTTCAGCGTGTCGCTTTGATGTAGCGGGTTGAACAGCATTAAACTATCGGCAATGGGAGCAAGTGCAAGCCTGCTCGAATCGGCTTGCATGTACATAGCCTGATCGCCCAGCCCTCCATTTGCAAGTGAATCGGGATATGTGCGATTATTATCACCCGACACTGCCGAAGTATTGACTCTTGGGTCTGCATCGTTCGGTGTCGCGGTCGCAGCCCCTCCGTTAGGAACTTTGATAAGAGCCCCTGCTTTCAGCCCATCCGATAGGTTGTTAAGCGAGCGCAGTGTCTGCTCATCAGTTCCGAAACGTCGACAGAGTGAATAGATGGTATCACCGCTTTGCACGATGTAGTATGAGTAACCATCCGTGGTGACCGAATTGAGATTATTCTTATACTCTTCCCATTCGTTTTGCACCTGCTTCTCAGGAGCCTGACCCATCTCCGAGCGACGGATGTAGAGACGTGTGCCGATGCTGATATGCGTAGGGTCGATATCGGCATTATCTGCCAATATCGTATCAATCGACACTGCATAGAGTCTTGATATGGAGTAGAGTGTTTCTCCGGCAGCTACGGTGTGATACTCAAAATCCCTCTTCTTGCGCTTCTTCTCGACGCTTTGCATCTGATGCGTCACGGGAATCTTGAGGGTCTGGTCAACCTTTAGTCCATCGGCTACCGAGGGGTTGTGATTGGTGATAATATCCAAATCAACTCCGTACATCTTCGACAGCGAATAAGGCGTTTCGCCCGCCTTGACGGTATGAACATAGTATTTCGCTCCGTTGATATAGACAATCGTGTGCGAACGACCTCCTTCATTGGCTGCTACACCGTACAATGCTCCTGCTGTGAGCCACAAACAGAGAACCGGTATATACAATCTCCTTATCTTCATCATTCTTATTCACAATTTTGAGAGGAGCGAATCAACGACTACACTCCTCTCTGTTGATTTGCACTCGGTGTTATTTGCCCTCCCGACCGCGAAGTCTGATCTCGGAAAAGACCTTCTTGGTGTAGGCGGGAAAATCTCCGTTCATCAGCCA
>JAFQFG010000080.1 GCA_017398695.1 Alistipes sp.
AACAATGTGCTGAATGTCGATGTGCATCTCCTTCATCAGTTCGATGGAAACCGCGAAGATTGTTCCGCGTGCGTGTGTCGAGCCGGAGTGGACATTGTATATACATTTAGGCAGGATGAGTGCTGCCATTCCTGCGGTTAGCGTGAACTCTTGTGCATTGATATTTAGCGCAATCTGTCCTTCATGACAGATTACAATGCCTATAGCGTTGGCTCTGCCCGGAATGGAAGGCACCGTTCTGTTGTCATTTTCGATGTCGAAGTCGTAGATCAGTACGTTGTCGTTCAACTCATCGTCTTTGAGGTGGCGCTTGATGTCCACCAACGAAAAGTAATTAATGTTCTCTTTCATCTTTTGTGTGCTAAATTAAAACACTATATATACGACAAAGGTACTATTTTTAGTGTTTAATAGTCTTATTTTTGCCCTTATCGAACAGTTTATGGGGCGAAAATAATGTTTTCTGCCGAAAATCGTTGCAATAATACCCATAAAAGTTCTCTTAATGGCTCTATTTCGACAGACGACTCGAGTCGGCTCCGCGTTCGATACTCTTCTGAACAAACTTTTTGCCCTTGTTGAACGACCATGATGCCGAGAATACGAATGTGGGTCGGTTCCATGGCTGTCGGGTCTCGAGTGTGCGACGCATAGCCTCGGTGGTGGCTATGAAGGTGTGTTTTACAGGGATAATATTGCGAACACCGGCCGAGAGTGTCAGCTTATCATCGAGGAATCGCTTTTTAAGAGTGAAATTCAATCGGTGACCGGCTTGCAACTTGATGTTGGCAATGTATTGGTTGCTCATGCCGTAGTAGCCCAGATCGATAAAGAACTTCTTGGGGAGTGTGAAGGTGGTCTGCACGTTGCCGTTACACATAAAGTGGAAGCGCTGTGGCGATGAGTTGTCGATGCGCACACCATTGTATATTGCCGTGGCATTGATGTTGAGTGTCCACCATTTGGTGAGTTGAAACGGCAGATTGACCGAGGCGTAGTAGTTCTGTGATGAGCGGAGATTTTCATTGATGATGTAGCCGATGTCGGGATTTTCGGGATCGGTCTTAATCATCTGCTGAATTTCGTCCTTGCGTAACATCGCACCGAGCGTAATCGAATATTTGTATTTCATTACGAAGGTCATCGAGATGTCGTTGCCGTACTGCGGACGCAGATAGGGGTTGCCCGTCTGGTACGAATACTCCGAGATCTGCATGCGCTCGGGGTTGAGTGCCCAGAAGTTGGGTCGGCGGATTGTACGGGCGTATTGGAGCACCATCGAGTAGGATTGATCCTTCTTGAGTGCAAACGAGATGTTGGCATTCGGGAAGAGCGAGAAGTAGTCTTGTCGCACGATGTTGCCTCTGCCCGAGGTGTGTGTATACTCTCCTCGCAGACCACCGGTCAGCCCCCAGCGTCCGAGTCGGGCTGTGGCGGTGAGATATGCCGCAGCGATATGCTCGGTATAACGTTCGTTGTAGCCGTAACCATCGCGCTCGATCCACTGATCACCCTCATCGCAGTAGTGATATGCTGCGTTGCTTGCCATTATATTATTGGTGTATTTTGCTCCGGCCTTAAGGTTGACTTTAGGCGAGAATACCTTCTCATAGCCGGCACTGATGGTCGTGACATTGTACTCGGTGGCAGAGCGGTCGCGGTAAAGGCTGTCGACCGAGCGTATCATCATCTCGTTGTAGAGATCCTCCTTGCGAGTACTGTAGCGATTGTTGCTCTTTGAAGCATCGTAGTTGTAATCGGCCAAAATCTTCAACTTCGAACCGAGCGAATCGAACTTGATGATATAGTTGAATGTGGCGGTTACACCGCGATTGTGTGAGCCGGTGCGGTATTTGCTGTAGCTGTTGACTGCGCTGTTCTCGGTTGTGAGATGCGTGGTGGAGTTAGTCGGGGCATGGTTACCTCCATCGTAGTAGTTGATCTCGGCTCCGATGCTGTGGCGGTCGTTGATGTCGTATATCGCTCCGATGTTGGCTCCGCCCCATTGCGAACGGTAACGATTTGTCGAGTTCGCGGTAAGGTGCTTATCGCCTACGTAGTAGCGAGTGTCCTCTTTGACGATTGTCGTTTGGTCGCCACCCGAGTACCAACCTGTGGCGTTCAGCGTCCACTTGCCCGAGTGATAGTTGATGGATGCCGAGGGCGAATAGTTGTGTATAAGGTCGCTCTGGCGGGTCGAGAATGAGACGTTGCCCATAATGCCATCATCGCGACGACGCTTGAGCGTGATTTTGATTATGCCGCCCGCGCTATCGGCATCGTAGTCAGCACCGCTCTGCGGAATGACCTCAATCGAACGTATATCTTCGCTTTTGAGTGAGCGCAGATAGGCCATCAACTGTTCCGAAGAGTATTTGAGCTCGCGATCGTTGACATAGACTTTGGTCCCCGACTTGCCGTTTATCGAGATCTGGTCATCGTTGATGAATACAGCCGGTGCGGCCTCCAGCAACTCCACTCCATCCTTGCCGAGAGCTGAGGTCATATTCGAAACATCGACCACAAAACGATCTGCCTCACGCTTGATGATTTGTGCCGTGACAGCTACACCATCAATCTCGACACTCGATTGGCGCAATGTTACGGTGCCGATGTCGGTCGCTTCACCTATGCTGATGGAGCGTTTGTCGGGCTCGTATCCGAGAAACTCGATTAGCAGTTCGTATGTGCCGTTGTGCAATAATAATCGGAATGAACCGTTTTCATCGGTAGTCGCGCCGGTAACCTGCTTGTTATCTTGCAAGGCGACAACCGTAGCGTATGCCACGGAGGTGCCTTTTTCATCTGCAACCTTGCCGGTCAGTGGCGATTGTGTGGCTGC
This sequence comes from Alistipes sp., assembly GCA_017398695.1. GTDB lineage: Bacteria > Bacteroidota > Bacteroidia > Bacteroidales > Rikenellaceae > Alistipes. The sequence continues at coordinate 2,843 of JAFQFG010000080.1, forward strand.
AAATGCCTGACTTGCAAATGCTATTGCTGCAACGATGCTTAAAATGGAGTTCCTCATATCTTTTGGTATTTTGTGTTTTGCTGTTCTCTGATAGCGCAAAGATATATGTTTTTTTTTTATACTATGCAAAACATAGTACATAAATTTTCATTTTTTTTCGAAAACGTCATAAAATAGGTCGGGATTCCAAACCTCGTTTTTTGCCGATTTTGCGCATTGATTGGGCTTGTGACGAGGGTAGTTGTGTTGTTGCGAGTAGATATCAGGTGTTGGAAATCTCGAACTTTTGGCGTATAATTGTATCGTAATAGTTCGATTTATCACCATAATTACCAAAGAGAGATTCGAATGGGCGAATGTAATTTATCAAGCAAACCCAGTGTCGGCATTGTCGGCACCGGTAAAATTATCTCGGAGAGTGTGCCTGCGCTGCGTGAAACAGGCTGGGATATTCGCGCAATTTGGGGTCGCAGTCAGGCTAAGGCTGTGGCTGTGGCCGAGGAGCTGGAGATTCCATGTACTTATGCAATCTATGAGGAGTTGCTTGTTTCGGGGGTGGACTTTGTCTATATAGGTCTTGTCAACAGCGTGCATTACGAATATGCGTTGAGAGCTCTTGAGGCAGGGGTTAATCTCTTGCTTGAGAAGCCGTTTTGCTCAAATTACGAACAAGCATTACACTTGGCAGAGGTGGCTCGCACGAAGGGCTTATATCTCTTCGAAACCATCTCCAACATCTATTTGCCGACTTGGGATGTGGTTCGTGAGCGACTTGCCGATATTGGTCGTATAAGGCTCTTTCAGGCCGATTTTTCGCAGTTTTCGTCGCGCTACGAAGATTACCTTGCGGGTTGTGTCGGAACGACCTTCGATCCTCGGTGCGAGGGTGGAGCTTTGAGAGATATCAACATCTACAATCTCCACTTGGCGGTGTCGCTCTTCGGCCTGCCGGACGAGGCGGTATTTCGTGCAACAAGGGGCTCAAACGGCATCGACATATCGGGTGTCGTGTTGTTGACCTATCCCTCGCACTTGGCTGTTTGTGTAGCAGCTAAGGACTCCGGCAACCCCTCGAGAGTGGTTATTCAGGGCGAGAAGGGATATATTTATATTAAAGGTATGCCGAATTTGCTCCCATCGGTTGAGGTGTGTCTGCGAGGGTGCGAGCCGGAACTCCATACGCCTAATCGCTACGGCCATCGTCTGTGCCATCAGTTCGAGCATTTCCGCGAGGTGTTCCTGCGAGGGGATTTTGCCACTATGGACCAAGCACTTGACCATACGCTCGATGTGATGAGGGTGCTGGATATGGTTGCGAGGTAAAATAATCCATTTTTTATAGCGGTATTTGGCATTTTGCCTCATGCCGCAACGGAGTATCTTTGTAACACTATGGCAACATTCAATCTCGAGACGGCACAAAATGTCGAAATAAGCAAGAAAATCCCCTGCGAGAAGCCACTGCTCGAGCAGCTGGAGATTATGGAGCGTTATACCGCTGTCCACCGTGAGCACTTGGGAGCCTCGAAGGAGAAGCGTGAGGCTGCATGCTTGCAGGTGCTCTATCCGACACTCTTCCGCCATATCCAGGATGGTGACCTTATAGCCGGCAGATTGGACTTCCTGCCTATCGGCTTCGGTTGCGTAACCTCGGTGGGAGGGGTGGGTCACTACTGCGTATTCCGCAAGCTCAAGATGTTCCGTGCGCAACTGCCCGAGTCGGAGCATCCGCGAGTTGATGCGATGTATGACTATTGGCGCGACCACGACCTCAAGACGGCTTACAATAAGGAGACTCTGCAAGAGGGTGTACTCGGTATGTTTATCGACACGACCTATCCGATGATTGCCACTGCCCGCCTTTCGGGTATGATGTTGGATTATCCGACGCTTCTCTCGTTGGGCATTGGCGGATTGCGTCGCAAGCTCACCACCAGACTTGCGCAAGAGCCCGATAACGAGTTTCTGCAGGCCGGCCTGACCACTCTGGAGATCTTTGTGCGTAGTGCACGCCACTTGAAGGCCGATGCCGAGGAGCAGCTGATGAATGCCTCGGCTGAGCGTGCAAAAGAGCTGTCGGTCATCATTTCATCGCTGACACACATCGAGGAGCAAGCTCCCGCAACCTTCCATCAGGCTTTGCAGCTCTTCTGGCTCTATGCTCTGTTGGCAGGTGTGATTAACTATGGACGTCTGGATGATTTCCTCGGCCCCTACCTTGCCAAAGACCTTGAGTCGGGGCGTATCAGCGAGGATGAGGCTTACAGATATGTGCGCAGTCTGTGGACACTTATCGAGAACCGCCGAACGACGGTGAATGGACGTATTATCGTGGGTGGCCGTGGCCGTAAGCACCCGAAGGAGGCCGACCTCTTTCTTCATCTCGCGATGCGAGTGGCCAAGGAGTGCCGATATGTCGAGCCGCAGTTTACGCTTCGCGTGGATAAGACCACATCGGAGCAGATATGGGATGAGGCACTGGATGCTTTGGGTGCCGGTGCGACCTATCCCACCATATATAACGATGATGTTGAGGTGCCAGCCGTGGCGTATGGTATGCGACTCGATGAAAAGACAGCGGAGCAGTATGTGCCATTCGGATGTACGGAGTTCGTTATCCAGGGCCAGAGCAGCGGTACGCCCAATATCTGCATCAATCTCCTGAAGATTCTCACAATCTTTATGAATGGAGGTGTCGATCCCGAGGATGGGGTGCGTAAGGATGGCGGGGTAGAGATTAAACCGCTGTCGGAGTATAAGACGTTCGAGGAGTTCTATGGCGGCTATAAGCGACTTGTCGATTTCTATCTCGACCTCTCGGTGAAGGCTCAATATCACTCTTACGAGGTGATGAATGAGCATGTTGCGTTTCTCTTTACGAGCTTGCTGATGGATGACTGCATCGAGCGCGGAAAGGCTCTGCTCGATGGAGGTATCCGCTACCTTGGCGGTACGAATGAAACGTATGGCAATATCAACACCTCCGACTCGCTGCTGGCGATTAAGGAGTTGGTGTTTGAGAGGAAAAAATACACGCTGGAGCAGCTGGAGCAGGCTCTGCTTGCCAACTTCGAGGGATATGAGGAGCTGCGCCACGACTGTCTTGCCTGCGATAAGTATGGTAACGACCTCGAGACGGCCGACTCGATGGCAAACGATCTCTATGAGTTTGTAGCCAAGGGAGTGCGCTATAGAGGAATAGCGATTGGTATGCAATATTTCCTTATCGTTATCAGCAACAATCAACTCAATACCGAGTGGGGACTTAATACAGCCGCCTCGCCCGATGGTCGTCTGCGCGGTATGTATATGAATCCGGCCAACAATCCGCAGGGCGGTGCCGATAAGAGCGGCCCTACGGCAATGCTCAATTCGCTTGCCAAGTTCGATGCTCGCTACCATGCCGGTTCGGTGCAGAATATCAAGTTTACGCCCTCGATGTTCAATAACCATCGTGAGGTCATTAAGAGCCTGTTCAAGACCTACTTCGAGCGAGGCGGTTGCCATATTATGGTGACGGTGGTCGATAGTGGAGTGCTGGAGGATGCCGTGGAGCATCCCGAGAAGTATCCCAATTTGATTGTGCGTGTGGCGGGTTTCTCGGCGGTGTTTGTTGATCTCTCGCCTGAAATCCAACAGGAGCTATTGAGTCGAGTTCTCTATGACGAACGTAAAACACTCTGCTAATCTCTCCTTGCGAGTGATGTCGGTGCAACGCTTTTCGCTGCACGATGGCCCCGGGATACGCACAACGGTATTCTTGCAGGGGTGCCCTCTGCATTGCCCATGGTGCTCTAATCCCGAGTCGCAACCTAAGCACCCCGTGCAACGCCATAAGAGGGATAAGTGTTCGGGGTGCGGAGCGTGTATTGCGCTCTGCTCGGAGGGTGCAATTACGCGCGGAGAAGATGGTTTTCCGCACTTTGACCGCACACGCTGCATTGGCTGTGGCAGATGTGAGCAGGCGTGCCCGAATGAGGCTATCGCTATCAGTGGCAAGCTGATGAGTGTCAGTGAGATTGTGGATATAGTCAAGCGCGACAAAGATTACTATCACAACTCGGGTGGAGGTGTGACCTTCTCGGGTGGCGAGGTCTTTATGCAGCCCGAAGCTCTTTTGGCGTTGTTGGAGGCGGTCAAAGCCGATGGCATCAGCACCGCCATCGAAACTTGCGGGCAAACTTCGCTCGAATGGATAGAGCGTGTCGAGCCGTTGACCGACCTCTTTCTCTACGATATCAAGCACAGCGATCGTGAGGTGTTGAAACGGGTGACAGGAGGAGATCTCGACCGTATCGTTGAGAATTTGAAATCTCTTGCCGGCACAGGAAAGGCGATTGTGCGTATTCCTTGTATTCCGGAGTTCAACCTCGATGAGGTGACCATGCGTGGCATATACGACATTGCCCTGCGATGCGAAGTCGGAGAGTTGCACCTGCTGCCATACCACAATCTGGGTGCCGATAAGTATGCGCAACTCTCCAAAGAGTACGCCTATAGCTGTGAAGGTCTGCGTAATGAGGAGCTGGAACCATTTGCCGAGATGGGGCGTGCATTCGGGCTGACGGTTCGAATAGGCGGATGACAGAGTTGGTGATGTTGGCTCTTACCCCCTATGTATCTTGCGGAAAAGGCGCGGTGACGAGCCCGTAATCTTTGAGAAAAATTTGCTGAAATAGTAGGGGTCGTCAAAGCCCAACATGAAGGCTATTTGGTTGATTTTTAGCGGGGTGTTGATCAGTAAATGTTGCGCTCGTTCAACCTTGAGATGCATCAGGTAGGCAATGGGGCTGTAGCCCACCTCCTTGGTGAATATGCGTGTAAAGTAGGACTCTGAGTAGCCCAAATATGTGCATATATCGCTCAGCGACAGTTTCTCGGCCAAGTGCTCGTTCATGTAGTGTGTTGCCTTGCTCACGATAGATACATTTGCAGCTCCGACATTTGCTGCATGAACGCCACTCCAAATGTTGGGGTAGAGAAATGCCGAGAGCAGATGCGGAAAGAGCATATCTACATAGGTGACCGTGTCGGCATCGGCATGACCCTCCAAAATTATTAAAATCTCATCGAATAGAGCCGATAATCTGCTAACCTGCACATTGGTCTCAAGGGTGTGGAGCCCATGCAGCCGCTCATAGACGGAGGAGGCTCCCGAGCCTCGAAAGTGTAACCAGTATATCGACCATGGAGCCGCCTCGGAAGAGCCGTATGCGTGAGGAGTGTCGGCCGGAAGAACGAAAAATTGCGATTTTGTCACAGGGTGCTTTATTCCATCTTTCAAAGAGAACCAACCCTCGCCGGCCGTGCACCATATCAGCACATACTCTCCGCAACCGAATGGTCGCTCCACGTAGTGAAACTCTGCATCCGGAAAGGCTCCGATGGAGTGGAGCTGAAGCGCAGGTCGCTCCATTCCGCTCTCTACATAGGAGGGATAGAGCGCAAGTCGCTGACCTTGAAATCCTTTTCTGATGCGAATCATCGTAAAATATTCTTTATGAATAGGAGCAACAGCTTCGCTACCTTCACAAAGGTAAGTTTTTTTTGTTTACGCTTCAAATAAAACAGACCTAAATACAAATATATTCTATCTTTTTAGTCAGCCTCGTGCATTTTCAAACCATGGATTTTGAGATAACTTTGCAACAAACAGCTAAAATTTTATCAGTATGCGTAAAACAGAAGAACTTGCAAGAAAATTCCAAGGCGGACTTATTGTTTCGTGCCAGGTGCAACCCGACGATCCCTGCTACTCGATTGACTTCGTGGTGAAGATGGCTAAATCTGCTGCATGGGGCGGAGCTGTGGGCCTTCGTGCCAACTCTCCCGATCAGATTGCAGCCATCAAGAAGGAGGTCGACCTTCCGCTGATTGGCCTTTATAAGATTTGGCATGACGATACCGATGTGTTTATCACCCCCACATTGGAGGCAGCAAAGCAGGTTTGGGAGGCCGGGGCAGATATCATTGCTCTCGACTGCACCGACCAGATTACCCATGAGGGTCGTCCGGCATACGAACTCTTCGAGAAGGTGCGTGAGGCTATCCCCGAAGCTCCGATTTTTGCCGATGTGTCGAACTATGCCGAGGCTGCGCGTGCAGTGGAGATGGGTGCCGACTTTGTTGGCCCTACACTCTATGGCTATACCAAGGAGACGATGGGTATCACAGGTCCCGATTTCCGCGAGTTTGGCCGTATGTGTCGCGACTTCAAGGGTAAGACCCATATCATCATGGAGGGCCATATCTACACCCCCGAGGATGCTATGAAGGTGCTCTTCTTGGGTGCTGATGCAGTGGTTGTCGGCAGTGCCATTACTCGCCCGCATCTGATTACAGCCCGCTTTACTGACCTGCTGAGTGGCTATGGTAAGGATTGGCGCAAGGCTGAAACAAGTCACCACTAAACCGCTATGAAACCTACACTACTTGTATTTGCGGCCGGAATGGGTAGCCGCTATGGCTCACTCAAGCAGATGGATGGCATCGGCCCGAATGGAGAGACTATTATCGACTACTCCATCTACGATGCCGTTCGTGCGGGGTTTGGCAAGATTGTCTATATCGTCAGGGAGTATTTCCATGATGCAATGGTACAATCTGTCGAGGAGAAGTATGGAGGCTTGACGGGCATCGACGGAGAGCCTATCGAGTTTCTCTTCGTGGATCAGGAGTTGGATATTCTTCCGGAGGGCTTTTCTGTGCCCGAGGGGCGTGAGAAACCGTGGGGGACGGCTCATGCCATTATGGTGGCCAAGGATGTTATTCATGAGCCTTTTGTCACTATCAATGGGGATGACTTTTATGGTCGGGAGACATTCTGCATTGCGGCTGAGTGGTGCAAGGCGCATCAAAACTCCGAGGGCGTCTACTCGGTGTTGGGCTTTGCGCTTGACAACACGCTGACGGATGCCGGTGGCGTAAATCGCGGTATCTGCTTCTATGATGAGAATCTGCAACTTGAGTCGATGGTGCAGCATCTGAAGATCGAGAGAGATGCAGATGGGGTAGTGAGGGGTACGAATGCTATTACAGGCGAGGTCGCAGTGCTCGATGGCGCAGACCTCTGCTCGATGAATATGTTTGGACTTACACCCGACTATTTTGCCCTGACGGAGCGTATCTTCGAGCGTTTTCTCACAGATAAGACTAATATCGCCACCCGCGAGTTCGATCCGCCCTATGTGTTCGACTGCGCAATTAAAGAGAAGATTGGGCACTGTGAGGTGCTCTCCACGCCGGCCTGCTGGTTTGGCGTAACGTATCGCGATGACCGTGCCGGTGTGGCCGCACGATTTAACGAACTTGTGGAGCAGGGTGCATATCCCACTCCGCTTTGGAGGTAAAATAGGCTTGCAACAAAGATAACAAGATGATTATGGCTGAAAAGAGTTTTAACTTGGAGTTCGGCACCGGAGGCCTTCGTGCAGTGATGGGTCCCGGTTCCGATCAGATGAATAATAATACTGTCGGTATGGCCACACAGGGCCTTGCCAACTATATCAGTAAGCACGTCGGCATAGAGGGTGCTGCGGTGGTGATTTCGTATGATTGCCGCAATAACTCGGCCGAGTTTGCCCGCATTACAGCCGAGGTGCTCTCGGCAAACGGCATAGGGGTCTACCTCTTCGAGAGCCTTCGCCCCACGCCCGAGATGAGCTATGCAATTCGCAAGAAGGGTGCTGTGGCGGGTATTATGATTACCGCCTCGCACAATACCAAGGAGTATAATGGCTATAAGGTTTCGTGGTCGGATGGAGGTCAGATTACCTCACCGGTCGATAAGGAGATTGTGGCAGAGGTAAACAAGATGAACGATATTTCGGAGGTGCGCTTTGCGCCTGTGCCCGAGATTACCCCCGGCAAAATCGAGATGATGGGCGAAGAGATGGATGAGTGCTACCTGCAAGATATCCTCTCGCTGACACTCTCGCCCGAGTCGGTGGAGCGTCATGCCGATATGAAGATTGTCTACACTCCGCTGCATGGGTGCGGTGTGCGTCTTGTGCCCGAGTGTCTGAGAAGATTGGGCTTCCGTAACCTATTCCATGTGCCCGAGCAGGATGTGAACGATGGAAACTTCCCGACCGTCTCGTCGCCAAATCCCGAGGAAGCGCCCGCATGGGAGATGGCTATGGCCGTAGCCGAACGGGAGGGTGCCGATCTGATCTTGGCAACCGATCCCGATGCCGACAGAATGGGTGCTGCGGTGCGTAACCGCGAAGGTGAAATAGTGCGTCTAACCGGTAATCAGACCGCTGCCATACTTGCTCACTATATGTTGACTCGTCGTCGTGAGATGGGCTCACTGCATAAGGGGTGCTATGTGGTCAAGACGGTTGTTACTACCGAACTTGTTGCCGATGTGGCCAAGGAGTTTGGCGTGACCTGCCACAATGTCCTCACCGGTTGGAAGTATCTTGCCGAGCAGGTCAAGATTCATGAGGGCGAAGGTGAATTTGTCTGTGGCTGCGAGGAGAGTTGCGGATTTAATGCCGGAGAGTTTGTGCGCGATAAGGATGCACAGCTTGCCTGCTCGCTCCTGGCAGAGTGCGCAGCCTGGGCGGCAGATCAGGGAAAGACTCTCTACGACTTGTTGCAGGAGCTCTACGCTAAACATGGCTTCTGGATGGAGACGCGCTACGCTCTGGTGCGCAGTGGCAAGGAGGGTGCCGAGCAGATTCGTAATATGCTTGCAGGCTTCCGCGAAAATCCTCCTAAGGAGATTGCCGGCCTGACCATTGCCCGTGTGGTGGACTACCTGAAGAGCGAGCAGACCGGACTCCCCACATCGAATATGCTACAATTTTTTACCGATCGTGGAGATGTTATCTCGGTTCGTCCGTCGGGCACCGAACCGAAGATTCGTTTCTATTTCAGCATTAAAGGCGCTGATGCCGCAGTTGTGACTAAAAGACTCTGCGAGGCGTTTGGTGTGAGTGAGTAGGGTATATCAAACCTACTGAAGGAATCGTTAACTTCGCTATGCTCTGCTGCCGCATTGATGCACCAAACCCCACTCTTGCAAAGGGGGATTGGCTACTGCGCAGGCTTTGCCTGCTCCGCTACGCCTTTCCCCACACCTCGCCGGTGGGGCCCTTGCAAAGAACTGCACTCAGCAAAAAGTTGATAAATCAACTATTTTTTGTTTTTGGCTACTATGTCTGCAAATAAATTTGCGCCATACTATCCAAAAACAAAAGGTGTCGAATTTTCGACACCTTTTTGCTTCGTTTGTTCTTTGCGGTGAGAGGGGGATTTGAAGGTCGAGCCTCTAGGCTCGTCCTCGCGAGGATACCATTAAAAGCGTAGGCTGTAAGCCGAGCCATAAACATAATTCTATCCTCGCAACCCCCACTTTAAGTAAGCAATGCCACGCTCGCTGAAACGATTTCGACCGAGAGCCTTTGGCTCGTGGATTTTGTTGGGGTGTGTTTGGGGGCTTGCACACAAAAACACACCCACAACAAAAAAACGACTGATTTTCATCAGTCGTTGGTCGAAATCTTAATCTTTGCGGTGAGAGGGGGATTCGAACCCCCGGTACGGTTGCCCGTACGTCAGTTTAGCAAACTGGTGGTTTCAGCCACTCACCCATCTCACCAAACCCTCATCCTCGTGGATTGAGCGGTGCAAATATACAATCTTTTTTCAAAACCACAAAACTTCAGCATCAAAATTTCCTTAAATGCTATTTTTACCATGTTTTTTACGCTCGACATTACGTACTTTCAATATTTTTTATATTTTTGCGCCCTTGAATGACATGTACGCGCGTATGCGCTGTATGGTCAGAAGGTTGATGAGTGATATAAACACAAACATTTTTTTATTTTTTAATTTACAAACTATTATGAAAAACATTTTCAAATTATTTACGCTTGCAGCATTGTTGGTTGCAGGTGTAAGCTGCGAAAACCCCGGAACCGACAAGACTGTCGCTAAAGTTATCGCAGGCGAGTTGGCAGAGGTAAGTGCTGCCGGAGGTAATTGCTCGCTCACCTACACAGTTGAGAATGCTGTTGCAGGTGCAGTGCTTGAGGCTACTGTTCCCGCTGAGGCAACGTGGGTGCACGACATCACTGTAGGCGAGAGCGCTGTGGCATTCGTTGTTGATGCCAACACCGGTGCTGCTCGTTCGACTGTAATGACACTTAACTATTCGACTGCCGAGGCTGTAGAGGTGACTATCTCGCAGGCTAAGGCTAACGGTATCAGCGTAGGCATGTTGGCCGAGATCGCTGCTGCAGGTGGCAATGCAAGCTTCACCTATTCGGTTGTTGCTGTTGAGGGTGCTACTCTTACCGCTACTGTTGCCGAGGAGACGACTTGGATTCACGACATCAATGTAACAGCTACTGCTGTAGAGTTTATTGTTGATGCCAACACTGCAACTGCTCCCCGTGAGGCTGTGATGACTTTGGCATACGCAGGCGAGAGCAAGGCTGTGACCGTTAAGCAGGCTGCTGCTGTACCGACTGAGCAGGCATTTGAGATTTCGTTCTCGAACATCACACCCGCATCGGCTAACGTGTCGATCGTTCCGAAGGACAAGACCGTTACTTATATGTTCAAGCCTTGCACCTCGTCGAATCTCAAATCGTATGAGGGAGAAACTCTTGAGGAGAAGGCTGCTGCTTACGCAATTTCGCAGGCAGGAACTTGGTTGTTCCCCTTCTGGGGTGATCCCAATATGGATTCGTTCGTAACTGGTGACTTCCCCGCAGAGGGTCAGGCAAACGAGTTCTCGTTGTTTCTTTACAGTGAGGATGTGGTTGCTTATATGCTTGTTGCAGGTATCAACACCGATGCTAAAACCAAGGCTGACATTACTCTGACTACTGCAGTAGCTCTCGTTGAGGTTCCTCTCTTGCCGAAACCCGACATCACCATTGCTACCGAGACTCTCGAAGTATCGCACGAGGCTGGTAGCAACGGTACTACTTTCACCGTAACCAACCCCGTAGCGGGAATCAAGGCTACCGCATCGACCAAGGATTCGTGGATTAAGAACATCAATATCGTAAACGATAAGATCGCATTCGAGTATGAGGAGAATCCTTACGCAGCTCCGCGTCAGGCAACCATCACATTCGAGTATGACTATGCCGACTATGCTCGCAACCTCGTTGTTAAGCAGGCAGGCAATCCTTCGGCAGAGCAGTACAAGTTCTATATCACAGTTAAGGAGGTTCACTACGACCACGCTGTTGTTGATATTACTCCTTCGAATCCGAATGTGAAGTATCTTGTCGGTGGTGCATCAGACTACTACATTGAAACTTATACACTTACCGATGATACTGCCCTTATTGGTAAGACAATCAACAGTTACAACAAGGTTGTCAAGAGTGGTGCGCAGACAGACTTGAAAGTTAATGTAAGTTATGTTTCGGATGACTATGGTTGGGGTGCACAAATCTATGCATACGCTATTGACGATACCGAGAAGGTTGCAATATCGGGAGTTTCGAAGGTTGCAACTACACTTGTTAATGACAAGCCGGGCATTTCGTTCTCGAGCGACGATCCGAACGCAACATTCACTTCATCGTCATTCGGAGGTTTGAACTTGAACGTACCTGCTGCAGCCGGTACTTATACCATCAAGTACACTCCGAACAACCTTTCGGAGAGCGGTCTGCTCAAGGTTGAGGCATCAGGTTCTTACTACACGGTTATCGATAAGTCGTCAATTGTTCTCGATACCGAGGCAAAGACCATTACCTTTACTACTACTGCAAACGAGGGAACGTCGACCAAGACCGACTACATCTACCTCAAATATTACTCGGATCCCAATGATACGACTTACACCGACCTCAACGCGTCTGTTAAGGTTGTACAGGCTGCACCCGCAAAATAACAATCGCTAATTCTTTGAAGTTTTTTATATGAGAATGTTCAAGAATTTTATCTATACACTTCTTGCAGTCGTGGCAGTAGCAATACTGCCCGCCTGCGAGGGTAGCGAGAAAGGTGGTAACGGAGGCAAGGGAGATGAGAATGTCATTATCCTCGACCGCCAGGGTGCTGCTTACTATCTCGGCAAGGTTTGGGATTTTCAGGGCGAGGAGCATGCCGATTACTACGTTGTGCTCTCGAACTGCGAGATAGGCCAGAGTGTACAGACAGGTTTGGAAGTGCCTATGGAGGTAGGTGGCTGGTTGCTCTTCCTCGATTTGTGGGCAGAGGCCTCGGAAGATACTGCCAATGCCGTTTTGCCCGAGGGTGAGTATACCTTCAGCAATAATCGCGATATGTATGTGGCCTACGATCAGTACACCATTGCTACGGCTAATATCGAGAAGGTTGGCAATCAATACCGCATCCTCGACCGCCAATTCAAGGGTGGCAGTGTGACCGTTGAGCACACCTCGAAAGGTTATGCCATCGAGGCAGTGATGATGACTACAATCGACGGCAAAGATACCGAATTGACCTTTAAGTATGAGGGAGCAATCACCTTCGAAGACCAAAGCGACGATGAGCCGTGGAAGCCTGGCATGGAGGAGGATATCACAGTCAATCCGATTTCGGCAACTGTTGATATTCGTCCGGCAGATGGCTATACAACTCACGTTATCCGTCTTTTCGATGCAGAGCCCTATACTGATGGCACTCATGTCGCAGGTGTGGGTCACATGATCTCTGTGACCGTATTTAGCGAGCCAGGTGCAGATTTTGTGGGTGACTATGTTGCAGCCGAGAGTAATGGTTCTACCACCGTGCGCGAGCCGGGTAAGTTCCAGCCGGGTAAGTTCTACGGTAGCACTCCGCTCGGATCGTTTGTTGAGCGCGTATATCCCGATATGCACGTTGAAAATGCGATTATCACGGGGGGAACAATTGCTATTCGTAAAGCAGGTAATGACTCTTACGGATTTGACATTGACCTCACGACAGGTAACGGATATAAACTTACCTGCGATTGGTCTGGCAAAGTTGAGCCATTCGTCTATGAATCAACTTCATCTCTTAAGGCCAAGCGTTTGGCTGAGGTTAAGCACACAAACTTTGTAGAGGTGCGCTAATCGGCTGAGTTATATTCATAAAAAAAGCTCCATTCCAAAGTCTTGGGATGGAGCTTTTTTGTGTGGAATGGAGCTTGTTTATGAAGTAGATTTAGATTGAAATGATGTTTGGCTATAATCCACAACCTTACTACTCCTGATTATTTTTGAGCCACTCCAGACGGCGCTGGTCTGGCAAGTGCTTAATCGAGAACTCCTCGAAACGAGCCTCAAAACCATTGCCATCGGGGCATGCGGCCATCATGCCGACCATCACGGGCGAGTTGTCTGCCAACCAGCAGTTACGCATCATGGTGTACTCCTTGTCGTCAAACGAGTAGAAAATCTCCACCGCATCCAGACGACGCACGGCCTTAATCCAGATGTGCTCCACGGGACGATCGAGGGTGATTACCGACCAATCGCTGGTGTGGTGTGTAACCACGCAAGAGATATTGTACTTTCCATCCACGAACTCGATACCTGCCTTGATGTAGTTCTCCTTGTCGATTCGCAACATCAAACCGGCCTGATCGAAACGCACCTTATAGTCGCCCGAAATCTTTACCTTTGTTTCGAACTCGCCACCGCGTACAGTGTAAAGAAACGGTGCATCATCTACGGTAAACCCATAGTGAGAGATACGCCAATAGTCGCTCTGGGGGGTCACCTGCATTGCGAGTTTGTTGTTCAAAATTTTCCAATTGTCGGGCTCATTGAACCACTGCATGCGCTCCAGGGTCTGAGCCGAAGCCGTCAGCGACAGGAGCATCATCATTGCTGTAAAAAGAAGGTTTTTCATGGTATAAATTGTT
>JAFQFG010000003.1 GCA_017398695.1 Alistipes sp.
ATTAAGTTTGGATGAGGACTTAAGCACAAAGGCGGCATCTGCAATCAATAAACCATTCACCTGATCGATAAATTTTGGGAAGAGAGCCAAAAACGACTCGTCAAAAATTTTATAAAAATCCTTACGCTCCTGTTCGGCAATACGTGGAGAGCGCAACTCCTTCATTAACGCATCAATACCTCCCACACCAACGGTACGGCTCAACGCATGGCGATAACTATCCAGTTTCGAGATATAGGAGGTACACAAATCCATGAATTGGCTCACATATTGTTCCTTGATACGATTGGAATCGACAAGTCGTAAATTAACCTCTTTAAGTTGGATATTGAGCGCAAGAAGCTCTTCATTGCGACGTGAAATAATCTCATTCACACCTCTCAAATCATCATTCATACGACGGATACGACGCGCCTGGCGTGACAATCTCAGCAACACAAACATAATCACCACAGCAAAGATGCTGACAATAACAACCATTGCAACCATAATACGACGTCGCGAAGCCAACGTTTCGGCAAAGGCGTTATGGATAGCCTCACTCGATGCGGAATACTCTACAAGTCGCACATTATGATTAGCCGAGAGGATATCGCTCATAGCACAGCGCATATAGCGATTCGCACGCTCCACATCCCCGCGTTCATAGAGTTTTATCGCCAAACGAGGCAGAGATGTGTACTCCTTAACCGATGCACGAAAGTCGTCTTGCGCTGCAAGAATCAACATTCGCTCGGACATTTCATCATCGCCAAGATTAGAGTAGCACGAGGCCGCCTCGGCAGCGATTTTGGCGCGAAGATGTATGTCGGTGGCGGCTCTATACGCACTATCGTACAAGACTCTCGCCTCTTCAAAGCGTTTGGAGGCTCGCAACGACGATGCACGATAGCGCAGATGAGAGGCACTACCCTTTTCGGAGATCTCGATGCGACGTCGGGACGCCTCCTTGATTCGATCAGACAACTGCGCACATCTCTGCGCATGATCCCACACCGATTGACGCTCATATTGAAGCAACCTGATCTCGATAGAGAGATAGTCGACCATATTCTCGCGAGAGAGAGTCAAGGTGTCGATTTGCGACAAGCGATAACGCGCTTCGTGAAGATTCTCGACCATTATGCAAGCCTGTGCCGCTACAAGATTTACAAGGCTGCGGAATTGTTGTCGTTGTACGGTCGGCAGCTTGTCGTACTCTTTGAGCATTAATGCCACATAACGGCACGCCGAGTCGACATTAAAGCTGGAATACTCCTCGTAAAGGTCGATACATGAATCTATTTTCTGCGCAGAACTACCCGATTCGAGGTTGCCACGTATAGCATCTATTTTTGTCCGCTTGGCGGCATCCCAACCTTCGCGTTTCTCAAAGGCAGCATCCAACTCACAAAGCAAAGCTTCATTAGGAGTCGTAGCTGTACTGCACCCTGCAAATGCAGCACACAGCAGAAAAAAGCATAAAAAATACCGATATTTCATCTCTTGAAGGCTGGGTTTTATGCAAATATAGGGAATTAGCCTCGATTTTTCAAAAAAAATGCTAACTTTGTGGGGATGAAACATGGCATATTGGACATAATACCCCGATCGTTCCGCAAACGTAGTTTGTGGGTTGCTCTGACCATCTTTATAAGAGCACTTCTCAACTTCGTGGGGTTGGCTATGCTGGTGCCTGTACTCGTGCTGATTCTCGACACTGATGCTATCCATGAGAGCAGTCGTCTGCAGTGGATATACGAAGTGTTGGGATTCACCTCCGACGAGTGGTTTGTCGTAGCGGTCTGTGCAGCCGTGGTCGGGGTTATAGTCTTGAAATGCCTTATAAACCTTGGCCTCTACACTGCCGAGCGCAACTTCATCTACGATCTCTACCGTTTCCTTTCGCGCAGGCTCTACATCGACTATCACAATCGCGGTTTGAGTTTTATCAAGAGCAGCAACTCTTCTCTGCTCACTCGCAATGTAAATGTCGTCTGCCTCACATTCGTAATTGGAGTTCTGCGTCCGCTGGCATCCATCGCAAGCGAGATTATGCTTTTCCTGCTACTGTTCGTAGCATTGGCATGCTACAATATTGTGGCAGCACTGCTCGTGATTGCTATATTTATACCCGCAGCGTGGCTCTACATCACCATGGTACGCCAGAAGTTGAACAACTATGGCGACATTGAAAACAAGGCTCAACGCGCCAAGATGCGCAGTGTAATAGACACCTACCGCGGATACTCCGACCTCGAGGTCTGCAACGCCTTTCCTTCGATGCTGCGTCGTTTTGATGAGTCGATGAATGAGGTGGTCAGTGTCCGACTGAAAAATGCAACCATATCGACTCTCCCGCAAATGTTCACCGAGATAGGTTTAGCTCTCGGTCTTGTGGTAATGGTGCTTCTCAACCTTGGTTTTGAGGGTAGCAGCATCAAGATTCTCTTCGGCATCTTTGCTATCGCGGCTCTACGCCTGATGCCATCCGTTCGCAGCATCATGAGTGCCTGGGCTTCACTGCGTTACAATCGCTACACCATCGACATCATCCGCGATGCACACATTGATGATATCGACCCTTCGATCGACGACACGACCGAACGAATGAGATTTGAGCGTGAGATCCGCATCGACAACATATCGTTTCGATTTGACGATGGCGAGCAGGATGTTATCAGCGACCTTTCACTCGGCATCCGCAAGGGTGAGCGCGTGGGCATTCGTGGCCGTTCGGGGGCAGGAAAGACTACCCTATTCAACCTAATGCTCGGCTTTTTCGAGCCATCGAATGGAGCAATCTATGTTGATGATGAGCAATTATGTCCCGAAAATCGTCGTCGTTGGCTCAATATAGTGGGCTACGTTTCGCAAAATGTTTTCCTCACCGACGGTACTCTCCTCGAGAATATTGCCCTTGGTGTTCCCTCCGAACATATCGACCGCGACAGGCTCGACAAGGCAATCGACATGGCCGATCTGCGTGAATTTATCGACTCTCTACCACAAGGTGTTGACACTCCTGCCGGAGAGTGCGGAAATCGACTTTCGGGCGGTCAGCGTCAGCGCATCGGCATTGCACGCGCGCTCTACAAGGAGGCCGAGATTCTCTTCTTCGACGAAGCGACATCTTCACTCGACAACGACACCGAGCAGAATATAAACAATGCCATAGAGCAGCTTTCCAAGCACAATAAAGAACTAACAATCATCGTCATAGCCCATCGCGAGAGCTCGCTGGACTGTTGCGACCGAATTTTAACACTCGAAGCCAATGAGTAGAGATTACATCATAGCAGGTTTTCGTCTGCGCACAAATGAACCTTACGCAGACCTCGTAGAGAACGGACTTCGTGGCTTTAAGCCCTTTGCTGTAGATTTTGATGCAGATGCAAAGCCGGTCATGGATTTACACATGGACGTGCCCATTGCCATAGGCGATTATGAGTTGTGTCTGCTGCACGAATTTGAGTTTGAGGATGCCAAGCACGACTGTTTTTTCTGTCGATACGACCACGGCTATCTCTTCTATATGCAGCCACAAAACCCCGATGAAAACAGCCGCAAAATCATCTTTGTGCGCGAATTTGGTTCATCAAAGGTTGTGAGCAATATTGCAGAACAAGGTGCTCCCGACCCTTCACTCTTGCGATTTGGACTATGGGTGATGTTTGGCCTGGCCATAAATCCGCTGCACGCCATCGCGATTCACTCGTCGGTAATCGTCAAGGATGGAGGTGCTGTAATGTTCCTCGGAGAGTCGGGCACGGGCAAAAGTACCCACACGCGACTTTGGCGTGAAAACATAGATGGAGCCAAGCTCCTAAACGATGACAGCCCGATTATCCGATGCGTTGACGGGGTGCCGACAGTCTTCGGCTCGGCTTGGAGTGGCAAAACCCCATGCTACATCAACAAGAGTTTCCCCATTCGTGGCATCGTTCGCCTAAGCCAGGCTCCCCACAACGCTATGCGCAGGCAAAGTACCATATCTGCGCTCGGTGCTCTGTTGCCATCATGTCCACCCTCATTTGCATACGATAGCGAGTTACAAGACAACATCTGCGACACACTTTCGGAGGTCCTGGCCAAGGTCCCGGTCTACCACTTGGAGTGCCTGCCGGATGCTGCAGCAGCACAACTCTCGCACAATACCATCTTAGGCAACAAATAGCCTCCGACAACGATGAAAACCATCAGCAACGACATCTTCTTCGCTCAGGTAGAGGAACTGCTCTCCGAAGGGCAGAGTGTCATCATTCGCGTCAAAGGGCACAGCATGCGCCCCTTTATGCGTAGCGACCGCACGCAGGTACGCATCGCTCCACTAACCGACTCCGAGCGCAAGGCGTTACGTGTAGGCGATATCGTTCTCTTCCGCTACCGTGGTCGTCACATCATGCATCGCATACGTCGTATTGACGAGGATAAAATAACCCTCGCAGGCGACGGGAACTATCGCATCTGGGAGCAGTGCAGCCCACAAGATGTCGTAGGTATCATCAGTGATGTTATCAGTTTTAACGGGCGCACCATATCGTGCCACTCCCGCCTATGGCGCAACGCCTCGACCCTATGGCTCGCCATACCTCAAATTCTCCGTCGAGTAATTCTCGCCATACTTGCCAAATTGGGTGTAAAATAGTTTTCCCAGCACAAGATACAGCCAAGGGCTAATTGATAATTGATGAGGGCTAATGGCTATAAACTCCTCCGGCATTCAGACACCTCTCCTAAAAAATAAGGAAGGAGTCTTTGGTGGTCGTTATCGCCACACTCGCCCCTTTCAACCACCCCTTTTGGGTCAAAAAAAGGGCTGCCTCACAGCAGCCCTTTTCATATAGCGTTGGTTGATTATGCCTCCAAAGCGAAACGCTTGTAAGCAACAACCGTAGCCTCTTTATCTGCACCGGCGATGAACTCGCGGATCGAAATCTTCTCGCCAACAAGTGCCTGGTTCAGAAGAGTGCTCTCCTCGAAGAACTTACGCATCTTGCCCTCGGCGATCTTCTCGAGAATAGCCTCAGGCTTGTTTGCATTCTTAGGATCCTGCTTCATCATCTCCAACTGGATAGCCTTCTCCTTCTCGACAACCTCTGCGGGGCAGTCGTTCTCGTCAATCGAGATGGGAGCCATTGCAGTTGCCTGCATTGCCACCTTCTTCGCTACCTCCTCATCAATTGCCTTGTTGAAACCAAGAACGGTACCGAGTTTCTTGTTGAAGTGAACGTATGCACAGCAGTAAGGAGCCTCGATACGTGCGTAGTATGCCAACTCAACCTTCTCACCGGTCTGGCCCGACTTCTCGGTTACCATCTCCTCTACGGTGTGACCCTCGGCGTTCTTCACTGCCAAGAGAGCTGCGAGGTCTGCTGCATCAGCTGCAACAGCAATCTCGAGGATTGCGTTAGCCGAAGCACCGAACTCCGAGTTCTGAGCCACGAAGTCAGTCTCGCATGCAAGGCAAAGAATATATGCCTTCTCGCCAACGATTTTGGTTACCACAACGCCCTCCGACGCAGTACGGTCGGCACGCTTGCTTACTACGAGTTTACCCTTCTCACGAATGATGTCCTGTGCACGATCAAAATCGCCCTCAGCCTCGATAAGAGCCTTCTTGCAATCCATCATACCCGCACCGGTCATCTTGCGGAGTTTCATCACATCAGCTGCTTTGATTTCCATAGTGTTTTTCGCTTTTAATGGTTAATTACTCTGCGCTCTCCTCACTCTTGGCCTCAGCCTCTGCAGTTGCAGCTACTACCTCAGCTACAGCAGCCTCCTCTGCATCAATATTAGCCTTCACAGCCTTCTTGATGCGGGGCTTAGCCTCCTTCTTGGGAGCTGCCTCGGTGTTAGCCTCTGCCTCGAGAGCCTCTTTCTCCTTCTCGAGCTTACGCTCCTCAGTACCCTCTGCGATAGCAGCGCATACTACGTCAAGGATAGCCGCAATCGACTTGGTTGCATCGTCATTTGCAGGTATAACGTAATCAATGTTGGTCGGATCACAACAAGTATCTACCATTGCAAATACGGGAATGTTCAGACGATTAGCCTCCTTAACAGCGTTAGCCTCCTTCTGCACGTCCACAACGAACAACGCTGCGGGCAGACGGGTAAGGTCAGCGATAGAACCGAGGTTCTTCTCGAGCTTTGCACGCTGACGTGCGATCTGCAACTTCTCGCGCTTCGAGAAGTTATCGAAAGTGCCGTCGTTGGTCATCTTATCGATGGTTGCCATCTTCTTAACGGCCTTACGTATAGTAGGGAAGTTTGTGAGCATACCGCCAGCCCAACGCTCTGTTACGAAGGGCATACCTACGGTAGCTACCTTTTCGGCTACAATTTCCTTAGCTTGTTTTTTGGTTGCAACGAACAGTACGCGGCGACCGCTCTTTGCGATCTGCTTGAGTGCTGCTGCTGCCTCATCCAACTTTACAACAGTTTTGTAAAGGTCGATGATATGGATGCCGCCCTTCTCCATGAAGATATAGGGAGCCATTTTGGGATTCCACTTGCGCTTCAAGTGTCCGAAATGAACGCCGGCCTCCAACAATGTATTAAAATCTGTACGTGACATTTTTAATTTACGTGTTTTGTTTGTTTAATTTTAATCCTCTTTGCATCAACCACTCGGCAGTGGCACATCGGCCAATCCGAGAAGTTTTCCGCGACAGGGCAATCGTCAAGTAATACAATATAATATATAGGTGTAGTCTTGTCGATTTGCAAAATAACCCTTGTCGTGCTTGCCGAAATCTTGGTCCGCTGCGATTAACGCTTGCTGAACTGGAACTTGCGGCGTGCTCCGGGCTGACCGGGCTTCTTACGCTCAACCTCGCGCGAGTCACGAGTGAGGAAACCGTTCTTCTTCAATACCGAACGATACTCTGCGTTTACCTCGCACAATGCGCGTGCAATACCCATGCGGGCTGCCTCTGCCTGACCCTTGATACCACCACCATCGAGGTTGATGGTCACGTCGAACTGACCCTCAGTCTCGGTTACCAACATAGGCTGCTTAACCTCGTAACGAAGGATCTCCAACGAGAAATACTCATCAAGAGACTTGTGGTTGATTGTAATTTGACCCTTACCCGGCTTCACGAATACGCGAGCCACAGCTGCCTTACGGCGACCAACGGTGTTTACAACTTCCATAGTTTTTACTTAATCTCGTTTAATTTAATAAGTTTAGGGTTCTGTGCAACGTGGGGATGCTCCGCACCTGCATAAACCTTCAAATTCTTGATGATGTGATCACCAAGACGTGTCTTGGGGAGCATGCCGCGAACAGCCTCCTCAATTACAAATTCGGGCTTTCTGGAGAGGTACTCGGCGGGGGTAGCGAAACGCTGACCACCGGGATAGCCCGTGTGACGAACATAGACCTTGTCGGTCATCTTCTTGCCGGTGAGCTTCACCTTCTCGGCGTTAATCACGATAACGTAGTCACCGCAATCAACGTGGGGAGTGTAGCTCGGCTTGTGCTTTCCGCGCAGAATCTTCGCGATCTGCGATGAAAGGCGACCCAATACCTCGTTCGTAGCGTCAATGACAACCCACTCCTTGTTGACAGTTGCCGCATTCGCCGAGATAGTTTTGTAGCTTAATGAATCCACTGTGTTTTACGTTTAATTAATACTGTTAATTGTTGTAATCCTACCCGCACTTTGCGGGTGCGCAAAGGTAGATAAAATTTTCGAGATACACAAACAACCTTATAAAAAAAGAGAATTTTCGGTGTTTTATAACCGAAAACCCTCTTCAAATCTATGTTTTTGCGGGATTTATTAGAAGCTAACCCTCGCTCCGGCCATAAAATGGATGCCCAACTCGCGGTACCAGGCCCAGCGATAGATATTCATATTAGCCAGATTGCGTCCCTCCAGGAAGAGTGTACAATGCTTGGCAACCTGCCAATCAACATCGAGATTTACGTTCGCATAGAAGGGGGCAACGAGTGTGCATACCTTCATATTTGCAGGCTCCGCCGCCTGTTCGGGATCAATGCGCTCGATACTGCTCCACTTCGCCTTGCCATAGAAGTCGGCCGATGCGCCAATCGACACCTTACCGAAGTCGTAGCGCACCTTCAGGTAGCCATCCACCGGTGCTCGTCCACCCTTGAGAGCGATCTTCGTGCCTGCGAGGTGGATATCGGCTAAATCATTAACGTCGTATCCGTGCACTCCGGCCGAGATGACCAGACGATTGATAGGTTTATAATCGACCTCCAGATTCAGCGACATCACGTTGCGACGGTCGGCCTCGGGGCGCAACCACATATAGTCGTAGTTATACCAATAGATGCTATTGTCGATAAACGACATTCCGGCATAGAGTCGATACGCGAACTTATCCTTAGCGAATTTACCCTCAATACCGAAACGTATATCGTAGTTGACCGTATTGGGCAATGTGAATTGTCGCTCGATGAACTCAACGTATGGATTACGCTGAATCAGCGAGTGGAAACTGTTGTTCTCTATCGAGGTATCGACCTCAACAAACGGAGTAATGATATCGCGACGACTGACATTAAAACGCACCTTTAACTCAGGCAGCAGATAGTGCGAACTCTTGTCGCGACCCTTCACGCGGTCGTAGCAATAGTCGACACCGACCAACAACTCAAGCAAGTCAGACCTATAACCATAACGCAGACCTCCATATATCATATTATCGGCATACTGCGCCAAATCCTTAAATCCCCAACGGCCATCATATCCAACAGCGAGCTCCAGATAGTGGCGCTTAAACTCACGAGCTATGCGAGCCTTGGCACCGGCATGAGCCTCCTGCAGACGACGCTGATTCTCGGCAAGCCATCCGGCCTTATCATTAAAGTAATTGCCATGGAGTGCAATATCAAAATTCAGACGTGAGAGGTCGGTGAAGGTGTCGCCAAAACGCAGTTTGACATTTACATCCTCGAAATCAATCTCGGAACCATCACCGGCATAGCGATGAAACATCTCGGAGTTATAGTTCACATCGCCCTCGAAGATATGCTTTCCGCAATAGAGGCCACCGGCCGCTCCCACGCGGTTCTGCATCTGCATCGCCTTGGTCTTAACCTTCGCATAGTTGGGCAGTTTGGCATACATTCCGTCATGATTAAGGTATGCCAACAGATAGCCCACTCTCTCGCGATGAACCGATGCATAGACATCACCCACCGAGCTCAACGGGAAACCTGCACCAACCTTCAGATAGAAGTTCTTGGGATTGTTATACTCCCAATACGTTACCGTCGCGGGCTTGAAATTGTGCGTCGACAACGAAGTCGAATACATCCTTGGCGAGATCGAATAGTCAATCTCGGGATGCATCTTCACCGTATCGACCATATTGGGCTCGATCGGCAACTTCACTGCTTCAGCAATCTCCGGAACATAGGCTTTGGTCACCTCCACCTGCTTAGCAACTTGCGCCCCTGCCACCCAAGGCATGAGCACTACCGCCAAGCTTAACGATATCTTAACTAATCTCTTCATCATCTTCATCTCGTTTTAGTTCAGTTGAGCAATACGCGCTCTGGCCTCCTCAACAACTCCGTCATCGGTCGGAGTATATCCATCTACAACGCTTTGGTATGTAGCTCGAGCCTGGAACAGATCACCCTTCGAGCGGTAGATATCGCCCAACAGGATAAATGCTTTACCCAGCCAATACGAATGGGGTGTATTCTTGTCGGCAAATGCATAAACCGATTGCTCTGCCTCTTCCATATTTCCCGCCTTATACGCATTCTCGATGACCACATACGAAGCCTCGGCGCCCTCGGCATGGCGGACATCCGCACTCAATAGCTTAAATAGCGTAATCGCCTCGGCATCGCCACGCTTCTGCAACACCTTGGCCTTGATGTAACGCGACTCGCGCAGAGCCGTTTCACCGGCAAACTCTTGTGCGGCAACATCATCCGCCATTGCCACCAAAGCATCATCATCTCCATAAGCCTTAACCGCTCGCACATAGCTCTCCATAGCATCATTACGCAACGGCTCCTGCGTCTCGACATCGTAGAGTTGGCGGAATGCACGAGCCGACTCCTCATAGCGACCCTGCTCCCATGTATATTGCGACAGCCTCTCGAGCACTCGCAACGTATATTGACTCACAGGGCGCTCGGCAAGGGTAAACATTGTCCGCACAGCATCATCTGCACGCTCACACTTCAGGTAGCAATCGCTCAAATAGAAGAGGGCATCGTTGAGATAATAGCCCTTCGGGAATGTTGCAACATAGTTCTCGAGTGGCAGTACAGCCTCCTCAATGCGGCCTGCAACATATATCTTCTGAGCCGATTCGAACGAAAGCGAGTCACGTGCCATTTGGCTCAAATCGCACTCGACACCGGCCTTCTCGGCATACGAGAAGTAGGTGTCCACATCGCCCGTGGTGACATAAATCTCACGCACACTGCGCAAGGCCTCCTTAGCCTCAACAGCACGAGGATCTTTAGCAATGACCATATCGTAGTATTTGAGCGACGAGGGTGCATCGTGCAGATTGAAGTACGCCAAACCCAAATCGAGCAGGGCTTGCGTATGGTTGGCCGAACTCGGATAGTTTTCTACAAAGAGTTTGAGAGTCTCTGCTCCATTACGATACTGCTCTTGTGCGATATAGGTGCGACCCAGCTCAAACGTAGCATCGTCAACATAATCTCCACGGTCGGCATCCACAATAAGGCGCAGAGCTTCGATTTTATTCGCTGTTCGACCCAAAATACCGAGAGCTATAGCTCGTTGATACTGCGCATAGTAGCTTTCGGTTGTTCCGAGTGAGGCAGCCTTCTCATAGCACCCCACAGCCGACTTATAATCACGCATCGAGTAGAGAGCATCGCCATAACGATTCCACGCATCGGCACGGTAGCCATCAGCCTTTCGATACGACTCGACAAAATTGGCAAACGAGCGCTTCGCATTGGCCATATTACCCATCGAGAAGTAGGCGTAACCGAGGTTATAGAGCGCCATCTTGTACTCGCGCTCGGTCTGTGGAGCCCGGTCGAGGTAGTAACGATACCTCTCGACGGCCTTGTCGTAATCCCCTCGTCCGTAGGCGATCTCACCGAGCCAGAAAGTTCCAAGTGCTCCATACTTCGGGCTCACACCAATCGACACCGACTCCTCAAGCATTCTCTCGGCCTTTTGGTCATCGCCCTGCATATAGGCCTCAAGAGCGTTAAAGTAGGTTATCTTCTGCAGTGCCGCACGGATGCTGCTGTCGGGATTGGGCAACGCCTTAATGGCATTGTAGGCGTTGTCGTAATTACTCGAATTGAAATAGGCCGCAATAAGCAGCTCGCGAGCCTCCTGAAGTCGTCCCGAGTCGGGATATTTTTCGATGTAGCGAGTCAGAAGATTTACCGCGGCATTGAAGGTTCCGCCACCAAGTTCATACTGCAACTTTCCGTAGTTGAAGAGAGCATCCTCGGCAATGGTTGCATCGAACTTATCATTCGATGCCATAGCAAAGGCACTGCTTGCCATTCGCTTATCGCCATTTTTGAGGTAGCAGTCAGCCAAGTGATACGAAGCATTCTGCGTCAGAGCATCATCCGCTCCGCACACCTTATGCAGAGCCGTTTGAGCTTGATGGTAGTTAGCTGTTCGATAGAGCGAGTATCCGAGGATATAGTTCTCGTTACGCTCCATCTTGCCACCCGACTTCTCGAAAGCACGGATATAGTCGGCAGCTTTGCGGAAGTTGTTCATACGGAACCACGACTCTGCGATGATGCGCTGCAAGTCGCGAGCCTGCTCCTTTGACGACTTGGGCAGCAGAACCTCTCCCTCCTTCACCACGTAGGGATAGTTACCCTCTTTATACTCAATCTGGAGCAGATAGTATGGCACCAATTCAGCGTATGCATCA